>JBBRPN010000044.1:0-22180 GCA_038227925.1 Caulobacterales bacterium | reverse complement strand
GTGTCTCAAAAATTCGCCGAGACGTTGAGCGACGGTGAAAACATCGCGCTCCGCGATCCAGAGGGCGTCATCATTGCGACCGTGCAGGTTTCGGATATTTGGACGCCCGACAAGGACCACGAGGCCAAGAGGGTCTTCGGTACGACGGACCAGGCTCACCCGGGTGTCAATTATCTGATGAACCAGGCTGGCGCGGTCTACCTTGGCGGCAAGCTCAAGGGGATCGAGCCGCATCTCCACTATGATTTCAAGCTGCTGCGGCACGCGCCGGCGGAACTGCGATCCAAGTTCGAGGAGCTTGGCTGGCGGCGGATCGTCGCCTTTCAGACGCGCAATCCGATGCACCGCGCCCACCAGGAGCTGACCTTCCGCGCCGCGCGGGAAAACGAAGCCAACCTGTTGATCCAGCCCATCGTCGGGATGTCCAAACCCGGCGACGTGGACCACTACACGCGGGTGCGCTGTTACGAATTGTTGTTGAAGCAATATCCAGAACAGACCACGAGCCTGAGCCTTCTCAATCTCGCCATGCGCATGGGCGGCCCGCGCGAGGCGCTATGGCACGCCATCATCCGCAAGAACTACGGTTGTACGCATTTCATTATCGGCCGCGACCACGCCGGGCCCGGGAATGATTCCAAGGGTAAGCCTTTCTATGGGCCCTACGAGGCCCAGGCGCTATTCGCGAAGCACCAGCAGGAACTCGACATCACCATGGTCCCCTTTCAGGAGATGGTCTACGTCGAGGATCTCGCGCAATACATGCCGACGGACGAAGTCAAGCCAGGCATGGAGGTCAAGAATATCAGCGGAACGGAGTTCCGCCGCCGACTGCAAGAAGGACTCGATATTCCGAGCTGGTTTTCCTATCCCGAAGTGCTCGACGAGCTGCGCAAGCGGTATCCCCAGCGGTCGACCCAGGGTTTTACCGTGTTCTTCACCGGCCTGTCAGGCTCGGGGAAATCCACCATCGCCAATATTCTTTTGGTCAAGCTCCTCGAAATGGGCGGCCGGCGCGTGACGCTGCTCGATGGGGACCTGGTTCGCAAGCATCTTTCCAGCGAACTGGGATTTTCCAAGGAACACCGCGACCTCAACATTCAGCGCATCGGCTATGTGGCCTCCGAGATCACCAAGGCCGGCGGCGTGGCGATCTGCGCGCCGATCGCGCCTTACCGGGCGACGCGACGCTGGGTTCGCGACCTGGTCCAGGCCTACGGTGGATTCATCGAGATCCACGTCTCGACCGCGATCGAGATGTGTGAACAGCGCGACCGCACAGGGCTCTACGCTCAGGCTCGCAAAGGGCTGATCAAGGAGTTCACCGGCATCGACGATCCCTACGAGATCCCGGAAGCGCCCGAAATGGTGATCGACACCGGGCAACTGTCGGCCGAGTTGGCCGCCCAGCAAATCCTGCTCAAGCTGGAAAGCATGGGATTCGTCCGTTGACGCCGCCGCAGCTCATTCCGGGACCACACACCTAGCGGAGGGGGGCGTCGCGAAGCAAGGCGGCCGCCGGAGCGCGGGGTTTGTCAGCCCGCGTGACGCCAGTCGGATTTAAGAGTGGGCTGGAAGCCCGCGCTCCAGTTCCGCCCCAAACGCCCGCACCGCCGCCGCCGGCCCTTGCGGATAGGCCCACACCCCCGCCGACACGGCCAGGAAGTCGGCCCCGGCGGCGACCAGGGGGCGGCAGTTGTCCACGGTAATCCCGCCGATGGCGACGCAGGGGATCAGCATGGACTCTTGCCAGATGGACAAGATCTCCGGGTCGGGCGTGTGGAACGTCGCCTTGGTCGCGGTGGGAAAGAAGGCCCCGAAGGCCACGTAGTCGGCCCCCGCTTCGGCCGCCTCCATGGCCAGATGGCGGCTGTCGTGGCAGGTGACGCCGACGAGGCGGTCCTTGCCCATCAGCCGCCGCGCCTCGGAGATGGACCCGTCGCCCTGGCCGATGTGCACCCCGTCGCAATCCAGGCGGGCGGCGAGGTCGGGGCGGTCGTTGAGGATCAGGGCGACATCGTGGGCGCGGGCGATGGGCGCCAGCGCCGCCACGGCGGCCTCGATGGCGGCGTCGGGCGCATCCTTCAGGCGAAGCTGCAACGCCGCCACGTCGCCCGCCGCCAGCGCCACCTCCAGCCTCCGGGCGAAGGCGGCCAGGTCGGCGACGGCTGGCGGGCTGATCAGATAGAGGCGGCAGGCGGGCGGCATGGCACCCCTCATGCCCGTTTTCGAGCTATCTCGGCAACAGCGCCTCCAATCCCCAGGCGACCAGCGCCGTCGCCGCCGCGCTCCCCATGGCCAGGGCGGCGAACCACGCCAGGCGCCGCCACAGCGGGCGGCGCGCATCGCCGGCCTCGGGCGGCCCCTCAATGATAGCCGGCATCGTCCGCCACCTTGCCGCGGAACAGCCAATAGACGAAAGCGGTGTAGCCGAGGATCACCGGCATCATGCCGCCCACCCCGATCAGCAGCAGACCAAGAGCGTTGTCGGCGTTGGCCGCCGCCCGGAAGCCAATGTGATAGGGCACGATATCAGGAAAGAAGCTCGCCCCCAGGCCCAGATAGCCCGACAGGAAGACCGTCAGGGCGCCGGCGAACGGCCAGACGTGCGAGCCTCGGCGCAGGCCCGCGAAGACCATCCCCAGCCCCGCCGCCCCGATCGCCGGGATGGGCGCCAAGGGCCCCAGTTTCGCAAGATTCACCCCGGCGCTCGACACGCCCCAGCGCGCCGCCACGCCGGGATAGACCAGCAGCGTCGCCACGCTCACCGCGGCCAGCAGGGCGGCGACGGCGGGGGCGGCGATCCTCGCCCATCGCCGCGCGTCGCCATGCAGGTCGTCGGTGGTCTTGACCATCAGCCAGCCGGCCCCCAGCAGGGCGTAGCCGGCCGCCACGCCCACGGCGGTGAGAGCGCTGTAAGGGGTCGCCCAGTCGAAGGGCCCGCCCGCGAAGGCCTCGCCCCCGAGCGCTTCGCCCTTTACCCGCACCCCCTGGATGAAGCCGCCGAGGATCGCGCCCTGGGCCAGGGCGGCGACGAGGGAGCCGAAGCCGAAGGCGAAGGCCCACGCCGTCTTGCCGTGGGTGCGGCCGTGCAGGCGGAACTCGAAGGCCACCCCCCTCAGGACCAGGGCCAGCAGCATCGCGATCACCGGCAGATAGAGGGCCGGCATGAGAATGGCGTAGGCCACCGGGAAGGCGGCGAAGAGACCGCCGCCACCCAGCACCAGCCAGGTCTCGTTGCCGTCCCAGTAGGGGGCGATGGTCGCCATCATGGTGTCGCGGTCGGCGCTCGAGCGGGCGAAGGGGAAAAGGATGCCGACGCCCAGGTCGAAGCCGTCCAGGGTCACATAGGCGAGGACCGCCAGGGCGATCAGGGCGGCCCAGATCAGCGGCAGGTCGAGGGCCATGGTCTCTCAGGGCTCCGGCGGCGCGGCGGCCAGGGGGGTTCCGGGCGCCCGCGCCTCGTCGGGCGAAGGCGGGGCGCCTTCGGCGAGCGGCCCCGCCGCGATCAGGCGCAGGATAAAGAGGGCGCCGGCGGTGAAGACGATGGCGTAGATGATGAGGAAGGCGATCAGGGAGGCGGCAACCTGGTGGGGACCCACCGGGGAGACGGCGTCGGCGGTCCGCATGACATGCCAGATCACCCACGGCTGGCGGCCGACCTCGGCCACCGTCCAGCCGGCGATCACCGCGACGAAGCCGGCCGGACCCATGAGCATGGCGGCGATGAGGAAGAGGCGCGAGCGTTCGGGGCCGCCCCGCCACATCAGCCACGCGCCCCAAATCCCCAGGCCGATCATCGCCAGGCCCAGGCCCACCATCACCCGAAAAGCCCAGAAGACGATGAACACCGGCGGCTGGTCGGCGCGGGCGAAGGCCTTCAGCCCGGTCACGGTGGCCTTCGCGTCGCCGGCGGCGATCAGGCTGCCCAACCTGGGAATCGAGATCGCCCACCGATTGTCCTGCAAGGTTCGGTCGGGCCAGGCGACGACGTGGAAGGCCTGCCCGGCCCTGGTGTCCCAGAAGGCTTCGATGGCCGCCAGCTTGCTCGGCTGGCGATGGGCCACGTCCTTGCCGGAGATGTCGCCCACCAGGAGCTGTAGCGGCGCGACCACCAGGCACATGCCGATCGCCATCCGCAGGGCGATCTTCGATTCGCCGCCCGAGCGACCCTTGATGAGGGCGAAGGCGCTGGCGGCGCCGACCATCAGGGCGGTCGCCAGATAGGCCGCCAGCACCATGTGGGCGAGCCGCTCGGGAAAGGTCGGCGAGAAGATCACCCTCGCCCAATCCACCGCCCGCAGCGCCCCGCCCGGCAGGACCACCGAGCCGGCGGGGGCCTGCATCCAGCTGTTGGCCGAGACGATCCAGAACGCCGAGACCAGGGTCCCGGTCGCCACCAGGCAGGTGGCGGCAAAATGCAGGCCCGGCCCGACCTTCTTCCAGCCGAGCAGCATGACCCCCAGGAAGCTCGATTCCAGGAAGAAGGCAGTGGACACCTCGAAGGCCATCAGCGGCCCGATCACCGGCGCGGCGGCCCGCGAAAAGACGCTCCAGTTGGTCCCGAACTCATAGCTCAGCACCACCCCGGTGACGACGCCCATGCCGAACGAGATGGCGAAGATCCTCAGCCAGAACAGGTAGAGGGTTTTGAACGCTTCGCGCTTCGTCGCCAGCCACAGGGCCTCGAGCACCGCCAGGAAACTGGCCAGGCCGATGGTGAAGCTGGGGAAGATGATATGGAAGGCCAGGGTGAACGCGAACTGCAGGCGGGACAGCAGGAGCGCATCGAAGGTCATGCGGCGGAGTCTACGCCCTTCGCCGGCGCCGCGCAGCCGGAACTTAACGGCCGCGACCGCCGTTCATTGCCCGCGCACAAAGGTGACCTTCATGCACGGAAAATTCCGCGAATCCCTGGGCGATCTCGCGGGCAGCCGCGGCCGCACCGCCCGCCATGTGGCCGCCGGCCTGGGGCTGACCGCCGGCGCGGTCCTGATCTCGGCCGCGATCGCGCGGCGCAACGCGCCCATCGACGACAATCCGGAAATCCAAGCGCAGTACGACGCCCTGAAACGGCCGGCCTTCCAGCCGCCCAAGGCGGTGTTCGGCATCGTCTGGCCGCCGCTGTTCATGGCCCTGACCTTGTCCGGCCTTCGCCTGTGGAACGCCCCGGCCAGCGCCGCCCGCACCCGGGCGCTCACCCTATGGACGGCGATCCAGGGCCTCAACGCCCTGTGGATGGCGCTCGGTCCCCGCCGCCTGGGGGGCCAGCTCACCACCGCCGTCGCCACCCTGGGCACGGCCGCCGCCTACGCCCTGGAGGCGCGCAAGATCGACGCCCCCGCCGCCGGCCTCGCCGCCCCCTACCTCGGCTGGATTGGCCTCGCCAACATCCTCACCGAGGAATTGTGGCGCAAGAACCGGGGCGGCGCGAAGGCGGCTTGATATTGACCGCCATTAGCTAAGTTGCTAGCTAAGGGCCATGATCTTCACCGTTCACCAGGCCAAGACCCAGCTTTCCAAACTCATCGCCTCCGCCCTAGAGGGCGAGGAGGTGGTGATCGCGCGCGGCGCGACGCCGGTGGTGAAGCTGACCCCGGTGGACGCGCCGGCGAAAAAGCCCGTCTTTGGAGCGCTCAAGGGGAAGATCGCCTTCTCGGACTCGTTCTTCGATCCCCTGCCCGATGACGAACTCGCCCTCTGGAATGGCGAGGGCGATTGAGGCTGCTGCTCGACACCCATGCCCTCATCTGGTTCTTCGAGGGAAACGACCGCCTGTCCCGCCGGGCGCGCCACGAGATCGAGGCCGCCGGCGCCCAGGTTCACGTCAGCGCCGTTTCGGCCTTTGAAATCACGATCAAATACCGCTCGGGAAAACTGCCGAACGTCGCCGCGCTGGCGGAAAACTTCGTGCCGCTCATGCGCGACCACGGCTTTGAGGACTTGCCGATATCCCTTCGTCACGCCCACGCCGCCGGCCTGCTGGCCATCCCGCACAAGGACCCCTTCGATCGCCTGCTGATCGCCCAGGCGCAACTGGAGGGCCTGACCCTGGTTTCCAACGAGGCGCTGTTCGACGCCTTCGACGTGGCGCGTTTGTGGTAGCTACTCCGCCGCCTGCCGAGTCTCCCCGAACCGGGGCGACAACTCCCCCGCCGCGTAGCGCTTCGCCATCGCCGCCATGGGCAGGGGCTTGATCTTGTCGGCCCAGCCGGCGGCGCCGAATTCCTCGAACCGCTGGCGGCAGACCGCGCGCATGGCCTCCATGGCGGGTTTCAGATATTTGCGCGGGTCGAACTCGCCGGGGCTTTCGGCGAACACCTTGCGGATGGCGCCGGTCATGGCCATCCGGTTGTCGGTGTCGATGTTGATCTTGCGCACTCCGTGCCGGATGCCGCGCTGGATCTCCGCCACCGGCACCCCCCAGGTCTTGGGCATTTCGCCGCCGTAGCGGTTGATTACGTCCTGCAGTTCCTGGGGCACCGAGGAAGAGCCGTGCATGACCAGATGGGTGTTGGGCAGGCGCCGGTGGATCTCCTCGATCACCCCCATGGCCAGCACCTCGCCGTCCGGGGCGCGGCTGAACTTATAGGCCCCATGGCTGGTCCCCATGGCGATGGCCAGGGCGTCGACCTCGGTGGCGCGGACGAAATCCACCGCCTGCGCCGGATCGGTGAGCAGCTGGTCGTGGCCAAGGGCCCCCTCGAAGCCGTGGCCGTCCTCCTTCTCGCCCATGCCGGTCTCCAGGCTGCCGAGCACCCCCAGCTCCCCCTCCACCGAGGCCCCCACCCAGTGAGCCATCTCGGCCACGGCGCGGGTCACGGCGACATTGTAGTCGTAGTCGGCGGGCGTCTTGCCGTCGGCCTTCAGGGAGCCGTCCATCATCACGCTGGTGAAACCGTGCTGGAGGGCGGTGGCGCAGGTGGCCTGGCTGTTGCCATGGTCCTGGTGCATGACGACCGGGATGTCGGGGTGCAGCTCCACCAGGGCGTCGATCAGACGGCTGAGGACAATATCGTTGGCATACTGACGGGCGCCGCGGCTGGCCTGGATAATCACCGGCGCGCAAGCCGCCGCCGCCGCCTCCATGATCGCCAGGCCCTGCTCCATGTTGTTGATATTGAACGCCGGCACGCCGTAGCCGTGCTCGGCGGCGTGATCCAGAAGCTGCCGAAGCGTGATCCGCGCCATCCGTCTTGACCCCCATCCCAAAGAAACGGGGAGTTTATCCTTCGCGGCCTGGACTTGCAAAGCCGCGGCGGCGCTCATTCCCCCGCCCCCTCCACCGCTTCGCGGTCCCCCTCCCCCGCTTCGCGGAGAAGGATTCGAACGCCATGTTCCTCCCCCGTCCTCTTACGGGGGAGGGGGACCCCGAAGGGGTGGAGGGGGCGGACGCGTTGCGATTGTCTTGAGAGTCGATCCGCGTCTCGCCCTCGAGCCCTAGGCGCTCATCCGTCGCGGCGTCAGCAGCATCGGCTCGTGGAAGGTCATCGGCTGGCCGGTGTGGATCGCGCCGCCGGCCGAAGCGCCCAGAGAAGCCATGGCGGCGACGAGGCGATGGGGCGAAGTTTGCGCGGCGGCCATGGCGGTATCGCCGATGTTCACTCCGCCGTGGCCGTCGTCGCTGGCGACGAAGGTCGAGCCGGTGTAGTCGCCGATCAGCGTGATGGTCGCGGTGTGGGTCCCGTCGGTGACGGTGAGGACGCCCGAGGTGGCGTCGCCGCTAAAGGTGGCCTCGTCCGCGCTCGTGAAGCCGATGTCGCGCAGGTCGAGGGTCGTGCCGCCGGTTTGGGAGAAGCCCGAGATGGCGCCGGTGTAGCCTTGCGATTGGGCGAGCCTCAGAACGCCGCCGGCGGTGTTGGTGAACTGGACGTCTTCGGTGAAGCTCGAGCGGAAGCGCAGGGCGCCGCCATCGACGGTCGCCGAGCCATTGCCCGTGACGGCTTTGTAGAAGGAGAGTTTTCCTCCCGCGTCAGCTTGCAGAACGCCGGTGTTATGGACAACGCTTCGAACCTCCACATTGCCGCGGCTGAAGATGAGCCCGGCGTTGTCTATGACGTTGACGCCGGTATGGATAGTGAGGTGAGCGCCGCCACCGATCGCCCCGCCGGCCTCGTTGATCAGGCTGCCGAAACGGCCGCCGATCTTGCCGGAGGCGGTGATCGTATTATCGACGTTGGTGAGGCCGAAGCCGAAGGTAAGCTGGTCGCCGCTCCCGAGGTCGATCGAGCCGCCGCCGGTCAGCATCACGCGCGCCGGGTCGGTCGCACCCAAATCGCAATTACTGGCGAGGGTGATGTTTCCCGTGTTGTTGATGGTTCCAAAAAGCACCAGCGTGGACCCCTTGGTGACGAACACCTGCGCTTGGTTGTTCAAGGTCAAGACGCGGCCGTCCAAAATGCCGAACCCTTTGGCGATGAGCCTTCCCGAGCCGGTCGATTCGAGCGTGCCCCCGGAAATGTTTCCCAAGACCACCTTCGAGGCGGCGCCGGCGAAAATCACCCCGGTCGCGGTGTTGACGACCTCGCTATCCAAAACCAGCCGGCCCCCGTTCGTGGCTTCCAGCAGGCCGGCGTTGGTCCCTGGGTGGAAATGGTGGAAGCTCGCGCCTCCCTGCTTGATGACCAGGGCATGGGTCCCGTTGGCGTCCACCACGCCGGCGGTTCCGTTTTGCAGAAAGAAGCCGTGGCCGGCGAGCCGGCCGGCTCCAGAGATGGTGTTATCGACGTTGATCAGGCCGCCCGACTGGCCGCGCTTTCCGTTGATCGGATTGATGAGGGTGTTCTTGCTGTCACCCAGGACGAGGCTGCCGCCGCCCTTCAGGATGTTGACCCCGCTGAACGCCAGGGTCGCGCCGGCGCCGGTGGGATTGAGCAGGATCGTCCCCTTGTTGTCCAGCGTACCGCGCACCGTGAACACGCCGCCGGTGATCGCCAGGGTGGCCGCCCTGGAGATGTCGATGGCGCGCACGATCTCGTTGGTCGAGGCGGTGACGGTATAGGCGGTCCCGCCCAGTTCACCCAGAATGGCGCGGTCGCCGAACCCTGGCGTGACGCCGCCCCGCCAATCGCCGGCGGTGGCGAAATTGCCGTTGACGGGATGGGACCAACGAATCGTCGTCATGGGATGTCTCCAAAGACTGAACGGGTTGCTGTTCCTCGGTTTTCACCAAGCTGTTCAACTGTCGGCCAATCCATCAGCACGATAAGCGGGAGTCAACGAGCCGCCGGGCGCATCGTCGCTTTTTGACGCACTTTTGACGCTCGCTTGACGTTCGTCTCAAATTTCCAGACCCGCCGCGCACCGCCAGGCTCTTGCCCTCGAGCCCTAGGCGCTCATCCGTCGCGGCGTCAGCAGCATCGGCTCGTGGAAGGTCATCGGCTGGCCGGTATGGAGCGCGCCGCCGGCTGAACCGCCGAGGCCGGCCATGGCGGCGACGAAGCGGTGCGGCGAGGCTTGCGCGGCGGCCTTGCCGGTATCGACGATGCTCACCCCGCCCAGGCCGTCGTCGCTGGCGACGAAGGTCGAGCCGGTGTAGTCGCCGATCAGGGTGATGGTGGCGGTGCGGGTCCCGTCGGTGACGGTGAGGACGCCCGAGGTCGCGTCGCCGCTGAAGGTCGCCTCGTCGGCGCTCGTGAAGCCGATGTCCCGCAGGTCGAGCGAGGTGCCGCCGGCCAGGGAGAAGCCCGAGACGGCGCCGGTGTAGCCTTGCGAATGGTAGAGCTCCAGAGCCCCGGAACTGGCGGTGAAGGCGACGTTTTCGATGAAGAACGACTTGAAGATCATGGCGCCGCCGCCGATGGCGGCCGACCCTTTTCCGGTCACCGCCTTGTTGAACCGGATGGTTCCATCGCCGCCGGTCGCCAGCAGGCCGGTGTTGTCCAGCAGGCTGCGGACTTTCATTCTTCCTCCCCCAGTGGCCTCGATGGTTCCGGCGTTGGCGATGGTGTTGATGCTGACGTCGATGGTCAGCAGCCGCGAACTGTCGGCGTCGATCACGCCGCCGGCCTGATTGGTCAATGCCACCGGCAGGCCGTGCTCGAAATTGTTCCGGCCGATCAGTCCGGCCCCGGAAATGATGTTATCGACATTGGTCAGAAGGGTGTCGAAAGCCAGGGTGTCGCCGAACCTGAGGTGGATGGCGCCGCCGCCGGTCAGGGTCGCGCCCAAAGGCCCGTTCGCCGACAGCGTGGTGTTCCTCGCCAGGCCGATGGAGCCGCTGTTATCGATGGCGCCGAGCAGCTCGAGCGTGGTTCCTCCGGCGACCAGCACCTGGGCCTGGTTGTTCACGCTCACCGTACGGCCGTCCAGAATGCCGACGCCACCCTTGAAGAGGAACAGTCCCGTGCCGGTCAGCGTGCCGCCGTAGATGGCGCCGTCGATCAGGCGCACCTTCGAGCCGTCGCCGGCCGAGATCACCCCGGTCGCGGTGTTGTGAATGCCGGTCTTTATGGTCAGGCCGCCCGCGCCGGTGGCCTCGATCAGGCCGGCGTTGGAGGTCACGAAATGACCCTTGTTCGGTCCGCCGCTAAGGACCAGGGCGTGAACGCCGTTGGCGTCCACCACGCCGGCGGTTTCGTTTTGCAGAAAGAAGCCGTGGCCGCCGAACCGGCCGGCCCCGGAGATGGTGTTGTCGACGTTGATCAGGCCGCCAGACTGGCCGGACTTTCCGTTGACCGGGTTGATGAGGGTGTTCTTGCTGTCGCCCAGAACCAGATTGCCGCCGCCCTTGAGGATATTGACGCCCTTGAAGGCCAGGGTCGCGCCGCCGCCAAGGGGGTTGAGCAGGATCGTGCCCCGGTTGTTCAGTGTGCCGCTCACCGTGAACACGTGACCGGTGATCGCCAGGGTGGCCGCGCTGGAGATATCGACGGCGCGGACGGTGGCGTCGAAAAACGAGGCGGTGACCGTATAGGGGTCGCCGCTCAGTTGGCCCAGAATGACGCGGTCGCCGGCGCCCGGCGCGACGCCGCCCCGCCAATCGCCGGCGGTGGCGAAATTGCCGTTGACGGGATTGTCCCAGCGAATGGTCGACATAGGAATGGCCCCCTGGTTAGCTCACTATCGATCGTCCCGGCCAGTCCATCAGGCGAGCGGTTGAAAGTCAATCCACCGCGGCCGGATCGTGGCTTAATTAAGGGGACACAACACTTAATTCGTTCGCCAGCGCGGTCGCGGCAGCAAGTTCGGATGAATTAAGTATTGTGTCCTTAATTAACCTCCAAGGCCGCCACGCCCGGCAGGGTCTTGCCCTCCATCCATTCGAGGAAGGCGCCGCCGGCGGTGGAGACGAAGGTGAAGTCGCCCGCCACGCCGGCGTGACGCAGGGCCGCGACGGTGTCGCCGCCGCCGGCCACCGCGATCAGCTTGCCGGCCTTGACCCGTTCGGCGGCATGGCGGGCGGCGGCGGAAGTGCCGGCGTCGAACGGCGGGGTCTCGAAGACGCCGAGCGGGCCGTTCCAGATCAGGGTCGCCGCCTCGTCCATCGCCTCCGTCAGCCGCGCCACGGTATTGGGCCCCGCGTCCAGGATGCGCTCGCCGTCGTCCACTTCGCCCAGTTCGCGAACCCGCGCCGCCACCCCCGGCGCGGCCCGCTCGGCGACCACGATGTCGATGGGGAGCAGCAGGTCGCACCGATGCTCGCCGGCGAAGGCGACAATCTCGCGCGCCGCGCGGGCCAGTTCCTTTTCACAATAGGAGGCGCCGACCTCCCATCCTTGCGCGTAGAGGAAGGTGTTGGCCATGCCGCCGCCGATGACCAGGGCGTCCAGTTTCAGGATCAGGTTGCGCAGCAGCTCGAGCTTGGTCGAGACCTTGGAGCCGCCCACAACTCCGAGCACCGGCCGCGCTGGGTTCCCGAGCGCCGCCTCCAGCGCTTCCAGTTCGCGCCGCATGGCCGCCCCGGCGTAGGCGGGCAGGAGCCGGGCCACGCCCTCGGTGGAGGCGTGGGCGCGGTGGGCGGCGGAAAAGGCGTCGTCTATGTAAAGATCGCCGTTTCTGGCCAGGGCGGCGGCGAAGGCCGGATCGTCGGCCTCTTCGCCGGCGTGGAAGCGCAGGTTCTCCAGGAGCAGCACGTCGCCCCCCTTCATCGCCGCCACCGCCGCGGCGGCCCGCGGCCCGATGCAATCCTCGGCGAAGGCGACCGGCGCGCCGATCAGCGCGGCGAGGGGTTTTGCCAAGGGCTCGAGGCTCATCGAATCCACCCGCCGGCCTTTGGGGCGGTCGAAATGGGCCAGCAGGATCACCTTGGCGCCGCCCTCGCGCAGCTGTTCGATGGTCGGCAGGGCGGCGCGCAGCCGCGTGTCGTCGGTTATCTCGCCGTCCGCCATCGGCACGTTGAAGTCCACCCGAACCAGGGCGCGGGCGTCCCTCACGTCCACGCCGTCGAGGGTGCGGAAAGTCACGGTCGCGTCTTACCCAACCCGCGCCATCGCCAGGGCCACGTCGGCCATGCGGGTGGAGAAGGCCCATTCGTTGTCGTACCAGGCCAGCACCCGCACCAGCCTCCCGCCGACCACCTGGGTCTGGGGTAGGGCCACGGTGGCCGAGGCGCCGGTGTGGTTCATGTCCACCGAGACCACCGGGTCGGCGGTCACCGCCAGTATGCCGCGCAGGGGACCCTTGGCCGCCGCTGCGCTCATCGCCTCGTTGATGTCCTCGCGGGTCACCTCGCGGCCGGGCACGATCTTCAGATCCACCACCGAAACATTCGGCGTCGGCACCCGGATCGACGAGCCGTCGAGCTTGCCGGTCAGTTCCGGCAGCACCAGGCCCAGCGCTTTGGCCGCGCCGGTCGAGGTCGGGATCATCGACATCGCCGCCGCCCGCGCCCGGTACATGTCCGGGTGCAGGGTGTCCTGGGTCGGCTGATCGCCGGTATAGGCGTGGATGGTGGTCATATAACCGCGCTCTATGCCGCAGGTGTCCAGGAGCACCTTGGCGACGCTGGCCAGGCAGTTGGTGGTGCAGGAGCCGTTGGAGACCACGAGATCGGCCGCCGTCAGGCTCTCGTGATTGACCCCATAGACCACCGTCTTGTCGGCCCCGTCGCACGGCGCGGAGACCAGAACCTTGCCGGCCCCGGCGGTCAGATGGGCGGCGGCCTTGTCCTTCTTGGTGAAAAGCCCTGTGCACTCCAGGGCGATGTCCACCCTCAGCGCCTTGTGCGGCAGCGCCGCCGGATCGCGGATGGCGGTGACCGCGATCGGCCCCAGGCCCACGTCCAGAGCGCCCTCCTCGATGCTCACCACGCCCGGAAAGCGCCCGTGCACCGAATCGTAGCGCAGCAGGTGGGCGTTCATCTCCACCGAGCCCAGGTCGTTGATCGCCACCACCTCGATATCGCGCCGCGCATGCTCGACGATGGAGCGCAGGACGAGCCGGCCGATGCGGCCAAAGCCGTTGATGGCGACGCAGACGGGCATGGCGGCGGATTTCCTCGGGGTGGATGTGGTCGGGCGGTTTTGCGGGCGGCGGCCACGAAGTCAAGGCCGGCCCCCGGCGGCGAGACAATGCTCTTTGCGGGATGGCGCCGGGGCGGTCTATAGTCGCGGCGAGAACGGAGGGTTTGCATGACGGCTGAAGGGGGTCCCAGCGCCCAGTTCCCCGGCGCCCAGCTCCCGAGCGCCCACCTCGACCTGGCGATCCGCCGGCTGGAGCGGGCCAGCGCCCAGCTCGAGCAGCGGCTGACCCATCGACTCGCCGAGGCGGGCGCCCAGGCGGGCGGCCTGTTCGACGCCGACCGCGCCCAGCTCGCCGCCGATCTCGACGCCTGCCGCGGCCGTCAGCGGGAGTTGGAGGAGGCCGGCGCCGAGGCCTCACGGGCGCTCAGCGGGGCGATCACCCAGATCCGCGCCGTTCTGGACGAAAAGGCGGCTTGAGACGACATGGCACAGCTGACCGTCCAGGTGAACGGCAAACCCTATATCGTCGGCTGCGAGGACGGCGAGGAGGCGCATCTGACGGCTCTGACCGCCCTGATCGACGAGAAGGTGCGCGCCGCCGCCCCCGGCGGCGGCCAGCTCGGCGAGACACGGCTGATGCTGCTGGGCGCCCTGATCCTGGCCGACGAACTGAGCGAGGCGAAAGCCCGCCTCGCCGCCGCCCAGGGCCAGCTGGCCGCCTCCGAGGCCGAGCGGCGAGTGGCCGACGCCAAGGCGGTGACCGCCCTCGAGGCGGCGGCCCAGAAGATCGAGGCCATGGCGACGCGGTGAGCCTTCGACCCGTGGAGGCTTGAGCCGCGCGCCCCGCCGCCCTACCTTGCAAGACGGCGGGTCTGCTGCGGCTCGCGTCGAAGGCATCTAAATCCCGGGGACCTTAATCACCCTCCTAGGGAGCTGTCCCTGGTCAGGATCGTGGTCCTGGACACACGGCGCCCACCTGGTCTTCCAGGTCCGAGGGGATTTGAACCGCCTTCACGGTCTCCGCGGCGCCCTCCACCCATTTTGCCATGGGGCAAGATTATTCACGCGTTTTGCCCGACGCCGCCAAAGACTCCTTCTCCCCGTGTGGGAGAAGGTGTCGGCGAAGCCGACGGATGAGGGGTTTTCCACGATCTGTCCGCGCGGCGGTCGATCCACGGCGGCGCCGGCGCGACCCCTCATCCGGCCCTTCGGGCCACCTTCTCCCGCAAGGGGAGAAGGGCGGTCGCGGCGCCTTCGGTGACTGACTTTTCGCCCCCCTCCGCCAAACCCGACCTCCGAGCCGCCCTTCGCCGCGGCCGCCGCGCCTTGGCGATCGCTAATCCCGACGCCGCGACCCTCGCCGCCGCCCTCTTGCCGCTCGCCCGCCTGCCGCCGTTCCGCGTGGTCGGCGGCTACCATCCGATCGGGGCCGAGCTCGATCCGCGCCCGGTCCTGGCGCGGCTGACGGCGGGCGGCGCGATCATCGCTCTGCCGGCGGTCCCGCACCGTGACGGACCGCTGATCTTTCGATCCGCGCGGGCGCTGGACGCCCTTGTCCCCGACGCCCTGGGCGTCCTGGCTCCGCCGCCTTCCGCGCCGGCGCTGATCCCCGACCTGATCGTCGCCCCGGTGCTCGCCTTCGACGCCCGAGGCGGCCGGCTGGGGCAGGGCGGCGGCCACTACGACCGCGCCATCGCCGCCCGCCGCGCCGCCGGGCCGGTGTTCGTCATCGGCCTGGCCTTCGCCGGCCAGGAAGTGGACGCGGTCCCCCTCGAAGCGCACGATCAGCGTTTGGACGCGATTTTGACCGAAACCGGCTATATCGAGGTCGCAAAGGACAGCGAATGCGGATAGCCTTCTTCGGCGACATCGTCGGGCGATCGGGCCGCGAGGGCCTGGCCGACCATCTGCCGGGCCTGCGCCGGCGCCTGGGCCTGGAGTTCGTGATCGTCAACGCCGAGAACGCGGCGGCCGGCTACGGGATCACCGAATCCGCCGCCCGCGAGTTGTTCGACGCCGGGGCCGATTGCCTGACCCTGGGCAATCATTCCTGGGACCAGAAAGAGGCGCTCACCTATATCGTCCGCGAACCGCGCCTCATCCGCCCGCTCAACTATCCGCCCCTTTCGGACGTCCCCGGCCGGGGCGCCCAGCTCTTCGAGACCGAGCGCGGCCGTCGGGTGCTGGTGATCAATCTGCTCGGCCGGGTCAACATGGACGCCCTTGACGATCCCTTCGCCGCCGTCGATCGCGAACTTGGCGCCTGTCCCCTAGGCGAAGCCGCCGACGCCATCGTCATCGACCTGCACGCCGAAGCGACCAGCGAAAAGATGGCCATGGGCCACTTCTGCGACGGCCGCGCCTCCCTGGTGGTCGGCACCCACACCCACGTGCCCACCGCCGACACCCAGATCCTCGGCGGCGGCACCGCCTATCAGACCGACGCCGGGGCCTGCGCCGACTACGACAGCGTCATCGGCAACCAGAAAGAGGAGCCCCTGCGCCGCTTCACCACCCGCATCTCCGGCGGCCGCTACAAACCCGCCGAGGGACCGGCCACGGTGTGCGGCGTCTATCTGGAGACCGACGACGCCACCGGCTTGGCGCGGCGGCTCGAGCCGATCCGGGTCGGCGGGCGCCTGGCCGAAACCATTCCGGCGGCGGCCGGGGCGCATATCGAAGGCGTCGGCGCCCGCGCCACCGTGTCGGATTGACAAAGGCGCCGGTCCCGGCCCTCCTGCGGGCGGGACGCCATCAAGGAGGACTCAAAATGTCCTTATCGACCTTTTCGTGCGCCGCCCTGGCGGCGGCGGGCCTCATCGCCGCGAGCGCCCCGGCGGCGGTGGCCGGGCAACCGTGCTTTCTTTCCCGCGACTGGCAGGGGTGGAAATCGCCCAGCCCCAACATCATCTATCTCCGGGTGCACGTGAGCGATGTCTACAAGGTCACCCTGAGCGCCGGCTCCTCGATGCTCCAGAGAGCCGACGTCCATCTCAATTCGCTCGTCAGGGGCAGCAGCAACATCTGTTCGGCCATCGATCTCGATCTGCGGGTGTCCGACAACAACGGTTTCGCCACCCCCCTGATCGCCGACACCCTCACCAAGCTCACCCCCGACGAAATCGCCGCCATTCCGAAGAAGTATCGGCCCTAAATCCCCTTCGCCCGCCGCACGATCAGTTCGTCGATGACGAGGCGCCTCACGCGCGCTTGGCCCACGACGAGCCGCCCGATGGCCAGGGTCCCTACGGCCAGGGCGCCGATGGCCAAGGCCCCGAGCGCCGCCGCGCCGACCAGCGCTCCCGCCGCCGCCAAGCCGCGCTCGCCGCGCCGATAGGGCTGCCAGGCGACGATCGGCTCGGGCAGGGTGTCCGGGTGGTCCGGCGTATCGGCCATGGCGCGTATCCTTCAAGATGGCGCCAGCCCAACGGGCTCGCGCCGCCGCCGGTTCCACCGGCCGAACTGGCGCGGCCGGGCCGTCCGCGCTAGAAGCCGCCATCGATCCCTCACCCCTCCTAAGACCCCATGTCCGGCCACTCCAAGTTCAAGAACATCCAGTTCCGCAAGGACCGCCAGGACGCGGCGCGCTCCAAGCTGTTCTCCAAGTTCTCGCGCGACATCACCCTGGCCGCCCGCCAGGGCCTGCCCGACCAGGCCGCCAATTCGCGCCTGCGCCTGGCGATCGCCAACGCCCGCGCCGAGTCCATGCCCAGGGACAACATCGAGCGGGCGATCAAGAAGGCCCAGGGCGGCGAAGCCGACACCTATGAGGAGATCCGCTACGAGGGTTTCGGCCCCGGCGGCGTCGCCCTGATCGTCGAGGTGCTCACCGACAACCGCAACCGCGCCGCCGCCAATGTGCGCACCATCTTCGGCAAGAACGGCGGCAACATGGGCGACGCCGGCTCCGTGGCCTTTATGTTCGATCGCCTGGGCAAGATCGCCTATCCCGCCGGCGCCGGCTCCGAAGAGGCGATCATGGAGGCCGCCATCGACGCCGGCGCGGCGGACGTGGAAACGGACGAGGACGGCCACATCATCCTCACCGCCTTCGAGGACATGGCCCCCGTCGCCGAGGCCCTGGAAGCCGCCCTCGGCCCGGCCAAATCCACCGCCCTGATCTGGAAGGCCAAGACCTTGGTCCCCGTCGCCGAGGCCGCCGCGCCGGGCCTGGAGCGCCTGATCGAGGCCCTGGAGGACGACGAGGACGTCCAGAGCGTGTGGACCAACGCCGGGTAGGAACCCATGAAAGCCGCCGCCGCCTTTCTGCTCCTGGGCCTGGGCGTGGCCCACGCCGCCGCCGCCGGGACTGCCGAGGGGCCGTGGAAGCCCAGCAGCACCACCTCGGTCTCCATCACCGGCCCCATCGTCCTCGCGCCGGGCCGCCTCACCGCCGCCGGGGCCGACTTTCCCCTCCGCCTGGTCGCCCAGCCTCCGGCTTTCCGGTCCGAGCAGGGCGCCCGCCCGGCCCGCGTCTTCGCCGTCACCCGGCCGACCAACCCGCCCCTGCTCAACGGCAACCGTCTGTGCGGCGCCGATCCGGCGACCTGGATCGTGGTCCAGCCGACGCCCCCGGACGGCCTGCAGATCAGCGCCTTCATCGGCCCGAAAAAACCCACCGGCGAAGACTCGCCCGGCCTCTGCGGGGTGTTTTTCTACTACCGGTGATCGGGGGCCCCGCGGTCGTCCCCGAACCCGCGTCGAATCGGCCGCCCTTCCCCTTACCCCGCGCTTCGGCGACACTCTCAGGGAACACATGACGAACGCGATTCGCATTCTGGGGCTCGACCCCGGCCTGCGCCGCACCGGCTGGGGGGTGGTGGCGGTGGAGGGCTCGCGCCTCATCCACATCGCCCACGGGGTGATCGCGCCGGACTGCGACCTGCCCCTGGCGTCGCGGCTGCTGGCGCTCTTCGAGGCGGTCACCGAGATCATCGTCCTGCACGCGCCGCACGAGGCGGCGGTGGAGGAGACCTTCATGACCGCCAACGGCGCCTCGACCCTGAAGCTAGGCCACGCCCGCGCCGCCGCCATGATCGCCCCGGCCCGGGCCGGCCTGCCGGTCGCCGAATACGCCGCCAAGGTGGTCAAGAAGGCGGTGGTGGGGACCGGCGGGGCCGACAAGCATCAGGTCGCCTTCATGATCGCCCGCCTGCTCCCGGCCGCCGGCGCGCCCACCGCCGACGCCGCCGACGCCCTGGCCGTCGCCATCGCCCACGCCCATGCCCGCACAGCGCGAGCGCGCCTTGACAATGGCGGCGAAAAGTTGCAATATGAAAATGCCTGAGGCGCGCGGCGACCATTTCGCCTCCGGTCGGTCAGATACGGAGAAATTGCTGTCAATACAATGGATTAGGTCATTCTCGCCGAAGGAATTTCTCGCCAACGGTCGCCATTCGCCGCCAGAGGACAAGCCGCCGCCGGCAAAAATTCGCAAAAATTCGCAAAAATTCGCCAAAGCCCGCCAAAACCCGTCATTTTTCGCTAGGCGAGAGCGCCCAAACCGATGACCGACGCGAATCGCCTTCCCCCGGACCTCGCCGCATGATCGGCCGCCTGCGCGGGCTGGTGGCCGAGGTGGCCGAGGAAGACGCCCTGATCGACGTGGGCGGGGTGGGCTATGTGGTCCGTTGCGGATCGCGGACGCTGGCGCGCCTGCCGGCCCCCGGCGACGAGGCGCTGTTGCACGTTGAGACCCAGTGGACCGAGGCGGCCGGCATGCGTCTCTACGGCTTTCTCTCCCGCGAGGAGCGGCGCGCCTTCGTCCTGCTTCAAGCCATCCAGGGCGTCGGTCCCAAGGCGGCCCTGGGGGTGCTCGATGTCTTCTCGCCGGCGGAACTGGCCGCCGCCGTCGCCCGCGAGGACAAGGCCGCCGTCGGGCGGGCCAACGGCGTCGGCCCCAAGCTCGCCCAGCGTATCGTGGTGGAGCTAAAGGGACGGCCGATCGCCGACGGTCCGGTGGCGGCCTTCCACGCCGGCGCCGCGCCCGCCGCGCCGCCGACCGCCGCCGGCGAGGCGGTGGCCGCGCTGCTGGGGCTGGGCGTCGCCGAGATCGTCGCCCGCCGGGTGGTCGATCAGGCGGCCCTGCGCCTGGGCGAGGACGCCGGCGAGGCGGCCCTGATCAAGGCCGCCCTGCAGGAGTTGGGCCGGTGACGCCTCGGGTGGTCTCCGGCGAAGCGGCGCCCCTGGAGGCGACGGATCGCGCCCTGCGCCCCCAGACCCTGGCCGAATTCGTCGGCCAGGAGCAGTCCAAGGCCAATCTGCGCGTCTTCATCGACGCCGCCCGCGCCCGCGGCGAGGCGATGGACCATGTCCTGCTGTTCGGGCCGCCGGGCCTGGGCAAGACGACGCTCGCCCAAATCGTCGCCCGCGAGCTGGGGGTGGGTTTCCGCGCCACCTCCGGCCCGGTGCTGGCCAAGGCCGGCGATCTGGCCGCCATCCTCACCAACCTGGAGGCCAACGACGTCCTCTTCATCGACGAGATCCATCGCCTGGCCGCCAATGTGGAGGAGATCCTCTATCCGGCCATGGAGGATCACGCCCTGGACCTGGTGATCGGCGAGGGGCCGTCGGCGCGCTCCATTCGCATCGATCTTGCCCCCTTCACCCTGGTCGCCGCCACCACCCGCGCCGGCCTGCTGGCCAATCCCCTGCGCGACCGCTTCGGCATCCCCATCCGCCTGGAGTTCTATACGCCCGAGGAGCTTCAGCGGGTGCTCGCCCAGGCGGCGCGCAAGATGGGCCTCGATCTCGCCGCCGACGGGGCGTCCGAGATCGCCGCCCGCGCCCGCGGCACGCCCAGGGTGGCCGGGCGCCTGCTGCGGCGGGTGCGCGATTTCGCCGCCGCCGATGGCGCCCCGGTCATCGACCGCGCCTGCGCCGCCCGCGGCCTCGCCCGCCTGGAGGTCGATCCCTCCGGCCTCGATTCCCTCGACCGCCGCTATCTTGTCGCCCTGATCGACAACTACGGCGGCGGCCCGGCCGGCGTCGAGACCCTGGCCTACGCCATCGCCGAGGCCCGCGACGCGGTGGAGGACATCATCGAACCCTTCCTCCTCCAGCAGGGCTTCATCCAGCGCACCCCCCGCGGCCGCCTCGCCTGCGCCAAGGCCTACTTGCACCTGGGCTTGCCCGCGCCGGTGGCGCCGAGGGGCCAGCCGACGCTTTTCGACGAAGAGGGGTGATCATGACCCCCTCCGCCGGCGCTTTCGAGGGCCGCGAGCACCTTCTGGCGGTGCGGGTCTATTATGAGGACACCGACTTCACCGGCGTGGTCTATCACGCCAATTACGCGCGCTATTTCGAGCGCGGCCGCTCGGACTATCTGCGGCTGGTTGGGATCGTCCACCGCGACCTGCTGGCGCGGGCCGATCCCTGCGCTTTCGTCGTCACCCGCCTGACCATCGACTTCAGGGCGCCGGCTCGGATCGACGACGCCCTTGTCGTCCGCACCGCCTACGACGCCATCAAGGGCGCGCGGATGTTCATTTCCCAGACCCTCTCCCGCGGCCCCGACCCGATCGCCGAGGCGCGGGTCGAGGCCGTCTGCATCACCCTGGACGGACGCGCCCGCCGGCCGCCGGCCGATCTCGTCGCGCGCCTGACGCCCCTGCTCGCGCCATAGTTTCACCATCCCTCCCGGCCATGGCGCCGGCGACCGAAAACACCTGAAGGCCCTTGAATGGACCCCGCCGCCACGATCACCCCCGAGAGCTTTTCGCTCATCCACCTCTTCCTGCGCGCCGACTGGGTGGTGAAGGGGGTGCTGCTGGGCCTCGCCTTCGCCTCCCTGTGGTCGTGGGCGGTGATCATCGACAAGCTGTTCCGCATGGCCGCCCTGACCCGAGAGGCCAACCGGTTCGAGGACGAGGTGGGCTCGGGCCGCTCCCTGGAGGAGATCGCCGCCGAGGCCGGCGAGGCCCCCCGCCACGCCCTGCCGCGCATGCTCCAGGCGGCCCTGCGCGAATGGCGCGAGGCCAGGGCCAAGGGGCTGCTCGTCGCCGGTCAGGCCGACGCCCAGGCCGCCTTTCTGATCCAGCGCATCGACCGGGTGCTCGACGCCGCCGTCGCCCGCGAAAGTCAGCGGGTGGAGGAGGGGCTGGGGAGTCTGGCCATCGTCGCCACCGCCTCGCCGTTCATCGGCCTGTTCGGCACCGTCTGGGGGATCATGACGGCCTTCCAGTCCATCGCCATCCAGAAGAACACCAATCTGTCGGTGGTGGCGCCCTCCATCGCCCAGGCCCTGTTCGCCACCGCCATCGGCCTGGCCGCCGCCATTCCGGCCTATATCGCCTACAACAAGTTCTCCACCGACGCCGGCAAATACGCCGCCCGCCTGGAGGGTTTCGCCGACGATCTGGTGACCGCCATCCAGCGGCGGCTGGCCGAGCGGAAGTAGACGCCCCGTGGCCCTTTCCACCCACGACGCCTTTTCGGCCGGCCGGCGGCGGGGGCGAAGCCGGCGCGGCCGACGCGCGGCGCTGTCGGAGATCAACGTGACGCCCCTGGTCGATGTGATGCTGGTGCTCTTGATCATCTTCATGATCTCCGCCCCCCTGCTCACCGTCGGCGTCCCCCTTCAGTTGCCCAAGACCGAGGCGGCGGCCATGCAGGACCAGACCGAGCCCCTCACCGTCTCGGTGCGCGCCGGCGGCCAGGTCTTCCTCAACGAGACCCAGATCCCCTTCGCCTCCCTCTCGCCGGCCCTGCGCGACATGGCCGGCCAGGGATTCGCCAAGCCGATCTATGTGCGCGCCGACGGCCGCGCCCCCTACGCC
>JBBRPN010000043.1:0-23813 GCA_038227925.1 Caulobacterales bacterium | reverse complement strand
TCCGGTGAGCAGAATGGAGATGCGCCTGAAAGAGGCCGCCAAGCTGGGCTTCTCCCGCGCCCTCGCGCCCGTCGCCCCCGACGGCGGCTCGGGCGTGGCCATCACCGGCGTCGCCCGTCTGGCCGACGCCGTGGCGCGGATCGGCGACAATCGGTGGGACTAGCCGCCCCATGACCCTTTTCGATATCCTGGCCGGCGCGGTGCTGGCCGTTTCGGGGCTCATCGGTTTCGCGCGCGGCGCGACCCGTGAAGTGACCACGGTCATCGCCTTCGTGCTGGCGGCGGTGATCGCCGTCTTCAGCCTGCGCTTCACCGGCGCCCTCGCCCGGCACTTCATCGCCACGCCGTGGATGGCCAACGCCGCCGCCATCCTGGTCGTGTTCGTGATCGCCTACATCGTTCTGCGCCTGATCGGCGGAAGGCTGACCGGCGGCGTGCGGCAGACCGTCCTTTCCGGCTTCGACCGCGCGCTCGGCTTCGCCATCGGCCTGGTGCGCGGCCTGGCGGTGATCGGCGTGGCCGTGCTGTTGATCCACGCCGCCATGCCCCCCGAACGCACGCCCCCATGGATCGCGAAGGCCAGACTCTACCCGTTGGCCAACGCCGCCGGGGGCGCGCTGCGCGCCTTCGCCCCCCAAGGGTTCAAGACCGCCCACGACATGGCCGAGGGCGCGGCGCGGGCGGTGACGAGCGGCGGCGAGACCGCCGCTCAGCGCAAGAGCATGGACGATCTGGTTCAGGAGAAGGCGCGATGACGCGGGACGATGACCAGCTTCGCCTGGAATGCGGCGTGTTCGGCGTGTTCGGCGTCCCCGATGCGTCGGGAGTGGTGGCGCTCGGCCTGCACGCCCTGCAGCATCGCGGCCAGGAGGCGTGCGGCATCGCCGCCTTCGACGGCCAGGGTTTCCATACCGAACGGCACCTGGGCCATGTGGCCGACGCCTTTTCCGGCGGCGATCTGACGGCGCGCCTGCCTGGCCGCGCCGCCATCGGCCACACCCGCTATTCCACGGCGGGCGGCAGCTTCCTGCGCAACGGCCAGCCGATGTTCGCCGATCTGCAGACCGGCGGCATCGCCATCGCCCACAACGGCAATCTCACCAATTTCCTCACCCTTCGCGAACAACTGGTCCTGGACGGCGCGATCTTCCAGTCGACGTCGGATTCCGAGGTCATCCTTCACCTCATCGCCCGCTCTCGAAAGGGCAAGCTGGTGGCGCGGTTCATCGACGCGCTCAGCCGTATCGAAGGTGGCTACGCCCTGGTCGCCCTGACCAATAAGAAGCTGATCGGGGTGCGCGACCCCTTGGGCATCCGCCCCCTGGTGCTGGGCGACCTCAACGGCAAGGCGGTGTTCGCTTCCGAAACCCGCGCCCTGGACATGGTTGGCGCCCGGTTCGTGCGCGACGTGGAGCACGGCGAAATGGTGGTGGTTTCCGACGACGGCGTCGAATCCATCCGCCCCTTCCCGGCTGCCAAGGCCAGGCCCTGCGTGTTCGAATACGTCTATTTCGCCATGCCCGACAGCGTGGTCAACGGCCGGTCGGTCTATGAGGTGCGCAAGCGGCTGGGTCGGCGTCTGGCTCAGGAGAGCGGCGTGCCCGCCGACATCGTGGCGCCGGTCCCCGACTCGGGAGTTCCGGCGGCCATCGGCTACGCCCAGGAAAGCGGCATCCCGTTCGAAATGGGCATCATCCGCAACCACTACGTGGGCCGCACCTTCATCCAGCCGACCCAGGATGCGCGCGAACTCAGCGTGCGCATGAAGCTCAGCCCCAACCGCGCGGTTCTGGCCGGCAAGCGGGTGATGCTGATCGACGATTCCATTGTGCGCGGGACCAACTCGGTGCGGGTGGTGCGCATGGTGCGCGAGGCCGGCGCCGCCGAGGTTCATCTGCGCTCCGCCTCGCCGCCGTTGAAATGGCCCGACTATTACGGCATCGATATGCCCGACCGCGACAAGCTCCTGGCCGCCAATCGCAGCCTGGAGGAAATGGCCCAGATGCTGGAGGTCGACAGCCTGGGCTTCCTCAGCATCGAAGGCCTCTATTGGGCCATGGGGGCCGGTCCCCGCGATCCCCGCGCGCCGCAGTTCACCGATCACTATTTCACCGGCGAATACCCCACCCGCCTCCTCGACCGCGAGATGGCGCGGGGGCGAAACGAGCCGGTCGAGCGCCAGCTATCGTTCCTGGTCGATGCGTGAGCGAGGCCGCTCCACCCGCCTCTTGGCGCCGCCGCCTAACCCCCGACCCCTACATCCTCGCCATCCTGGCGGTGGTCGTCCTGGCCAGCCTTCTGCCGGTGCGTGGCCGCGCGGCGGCGGACTTCTCACTCGCCACCAAGGCCGCCATCGCTCTGCTGTTCTTCCTGCACGGCGCCAAGCTTTCGCGCCAATCGGTGATCGCCGGCCTGATCCATTGGCGCCTGCAGCTCACCGTTCTGGCCGCCACGTTCGGGCTCTTTCCCGTCCTAGGGATCGCCGCTCAATGGCTTCCGGCGGCGATCCTGCCCGGATTTCTCGCCCAAGGGGTGCTTTTTCTCTGCTGCCTACCCTCGACGGTGCAGTCGTCCATCGCCTTCACCTCCATCGCGCGAGGCAATGTGGCGGCGGCGGTGTGCGCCGCATCGGCGTCGAACCTGCTGGGCATCTTCCTCACGCCCATCCTTCTGGCCACAACCATGGGCGGTCGCGGAGCGGGGTTTTCCGCTTCGGAACTCGAGGCGTTGATCTTCCAGCTTCTGCTGCCGTTTCTGGCGGGCCAGATCGCGCGGCGGTGGATCGCCGGATGGATGGCGCGGCATGGCCGGCTGGTCGGCCTGGTGGATCGCGGCTCGATCCTGCTGGTGGTCTATGGCGCCTTCAGCGCCGCCGTCGTCCAGGGCATCTGGCGTCAGGTCTCGGCCTGGAGGGTCGCCGAACTGATGCTCGTCTGCGCCGTCCTGCTGGGCGTGGTCCTGAGCGTCACCGTCCTTTTCGCCAGAGCCGCCGGCTTCGCCAAGGCCGATGAGATCACCATCGTCTTCTGCGGCTCGAAAAAGAGCCTCGCCTCGGGCGTCCCCATGGCCGGCATCCTGTTCCCGCCCGCCTCGGTCGGCCTGCTGGTCCTGCCGCTGATGATCTTCCATCAGCTTCAGCTCATGGCCTGCGCCCTGATCGCCCAGCGCTACGCGGCGCGGCGCCTGAAGGAGGTTTGAGCAAAATGGCCGAACCGAAGAGGTCCCTCACCGGCCGGATCGCGCTGGTCACGGGGGCCACCCGCGGCATCGGCCGCGCCGGCGCGCTGGCGCTGGGAGAAGCCGGCGCGCACGTCATCGCGGTGGGCCGCACCCAGGGCGCCCTGGAAGATCTGGACGACGCCATCCTCGCCGTTGGCGGCGAACGGGCGACCCTGGTTCCCATGGACCTGACGAACGGGCCGGGCATCGACCAACTCGGCTTGGAAATCTTTCAGAGACACCAGCGACTCGACATACTCGTCCACGCCGCCGCCATGCTGGGCGGCCTGCGGCCGGTGGCCCACATTCCCCCTGAGCTGTGGGAAAAGATCCTCGCGACCAACCTCACCGTCGCCTTCCGCCTGATCCGCTCGCTGGAGGCCCTCCTGAAGGCCAGCGAGGCCGGCCGGGCGATCTTCCTCACTTCCGGGCGGGCCAACCGTCCCAAGGCCTTCTGGGGGTCCTACGCCGCCACCAAGGCCGCTCTGGAAGCCCTGGTCCGCTGCTGGGCCGACGAAGTGGACGCCTCGCCCCTGCGCGCCATCCTCCTCGATCCGGGCGCCATGCGCACCAAGATGCGCGAGCAGGCCTATCCAGGCGAGGACCCGGCCACCCTCACCGATCCGGTGCAAATCGGGCCGCTGATCGTCGAACTGGCGCTGGCGAACGATCCCGGTCCGCCCACCGGCGTGGTGAAATTCATCGACTGGAAGTCCGCGCGCGCCGCCGCTTGGCCTGGAACGCCTTGACCGGATCGCTCGGCTGTTCGTCGTAGGGATTGGCGCCGGATTTGACGGTGATGCGGATCGGGGTTCCCGGCAGATCGAAGCTCTGGCGCAGGGAATTGACCAGATATCGGCGATAGCTGTCGGGCAGCTTGTCGGCGCGGCTGGCGAACAGCACGAAGGTCGGCGGCCGCGCCTTGGTCTGGGCCATGTATTTGGGCTTGACCCGCCGGCCGTTCACCGCCGGTGGCGGATGGCGCTCCACCGCCATCTTCAGCCAGTCGTTGAGATCCCGGGTCTTGAGCTTGGTCGACCAGTCGCCGTGCGCCTTGATAACCGCCGGCATCAGGCGGTCGAGCCCCCACCCGGTCTCGGCCGACAGATGCACCACCGGGGCGCCGCGCAGTTGCGGCAACATCTCACCAGCGCGTTCGATGAAGCTTTTCAGCCGCGCGCCCGGCTCTTCCACCAGGTCCCACTTGGCCAGCACGAACACCAGCGAGCGCCCTTCGCGCTCCACCAGATCGGCGATCTGCAGGTCCTGGGTCTCGAAGGGGTGGGTGGCGTCCATCACCAGGATCACCACCTCGGCGAAGGTGATGGCGCGCAGGGTGTCCTGAGTGGAGAGCTTTTCCAACGTCTCCTCGATACGCGCTTTTCGCCTCAGCCCGGCGGTGTCCACCAGCCGCACTCGCCGGCCCCGCCAGTCCCAGTCCACCGACACCGCGTCACGGGTGATGCCGGCCTCCGGTCCGGTGAGCAGGCGCTCCTCGCCGATCAGCTTGTTGACCAGGGTGGACTTGCCGGCGTTGGGCCGCCCGACAATGGCGATGCGGATGGGCTTGTCGCCGCTCGCCCCCTCCTCGCCTTCGCCGGGGCTCTCCTCGTCCGGCGCCGCGGCCAGGACCGCCGCGAAGAGATCGCCCAGCCCCTCGCCGTGCTCGGCGGAGACGGCCACCGGCTCGCCCAGGCCCAGGTTGTAGCCTTCCAGGCCGCCGGCGTCTCCAGCTCGACCCTCGCTCTTGTTGGCCACGACGATCACCGGCTTGCCGCTGCGCCGCAGAACCTGGGCGAACAGCTCGTCCAAAGCGACCACCCCCTCGCGCGCGTCGATGACGAAGAGAACCACCTGCGCCTGCGCCACCGCCAGTTCGGTCTGCGCCCGCATGCGCGCCTCCAGGCTCTCGTCGGTCACATCCTCGAACCCGGCCGTGTCAATGAGTTCGAGATCCAGATCGCCCAGGCGGCCGGTGGCGAATTTGCGGTCCCGGGTCACCCCGGGCCGGTCATCGACGATCGCCAGCCGGCGCCCTGCCAGCCGATTGAACAGCGTCGATTTGCCGACATTGGGCCGCCCCACGATGGCGATCGTCACCATGGGCGAGCCATGACTTCAGCGGATCGCGATCAGTTGCGCGCTTTCCGTCACCACATAAATCGTGCCGTTCACGGCGATCGGGCCGATCAGGGCGTCGGCGCCGAGCCTCAAGGTGCGCAAGGTCGCGCCGGTCTTGGGATCGAGAGCCACCGCTTCGCCCTTGCTGGAGACGATGACCAGGTGGCTGGAGGCCATCAGCGGGCTGGACCAATAGGCTCTCTGCTTCTTCTTGCGGCCGGCATTCAGGTCGTGGATCCAATAGACCCCGCCGCTTTCGCGCGAGGCGCAGATCACCTGGCCCTTATCGTCGATCACGAACACCACGTCGCCCGCCGGCCAGGGGCTGGTGATGGCCGACACCGGCAGGGTCCAGCGCGCCGTGCCGGTGCGCAGATCCACCGCCGCGAACACGTCGGAATGGCTGACGGCATAGACGTCGTTCTTGTAGATCACCGGCCGTCCGGCGATGTCGCGGATTTCGGAGAGGGCGTTGGTCCGGTTGGCGCGCGACAGGCTGGCGTTCCACAGTTCATTGCCGTTGGCGGCGCGCACGGCCACCAGTTCGCCCGAGGCGAAGGACGCCACCACCGTCTCGTTGTCGGCGGCGGGACTCGAGGCGGCGAGGATTCGCGCCGGCTCCGTCAGGGCCTGATAGGTCCAGGCCTGAGCCCCGGTGGCCGTGTCGAGAGCCATCAGTTCGTCGTTCACATCCGCCACATAGACCCGGCCGGCGAAAACAGTGGGGGCGGCATGGATGGGCGCTTCGGTTCTGGTCCGCCAGCCGATCGCCCCGGTGGCCGCGTCGAGCTCGACCACCTCGCGGAAACCCGAGGAGGCGTAGATCTTGCCGCCCTCGAAAGCGAGGCCGCCGCCCCAGGCTTCATGGTCGCGTTTCGACCTGGGCATGATGTCGGTGCGCCAGATGCGCGCGCCGCTCGCCCCGTCGAGGGCCGAGATGGTCGCGCCGCCGTCCATGACGAAGATGCGCCCCTGCGCCGCGATCGGCGGGGCGGTGACGTGCCGGCGTCGCGTGGTCGGGGCGCCGAAGCCGCGCTTCCAGGCGAACTGGAAGGCCGGAGCAGCCTCGACGTTCTCCATCGACTGGGACGGCGTCGCCCCCGGCAAGGGCCATTCGGTAAGGGGCGTGGGCGCGGGAATGAAGAAGTCCTGGCCCTTCAAGGCGTCGGACACCGCAAGTTGATCGCCCGGCGCGATGATCGGGATGCGCACGCCTTTCGCCACCGATTTAGAGTGCTTCCTGCCATGGAACGGGTTGAGGCTCCCGACCTTGGACACGGTTGCGCAACCGCTCAGAGCCACGGCGGCCACGATGGCGATTACGCCGAGCGAACGGACAGGAGTCATTGAGCGGTCCCGGAAGCGTTGTCGGTCGCGTCGGCGGGAGCGCCCTGGACGGCGCCCTGAGCCTGCGGCGCCTCCCCATCCGCGCCCTGGCCGGCGAAAGCGGGCTGTTTCGATGGCGGCAATAAGGCGGCCGCCCTGACGACCTGGGCGGTTGTCGCCGCCTCGCCCGAATCGATCAGAGCCATGGCCGCCTGGGCCCGGGCGCGCATGGCGTCGCTGACCCCCAGCGTCAGGGTAAGGGCGTTGAAATCGCCCCGCGCCTCCCTCGTCTTGCCGGCCAGGAGCTTGGCCATTGCCAGAGCCTCTCGCGCCTCCAGGTCGAAGGGCTTCTTGTCGCCGATGAGGCCGGTGAGCCGGGCCTCGGTTTGGGCATAGGGCGCGGTGTCCAAGAGCGTCTGAGCGGCGCGCAGGCGCTCCAGATCGCGGAAGATGGCGTTCGGCGCGGCCTTGGCGGCCGCGTCATAGAAGCCCGCCGCGTCGGCGTCCTTGCCCGCCGCCAGACGAATATTGCCCTGCTGCATCAGAGCCAGCGTCCTGTAGCCCGCCGGCCCGGATTTTCCGAGCGCCTCGAAGCCGGTATAGGCGCCGGTCTCGTCGCCTTGCGCCAGGGCGGTCAAGGCCTTGTCGTAGGCGATGGACGCCTTGCCGATATTGCGGTCCTGCCAGGCATTGTAGCCCCACACCCCCACCCAGCCGACCACCGCCGCCGCCAGCGCGGCCAGAAACCACGGCGCCCACCGCCGCGCGAGCGTCAGATAGCGTTCGGAGCGAAGGTGCTCGTCGACCTCCTCGATAAAATCGGTCACGAAATATGGACTCCAAACCTGGCGGCGCCGTTGAGCGCCGGGAACCTATCGTCTGACGCCGGCCGCTGCAACGGAGGGCGCGCCGAGCGGCCGGCGCCGCGTCGCCACTTCGTAGCGCGGGTTTCCACCCGCACCTCTTTCCAGCGATGTAGGAAGCGGGCTGACAAACCCCGCGCCACGCGCGCCCGTCTCCTAATCCCGTTCCGCCGTCGCCTGGGCCGCCATGGCCGCGGGATGCAGGGAGAACGCATATCCGGCCAAGGCCCGCGAAGGATTGCCGCCGCCGGGCGCGCCCGAGGTCGTCGGAGCGGGGGCCGGCAGGTCGATGGGGGCCATCTTCTTGTCGGTCAAATCGCGGTTGCGCGACGCCAGGTCGCCGGCCGCCAGTTTGTCGAACCGCCCAGAAATATCCGCCAGTTGATTGGACAGAACGTCGATGCGGGTGAGTTGATAGCTGGCCGGGGCGCCTTCGTAGGACATGATGGCGCCGTAGAGATCGTCGGTGAATTCGCGCAAGCGCTGCTCGCCGGTGATCGCCCCGCCCTCCTTGGTGGCGACGATCTCCTTGCGCAGAGCGTCGGCCTTGGCCGACAGGTCGGAAAGGCCACCCCCCAGCGCATCGCCGGCCGGCAGGGCGGCCACTCGCGCGTCGGCGCCCTGGCGCACCGCGTTGATCCGCGCCAGCAGATCGCTTTCCCGCCCGAAGAGGGCGCTGACTCGCTCCGCGGCGTCGAATTGCGCCTGGCGATCCCGCAGGCTGAAGCTGTCGCGCCGATCGAGCGTCACGCTCACCGGCGCGGTCAGGACGGTCGCGCCGCTGGTCAGGCGGGCGGAATAGGTCGCCGGCACGAATCTCGGTCCCTGGGCGGAGAAAAACGCCAGTTGCGCCGCCGGAGGCACTCTGGGCGCCGGCGCGCGCATGGACCACACGACGCGGTTGATGCCCGGCCGTTTGGAGGCGGGCAGGGTATCCACCACCTTGCCAGAGGCGTCGAGGATTTCGACCTTCAGCTTGCCGATCAGATGGCGCCCCGGCTCGTAGTAGGCGATGGCGGCGCCGTCGGCCGGGTTATCACCGGCGAACTCAGCGTCGCCGCTGGCCCAGCCGCCGTTGGCCTCGATGCGCTGCTGCGCCGGGCGCGAGGGCAGGAAGGTCAGGGGCTGGGCCATGACCTGGGCGTTCAAGGCCCGCAAGGGCGTGAGATCATCGACGATCCAGATGCCCCGGCCGTGGGTGGCGATGGCGAGGTCATGGTCACGTCTCTGGAAGGCCATGTCGCGAACCGGAACATCGGGTAGGTCGCCGCCCTTGAACTGCGCCCACCGTCCGCCGCCGTCCAGCGACACCCAGAGCCCGAATTCCGTGCCGGCGTAGAGCAGATCCGGCTTTTCCGGATCCTCCTTGATCACGTGAGCGTAGCCACGCATCCCGCCTTCCGGGCTGGCGATCCGCTTCCACGACTGGCCGAAGTCGGTGGTCCTGTAAATGTAGGGTGCGAAATCGCCGAAGCTGTGGCGGTCGAAGGCCGCGTAGGCGGTGGCCGGATCGTAGGGGCTGGCCTCCACCCAGGAGACCCATGAGCCCGGCGCCATGCCGACCTTGGCGGTGAGGTTGGTCCAGGTCTTGCCGTCGTCGCGGGTGAGCTGGACGTTGCCATCGTCGGTGCCGACCCAGATCACCCCCGCCTGGCGCGGCGATTCGCTGATGGCGTAGATGGTGGTGTGGGTCTCGGCGGCGGAGTTATCGACGGTGATGCCGCCGCTTTCCTCTTGTTTCTGCTTTTGCGGATCGTTGGTGGTCAGATCGGGGGAGATCTTGTCCCAGCTCTGGCCGTGGTCGCGGCTGCGGAAGAGATACTGGGCGCCGATGTAGATGGTCCCCTTCTCGTTGGGGCTGGTCACCAGGGGCGCGTTCCAGTTGAAGCGCAGCTTTTCGGTGGTGTCGGACCTGGGCTGGATATTTCGCCCTTCGAGGGTGTGGCGGTTCTTGCGCACCACCCAACCGCCCTGGATCTCGGCATAGGCGAAGTTTTCCGGATCGGCGGGATCGGGCCACGCCCAGAAGCCGTCGCCGCCGACCCCGATGTTCTCCCACCGGCTGTTGGTGATCCCGCCCGGATAGGCGCTGTCGCCGGCCCAGGAGTCGTTGTCCTGCAGGCCGCCATAGACCTGGTAGGGGTCCTTGTCGTCCACGCTGACGTGATAGAATTGCGAGATCGGCAGGTTCTCGTTCTTGACCCAGCGATTGGCGCCGTCGTGGCTGATCCACAGGCCACCGTCGTCGCCGGTGATGACGTGCTTGGTGTCGGTGGGATCGATCCACACCGCGTGGTGATCGCCGTGCGTCCCACCGTTCACCGACGAGAAGCTCTGGCCGCCATCCTCGCTGGCGATCAGCTGCAGGTCGGGCTTGAACAGCCGGTCGGGATTCTTCGGATCGACGATCAGGTTGGCGAAATAGAACGGCCGCCAGACCATGAACTGGCTGCGGTCGCGCTCGGCCCAGGTCTTGCCGCCGTCGTCGGAGCGGTAAAGGGCGCTGCGGACGCTTTCGATCAAGGCATAGACGATGTTGGGATCGGAAGGCGCGATGGCCACCGCCTCGCGGCCCCACGGACCCTTGGGCAGGCCGTTCGTCCCGTCCGCCTTCATCTCGCTCCAGTTCGCCCCGCCATCGGTCGTAACGAAGAGGCCACTGCCCGACGGCGCGTCGGCGTTCTCGCCGCCCGAGCGGAAGGTCCAGCCCTTGCGGCGGAAATCCCACAGGCCGGCGATCAGCTTCCTCGGGTTTTTCGGGTCCAGCGCGAGCGTCGAGCAGCCGGTGGAAAGGTTGGCGCCCTTGAGGATCGGCGCCCAGGTCTTGCCCCCGTCGGTGGTCTTGTAGAGGCCACGGTCGGCGCTGTCGCTCCACAGCCGGCCCGGAACGCAGACATAGACGGTGTTGCTGGCGGTGGGATCGACGATGATCTTGGAGACGTGCTCGGAGTTCGGCAGGCCTACGTTGGTCCATGTCTCGCCGCCGTCCACGGTCTTGTAGACCCCATCGCCCACCGAGACGGAATTGCGCATCCAGCTCTCGCCGGTCCCCGCCCAATAGGTATCGGGGTGGCTGGGGTCGAGGGCCAGGGCGCCGATCGACTGGACGGTTTGCTTGTCGAAGATCGGCCGGAAGGTGGTGCCACCGTCGTTGGACTTCCACACCCCGCCGGACGCCGCGCCGACCAGGATAGTGGTCTTGCCGTCAAGCTCGGCCCTCGCGGCGATGGCGGCGATGCGCCCGCTCATGGTCGCCGAGCCGATGTTGCGCGCGCCCAGCCCCGAGATGGTGGCGCCGCTGAACGCGGGCCCCGCCGGGGCGGGGGTCTTGGACGCGGCGATGGCGGTCCCGCCGGCGAGAGCGGTCGAGGCGGCGAGGAGGGCTGAAATTCTGGCGAGACTCACGGGCAAAGCTCCTCAGGACGCCGGCGGCTGGGTGACCGGCGGCTTGCGCGGTTCGTCGGGAACGGGCGCCCCCGGCGCGGCCTTGCTGGGTACCGGCGTCGTGGGGTTGGTCGCCACCGCCGGGCCTTTCGGGCGCTCGAAGGTGGCCGGATCGACCGGCTCGTTGGCCACGATCTTGTCGTAGGTGATCCGCAGCAACTGGGTGGTCGAGCCTTTGGGGCCGGCCGCAATTTCCAAGGGGAAGTAGACCCCGGCCACCTTTTCATAGTCGCCGAAGTCGGCCTGGGTCAGCGATTCGGCGCCCCGCAACAGCTGACGGGTGACGATTCGAACGGTGAGCCACGCGTCCGGATCGAGGTAATAGGTCAGCTGGTCGCCGTTCTTCAGCGTGGCGCGCAGGGCCCAGGCCGGGGCGCCGTCCACATCGATATTGCCGAGATTTTCTATGGTCGCGCCCTTGGCCTTGGCGTCGATCAGGGGGCCTTCGAAATCCGCCTCCTCCTGCAGGGTCTTGGTGTCGTCGGCCGACAGGGCCTCGGGGTCCTTTCGGCCCTGGAACGGCTGGATCTGCCAGCCGCTCGCGCCGTCATAGGCCTGGACGATGGTCAGGCCCTGAATGGTGGCGTCGATGCGCACCTTGCCCGGCCGGGCGATCGTCTCGTCATAGGCGAGTTTCACATCGAACCCGCCGGGGCGCATCGATCCGGTCATCTTAAGCGTCTTGATGGCGTGCAGGGCGACCAGCCCGCCGCGCGCGGCGATGTGCTTGGCGATCATCTCGTCGGCGCTCTGCGCCGCCGCCCAACCAGGCGCGAGGAAGAGCGCCAGCGCCAGAGCGGCCAGAGCGTGTGCTGATTTCAAGGCATGTCTCCCCAACCGTCGCGCCTTCTTAACCGGTCGGCGCGCGGCGCCAAATGAAATCGCCGACAGGTTCGCACGCTACGAGGCGCGCGCGCCCAAGGCCGCGTTCAGGGCCGCCGACGCCAGCCTGTAGCCGGCTTCGACGTCGGGGGTTGGCGCGCCGTCGGCGCCGTCCAAGGCCGCCGCCAGTTTGTCGAGCCGCTCGGATATGGCGCCCAGTGCCTCGGCGTCAGCCTTGCTGGCTGGATCGGCCTTCAGGGCGGCGAGGGCGGCGCGCGCCCTTACCCGGTCGGCCTCGACGGCGCGGGCCAGGGCGAACTGGCGGGCGAAGGCGGCCGGGGTCACCGCGACGCGGGGGTCGGCCGCGATCTCCAGCGGCGCGCGCCAGGTCTTGCCGTCCACGGTCAAGGTCACCTGGTAGCGGCCGGGCGGCGCCCACACCCCGGTCTCGCGCGGATCACCCGCGAGAGCGGCGGGCAAGGGATAGCGCAGGTCCCACACGAAGCGATGCTGGCCGGCGCTCGCCGCCGGCGGCTCGGGGCGGGCGAACCACTCCGGCGCCGCGCCGATCTTGGCCAGATCGAGCGGCGGCGGGGCCTCGGCGCTGCTGAAGCGCGCCACCGGGGCGCCGGCGGCGTCGGCGATGGCGATCTCCACCGGCCCCTTGGGCAGGCGGCCCAGGAAATAGTCGATATAGGCCCCGGCCGGCGGATTGACGGCCATCGGTTCGTCCTTGGGCATGGGGGTGCCGGTGAAGAGCGGCGCCGGCGAGCGCACCGCCGACGCCGGCTTGAAGAGGCGCGTTCCCGCCCCGCCGCCGGCCGCCAGCTGCCGCAACGGTTCGATATCGTCCATGACGTAGAAGCCTCGGCCATGGGTGGCGATCACCAGGTCCTCGCCGTGAACCTCGATGTCGCGCACCGAGGTGACCGGCAGGTCGGCCTGGAGCGGGCGCCAGCTTGCGCCGTCGTCGAACGAGACGAAGGCCCCGCGCTCGGTCCCGGCGTAGAGCAGGCCCCGGCGCACCGGATCCTCACGCACCACGTTCACGGCATTGAGAACGCCGCCGTCCGCCAGTCCCGCTACGATCGGCGCCCACGATTTGCCACCGTCGCGGGTGCGGTAGATGTACGCTCCGAAATCGTCCAGCCGGTGGCGATCGACGGCTAGGTAGGCGACATTCCGGTCGAAATGGGAGGGCTCGACGACCCCGATCTTCGACCAAGGGGGCAGGCCCTTGGGCGTGACGTTGGCCCAGTGGGCGCCGCCGTCGGTGGTGCGCCACACCCAGCCGTCGTCGGTTCCGGCCCAAAGGTCGGCGGCGGCGATCGGCGAGGGGCCGATGGCGTAGACCACCCCCTTGCGCGGCCCCTCGCCGTGATCGTCGGCGGCGCTCGCCGCGTCCAGGGTGGCCGGAACGCCGGGGTCGGGCCGGGTAAGATCGGGACTGATCGGCGTCCAGCGCTGGCCGCCGTCGATGGTGCGGAAGATGCGCTGATTGGCGAAATAGAGGGCGTGATCGGCCTTTCCGAACACCAGCGGCAAGGTCCAGGTTCCGCGATAGCGATCCGGAAAGGCCAGGGTCGGATCGACGCTTCGGAGCTGGCCCGAGCGCAGATCGAACCGATCCACCCGGCCGCCGTAGACGATGTCCGGGTCGTCTGGATCGGGGGCGACATTGTCGCTCTCGCCGCCCGCCGCCGATTCGTGGAACTGCGTCAGGTTGACGCCGTCCCAGCCATCGGCGCGGCTGGGAATATCGGCCGCCCCGCTGTCCTGCTGGGCGCCGTAGACCCGGTAGGGGAACCGACGATCGGTGATCACATGGTAGAACTGACCGGTGGGCTGGTTGTACCACGAGCTCCAGGTCGCCCCGCCGTTCAGGGTCACCTGCGCGCCCTGGTCGGAGCCCAGGATGCGCCGATCCGGGTCGGACGGATCGATCCACAGCTCATGAAAATCGTCTCCGGTGGGATCGCCCTTGAGTGGAACGAAAGTGCGCCCGCCGTCGGTGGAATGCAGCACGATGGTGTCGCACACCCAGATCTCGTCCGCGTTCCGCGGATTGACCGTCAACCCGCTGAAATACCAGCCGCGCTGCCAGATGCGCGGATCGCCGTTGACCTTGACCCAATTGGCCCCCGAGTCGTCGGAGCGGTAGAGGCCGCCCGCCTTGGCGTCGATCAGGGCGTAGAGGCGGGAAGGCGCGCTGGGGGCCGTCGCCAGGCCGATCCGCCCGGGGGAATCGGGCAGGCCGCGCCCGCTGGGCGCCCAGATCAGCCCCCCGTCGCCGGACTTGTAGAACCCCCCGCCCGGGCCGCTCGACGGCGGATACACATTCCATGGCGGCCGCCGGGTTTGCCACAAGGCGGCGTAGACCGTGTTCGGATCGCCCGGCTTGAACGCCAGATCCGTCGCCCCGGTGTCGGGGTTGGCGTAGAGGGTCCGGGTCCAGGTCTTGCCGCCGTCGGCCGAATGAAACACCCCGCGTTGTTCGCTCGGCCCGTAGGGATGGCCGAGCACCGCCGCCAGCACCATCTGCGGACTGCGCGGATCGACCAGGATGCGGGCGATCTGCTGGCTGTCGGTCAGCCCGCTCGCCGCCCAGGTCTTGCCGCCATCGACCGACTTGAACATCCCCAACCCCTGGGCGATGTCCGAGCGCATGTCGGCTTCCCCGGTGCCGGCGTAGAGAACCTTGGGGTCGGACTGCGACACCGCCAGCGCTCCGATCGAGCCCACCGGCGCATCGTCGAAGATCGGCGTCCAGGTGCGCCCGGCGTCGCGGGTCTCCCACACTCCGCCGTTCACCGCCCCGAAATAGAAATGCAGCCTGTCGTCGCTGGCCCCCGCCACCGTCAGCACCCGCCCGCCCCGAAACGGCCCGATGGACCGCCAGTGCAGCGCCCCGTAGTCAGCCGGCGTGACCACGGTCGCGGACGCCCCGCCAGCCAACACCGCCAAGCCGATCGCCACCGCCCATTTCATCGACATTCTTCAAGCATCCTTCGACGATTCGTGGAAACCATGATTTACCCCTCGCCCCTGACGGGCGGGGAGCGAAAATTGTCGGAGACGCCGGTCCATGAGCCTAGATGACATCCTGATCCGCGCCGCCGAGCTGGAGGACGTGCCGGCGCTGACCGAAATCCTGAACCAGCCGCGCGCCGTCTGGGGCACTCTGCAGCTACCCTATGTGAGCGTCGCCGCGCGCCGGAAGCGCCAGGAGGCGAGGCCGGACGGCCATACGCAGCTCGCGGCGGTGATCGAAGGCAGGGTGATCGGCTGGGGCGATCTCCACCCGGCCGGAAATCCGCGCCGCTCCCATGTGGCCTCCCTCGGCATGGCGGTGCATGACGCCTACGCCGGCCGGGGCGCCGGGCGCGCGCTGCTGGCGGCCCTGATCGATCAGGCCGACCGCTGGCTGCATTATACGCGCCTGGAGCTGATCGTCTTTGCCGACAACGATCGGGCCATCGCCCTCTACGAGCGGTTCGGCTTCGAGCGCGAGGGACTGTTGCGCGCCCATTCCTGGCGGGACGGCGCCTACGCCGACGGCCTCGCCATGGCGCGGCTGCGGCTGTAGCGGCTTGGCGAAATCGCGGTTTGCCCGACAAGTCGGACTATCCACCGTCTGGATCGGAAAGCGCGCGGAGATCGCTTCTCAGCCGCTCGGGATCGGCGGCGATGAGACGGCCCTCCGCCTCCGCTTGGGTGCGCTCCCAGATCGGCACGGCCCTCGCCAGCAGGACCTGGGCCGCCGGTGTCAGGGCGATCAAACGCCCGCGCCCGTCCGCCGGATCGATCCTGGTCTCGGTGAGGCCGCGGCGCGCCAAGGGCTTGAGAGCGGCGGTGAGGGTGGTGCGGTCCATGGCCAGCAGGCTCGCCACCGCCGCCATGCCGGCGGGCGCCGGCCGGTTGAGCGCCATCAGTAGCGAAAACTGCCCGCTGGTCAGGCCGACCGGCGCCAGCGCCTCGTCGAACCGCCGCGCCAGCGCGCGGGCGGCCCGCTGGGCGTGGAGGCACAGGCATTGATCGCGCACCCGGCGCGTGGTTTCGAAGGGGACGTCGGCGGCCTTTGACATGCCTTGATCATGTTGATATCAACGCGGTTCGTCAAGACTGGGCTGCCAACCGAAACGATCAAGGGAATCCGATGCCAAGCAATTTCGTCTGGTACGAACTGATGACCCCCGCCCTGGACGCGGCGGAGACGTTCTACGGCGGCGTGACGGGCTGGAAGGCCCGCGACTCCGGCATGCCGGGCATGCGCTACGATCTTCTGAGCGTGGGCGAGGCCCAGTTCGGCGGGGCCATGGCCCTTACGCCGGAAATGACCCAGGGCGGCGCGCGCCCTGGCTGGATGGCTCACATCGGCGTCGAGGATGTCGATGCGTATGCCGAGCGGTTGAAGGCGGCCGGCGGGTCGGTGCATCGGCCGCCGCAGGACATCCCCGGCGTCGGCCGCTTCGCCATGGTGGCCGATCCGCATGGCGCGGTGTTCTTTCTGTTCGCGCCTCTGCCCGCCGAAGCACCGCCGGCCCGCCCCGCGCCGGGCAGCCCCGGGTCGCCCGGCTGGCATGAGCTACACGCCGGCGATCTGGAGACGGATTTCGCCTTCTATTCCAACCTGTTCGGATGGACCAAGGCCGAGACGCACGACATGGGGCCGATGGGCGTCTATCAGCTCTTCGCGGCCGGCGCCGAGCCGATCGGCGGCATGATGACTAAGACTGCCGACACGCCCGCGCCGCACTGGCTCTATTACTTCACCGTGGCGGAAATCCAGGCGGCGGCGACGCGGGTCAGGGACGGCGGCGGCCAGGTTGTCAACGGTCCCCACGAGGTTCCAGGCGGCATGTGGATCCTACAGGCCCGAGATCCCCAGGGCGGCGTGTTCGCTCTCGTCGCCCCAGCCGCCTGAATCGGCGGAGAGACGCCCTACCCCTTCGCCTTGGAAAAATAGGTCTCCGCGGCCGCCGGGAATGCGCCCGACCGCACGTCGTCGGCGTAGGCGCGGGCGGCGCGGGCGATCTCGCTCCGGAGATCGGCGTAGCGGCGGACGAACTTGGGCGTCCAGTCGAACAGGCCCAGCATGTCGTCGGTGACCAGGATCTGGCCGTCGCAGCCGGCCGAGGCGCCGATGCCTATCGTGGGAACCTTGATCACGGCGGTGATCTCCCGCGCCAGGGCTTCGGCGACGCCCTCGACGACCACGCAGAAGGCGCCGGCGTCGGCCGCCGCCCGGGCCTCGGCGATGACGCCGGCGTGGTCGGCGCAAAGGCGGCCCTTGGCCTTGAAGGCGCCGTCGGTGAGCACCGCCTGCGGGCGCAGTCCCACATGGCCCATCACCGGCACGCCGCGATGGGTCAGATAGGCAATGGTCTCGGCCACCGCCGGCCCGCTTTCCACCTTCACCGACTGGGCGCCAGTCTCCTTGAGAATGCGCACGGCGTTGGCGAGCGCCGCGTCCTTGGCGCCCTCATAAGAGCCGAACGGCATATCCACCACCACCAGGGCCTTGTGGCTGGCCCGCATCACCGCCTGGCCGTGCAGGATCATCATCTCCAGGGTGACGCCGACCGTGTTGGGCAGGCCGTGGACCACCATGCCCACCGAATCGCCCACCAGCAGCAGGTCGCACACCTCATCGAGGATCGCGGCCACCGGGGCGGTGTAGGCGGTCAGGCAGACAATGGGGTCGCCGCCTTTGCGGGCGGTGATCTGGGGCGCGGTCATGCGCCGCGCGGCGAGCGGATTCTGGGCTGACACCTGGAGGGCCTCCTAGAATTCTCTGATCGCGCGAGTGAGTATGAAGCCCAGGGCGACCGCCGCCAGCCCCGCCGACATCCACACCACCTCGCCGTTCACCGGCAGGCCGGCGGGCAGAATGTGAAGGGACGCGAGATCGGCCAAGCGCGAGGACACCAGGCCTTTCGACTGGGCGGTGACGGCGTCCAGCCGCGCGGCGAGGCCCGAGCCCAGAATCTGGGCGCCCAGGATGAGCCCGCCGGTAATCCCCAGGCCGCCGATCAGGAATTGCCGGAAGGTCCAGCCGCGGTCGAGCCGTTCCTCCACCCGCAAGGCGAAGAGATCGCCGTCGGCGAAGGCCGGCGCCTCGGCGAACAATCGATCGAGTTCCATCTCGAAATTCCTGTCAGCCATGCGCCTCGCGCTCCCGCGGGCCGAAATCGCGCCCGAAATCGCGCCCAGGAGCCAGGCGGCTTCGGAGTTTATCCAGACCACGTTTGACATGGGATTTGACCGTTCCCAAAGGGCTATTCAAGGCCGCCGCCGCCTCGGCGTGCGACAGGCCGCCGCCGTAGCACAGGCAGACGCACATCCGCTCGGCGGCGGTCAGGGCGCGCAGGGCTTCATCCAGGTCGATCTTGTCGGCGGCGGCGGCTTGCCCGAAACCGTCCCCGTCCTCGGTCGCCGGCGGCAAGGCGGTCAGGGCGGCGCGCGCTTCCCTGCGCCAGCGTTTGACATAGAGGCGGGCGGCGATCCGCTTGACCCAGGCTTGAAACGTCCCCTCGCCGCGAAACTCGCCGATCTGTTCGAAGGCGGCCAGAAAAGCGTCCTGGGCCAGATCGTCGGCCAGGGCGGCCTGCGCCCCCATCCGGCGCAGAAGGCCCCGCACCGCCGAGCCGTGCCGGCGCACCAGTTCGCCGAAGGCCGCCCGGCCGCCCGCCGCCGCCAGGGCGGCGAGCTCCAGGTCGTGAGCCGAGGCGCGATGGGCCGAGGCGTTCGGGGCGTTCGGTTCCGCCATGACGATCCCCCGTCAGGCTCCCTTACGCCTTGGGCGTGTTGCGCCGGGTGAGCCAGAGAATGAGGTAGGCGACGCCGATCAGGCCGGGAATGGCGCCCAAGCCGGCCACCGATCCGCCCGTCGTATAGGCGGCGATATCGTTGACCGAACTGAGGCCATAGTAGAGGCCATACCCCAAGCCGCACAGGCCCAGGCCCACCGCGATCAGCACGATGGCACGGCGCAGATCGCGCTCGGGTGTCGCCATGCGCGGCTCCACATTGGTCTGCAGGGCGGCGATCATTTCGGGAGGAACCGGCTGGCCCTTCTCGTAGGCGACGCGGAGGGTCTCATACATCTTTGCCCGGTCGCGCGATTTCAGTATCCGCGGGACGATGACCACGGCGGCGAGAAACGCCCAGAACGCCACCCCCACAACCATCCCCGTGAAATCATGGTACCACATAGTCTTCTCCTTCCTCTTCCGACCTGACGGCGGTCGGTCTGAACGCCCCAGTTACACAGCTAGAGGCCCACGGATGCGCGCTTGGATGCGGTTTTGCGAATGAATTCGCGGTAAGGGGCGCCCCCTCAAACCCGTAGCGCCTCGGCGAGGCGTTCCAGCCCCGAGCGGGTCATCGCCGGCTCGCCGCCCAGGCCGACGCGGATGTGATCGCGGCGGCCGAAGAAGCGGCCGGGAACGACGCTGGTCTCGAATCGGGCCTTGAGCCTGGCGACGAAGGCGTCGCCGTCGCCGTCGATCAGGCGCGGAAAGACGGTCGTGCCCTGGTCGAACACCACCTGATCGAGGCCCGGATGGCCGCCCAGGATGCGGCGATAGGCCGCCCGGTTCTCGGCGAGAACGGCGTTGGCGCGGGCCCGCAGCTCGTCCAGTCGGTCGAAGGCGAGCAGGCTCAGCCGTTCGGCGATATGGGGCGGGGCGACGGCGAAGAGATCGTTCAATCGCTTCATGCGCTCGGCCAGATCCGCCGGCGCGAGGATCCAGCCGCAGCGCAGGCCGTTGAGGCCATAGGCCTTGGTGAGGCTGCTGGTGACAATGACATTGCCGCCTTCGGCGAATGCGGTGCGCGCCTCGCCGCCGCGGAAGGTCAGTTCGAGGTAGACTTCGTCCACCAACACCCGCGCGCCAATCGACGCCGCCGCCTCGGCGATCGCCGAGACCGCGGACTCCTCGGCCAGGGCGCTCGACGGATTGTGCAAATTGGTCAGCACCACGAGGCGGGTCCTGGGGCGTCAGCGCCGCGGCGGCCGCCGCGAGGTCCAGCCTCCATCGCTCCTGCGGCCGGCGCGGGAACCGGCGAACCCGGGCCTGGAGATAGCCCAGGGTCGAGACCAGGAGTTCATAGGTGGGATCCTCCACCAGCACCTCCTCGCCGGGCGAGACCAGCGCCGCCAGGGCCAGGTGATTGGCGAAGGAGCATCCGCCGCCGGGACAGACCACGCAGACCGGATCGATCCCAAAGCGCGCCGCGATCGCCGCGATGAGCGGCGCATGGCCGTAGGCGTTGGGGCCGTTGAGGGCCAGATCGTCCATGGATACGCCAAGATCGGCCAGGGCGCGGTCGGCGATCCCGCTCGACCCCAGATTGTATCGCGTCTCCGTCTCCAGCTTGGCGAAGCGCATGTAGTCGGAAGCAAGCGCGCGCCCGTCCCCGCTCATGCCGGCCGCGCCTCTCGCCGCGATTTGCGCCGCCAATAGAGGTAGGGCGGCACGCCGAGCGCCATGATTGCGTAGCCGACCAGGCTGTTCACCGGATAGGCCCAGAAGGAAGCGGCGACCACGGCGGCGCAGGCCGCGATGAACAGGCCCGTGCTCCACGGGTGCCAGGGGGCGCGAAACCCGGTCGTCTCCGCCGCCGGGCCGGCGGCCTTTTCCCGGCGGCGCAACACGAACAGGCACGAGGCGCTGAGGCCGAAGAACAGGAAATTCATGGCGATGACATAGCCCAGAATCTGCTCATAGCGGCCGGTCAGGGCCAGCACGCCGGTCCACGCCGCCTGCAGCAATATGGCCAGGGCCGGGGCCCGGCTCGCCTCTCCCAGCCGCGCCACCCGGCGGAAGAAGAGGCCGTCCCTGGCCATGGCAAAATAGACCCTGGGCGCGGTCAGCATGGCCTGGCTCAGAAAGGCGATCGCCGAAAGCGCCACGGCGGCGGCGGCGAGCCTGGCCCCCAGCGGCCCCACCGCCCGCTCCAGGACGCCCGAGATCGGCGTCAGGGTCGCCCCCAGCCCATCGACGCCGAGCGCTCGCAGGCCGGCGATGTTGACCAGGAGATAAAGAGCGATCACCGCTCCCACGCCGGCGACCAGGGCTCTGGCGAGGTCGCGCCGGGGGTGCTTCATCTCTCCCGCCACATAATTGGCCGTCTGCCAGCCGCCATAGCTGAACACCACCGCGATCATCGCCCCGCCGAAGGCCTTGAGGGAACCCGGCGCCCCAGTCGGCGCGGCGGGGGCGAGGTGCGCGGCGGGCGCGGCCACCGTCAGCCCGGCGACGATCATGGCGGCGATGGCCACCACCTTGAGGGCCCCGAGCCCGGCCTGCACGCCGTTCCCCGACCGCACGCCCAGGCAATTGACCGCCGCCAGGGCGGCCAGGGCCGCGAGCGCGACCCACCGCTCGGCAAGGCCGCCGCCGGCCAGCACGTCGAGATTGCGGGCGAACACGATGGCCACGGCGGCCATCCCCCCGGCCTGGACGACCAGCAGGGTGGTCCAACCGTAGAGGAAGCCGGCCAGCGGCCCATAGGTGTCGCGCAGATAGATGTATTCGCCGCCGGTGGCCGGGATGCGGGCCGCCAGCTCGACATAGGCGAAGGCGCCCAGCAGGGCGACGACGCCGCCCAGGGACCAGGCGGCCAGCGCCAGGGCCGGCGAATGCAGGCCCCTGGCCACCACCGCCGGGTTGACGAAGATCCCCACCCCGACGATGCCGCCGATGACCAGCATCATCGCGCCCGGAAACCCGATCGCGGCCTCGAGGCCTTCCGAGGTGGTTTCTGGGCGTGGCATCGGTCGTGTTTAGCACCTGCCCGGCCAGCTTTGAGCCAGAATGTCTGCGGGCCGGCCCTGGCCGATCAGCCGCCGGTCGGCCTGCCGAACCTTGAATAGAGGTCGGTGATCACAGCCACGGCGCGCTCGGCTTCCGCGCGGTCGATGGTTTCGTTCGGGTCGTTGTAGCCCTTCATGTCGCCGCCCTCGATGGCCTGGACGACGATGCCGTCGCGTCGGGGGAGCACCGCGACATCCTTGTAGATCACTCCGTAATCGACCTCCGGCTGCGGGATCAGCCAGGCGATCTGGCCGCGCACCGGAACGATGGACTCGTCCTTCCACAGGGCGCGGGCGCCGTAGCCGGGGCAGTCGATCACCACCTTCTCCTTGAGAAGCGCCAGCTCCGCGGGGGCGTGGAACTTCCGCCTCTCGATCTTGCCGCCGGCGACCAGGAAGTCGTTCATCAAGGTGTGGCCGTAGTCGGCGATGTTGAACATCATCGACTCCGAGCACAGGACATAGGACTGGGCGAAGGGCGTCGCGCCGGGCGCCAGCATCTGAAAATCGGGGGTCAGATCGCGGATTCGCCCGCCAAGGGCGGCGAAGGAAAGGGCGCCGCGCGCCCGGTCCTCGGCGCGATGGCGGGCCCGCATCTCGGCGGGGGCGATGTCCGAGACGATGTAGCGGTTGATCCATTCCACCGGATGGCCGGGAAGGCCGAGATACTGGCGATAGGTCTTGAACGAGGTGCGAGCCATCTCTTCCCACAGCGCCGCAAAGCCCGGCGCGGTCGCGCCGGCAAGTGCAATGCGGGAATCGGGCGTCCAGGTTCCGGTGGCCCGCGCCGAACGGGTGTCCGGCAGGCGTTCGCGCGCATAGATGGTCACCCGCGCGCCGGCCCGTTGCGCCAGGATCGCCGAGGTGAGGCCCAGGGCGCCGCAGCCGACCACGGCCACCTCGCCGGGACTCATCGCCATGGCCTTGCGCACCGCGATCGTGCTGGAGCCCCAGGAGAGGGACCAGCCGCTGCCGCCATGGCCGTAGTTGTGGACGACGAGCGCATCGCCAACCTGTTCGGTATCCAGCCGAGGCCCCGCCGCGCGGAACGGCCGCAAGCAGACGGTGATGTCGAAGATGCGATCGAGGCTGGCCCGCACCGGCGCCAGGGGAAGAACCGCCGCGCGAGCGGCGGGGCCGGCCGCGGCCTGGTTCAAAAGGGCGCCGACCGCGCCAGGGCCGGTCGCGCATCCACCCAGGCCGAGGAGGCTCAAACCTCCCAAGGTGGCCGAACCCTGAACCAGGCGCCGCCGATCCAGCGATAGGGTCTCGATAGATGACAACGCACGCTCCTCTGCTCTCCATCGGCCGGCCCAACTCCGCGCGCGCCGTCAGAGTCGCTGGGTTATTTCCAACAGTTGCGGCTCGTATGGCAGCCGGATTTTCTCCCACGCTATCGATACTTTCACGCCGTTCGGCGCCGGCGGCGAAGGTAAATGAAAATCACCCGCGCAGCGGCCACCGCCCGAGGACAACGTGCCGAGTCTGGCCCAGTTCGCTGTGCACGAGGACGAACTCTCGCACCGTCCAGCTCACCCGCTCGACCGCCTGCTCCTCGACACTCCGATCGTCGTAAAGCATGGTCACATGGGGCGTGAAACGCAGTGTTACCCAGCGTCCAAGACCCGCCCTCGCCATTGACACGCCCAGAGCGCACTGGAAAATTCTCAGCGCGGCGATGCCCTCGCTTCCCAACAGGACGAATGGCCGGTTGCGCCGTCCGGGCGAGAAGCTTGCCGTCCGATCGAGGACAATGTCGAACGTTGGCATGACGACGGTCTCCGCAGCTTCACGCGCCGCCGCGACCCGGTCTCGCGGAAGACCGTCGTAGTCGCCCAGATGATGCAAGGTGACATGAAGGCGCTTCGCCGCCAGCGGCCTGCCTCTCAATCGGTGTTCGCCGCGCTTTTCCCTGGCGAGCCTGGCGATTTGCGCGGCGGCGTCCGCATCCGGGAAGATCACGAAAAGCAGTCGATCCCGAGGTGGGGCGTCGAAACCCGCCAACGTGAGTTGCTCGGTCATGCGGTCGGCGCGCTTTCGGATTATGGTGGAATAGTCTAAGAGTCCGTTTGGAAAATCACGGGTGAGCGTTTCGGCGTAGCAGATTGCCGCCCATGGCGACGAGGATCATGGCCTCGGAGACGTCGAGGCGGGCCTCATAGTCGCGGACGAGGCGCCGCCACCTCGTCATCCAGCCG
>JBBRPN010000042.1:0-23845 GCA_038227925.1 Caulobacterales bacterium | reverse complement strand
GGTCCAGGCGCGGGGATGGCGATGGTGGCTGTCGGGGAGCAGTTCGCTGGCCCCGATGTAGAGAAAGAAGCCGGCGAAGGCGGCGACGACCAGGGCCAGCCAGGTTTGCGGCACGGTGAAGAGGCGGCTGGCGGCGATGCCGATCATCGGTGCGGCGGCGTCGGCGATCAGCCAGCGGCGAGCGACGGCCGGCCGGCCCGAACCGGCGAGGCTGAGGTTGACGGTGTTGACGCCATCGGAGAAGTCGTGGGCGAGCACGGCGATGGCCAGCACCGCGCCCACCGCCAGGGAGACCTGGAACCCCAGGCCGATGGCCAGGCCGTCGAGCAGGCTGTGGACGGTCAGGCTGCCGGCCCCCAGATGGCCGCGATGGCCGGCGCTATCGGTGGTGGCGATCAGCAGCGCCCGATCGACCGCCAGATAGCCGAGAAACCCCAGCGCCACGACGGCGGTCACGGTCGCCGCTCCGCCGCTCTTTGGCCCCAGCATCAGGGCCTGCGGCAACAGGTCGAACAGCGCCACCCCGATCACCGCTCCGGCGCTGAAGCCGAGGATCAGGTGAATCTTGTCCGCGAAGCGCAGGGCGAGCCAGCCGCCCGCCAGGGTCGCGGCGCCCGTGGCGAGGCCAAGGGCGATCAGCAGCAGGTCCAGCCGATAGGGCGCCAGCCCCTCCAAGGTCATCGTCGAACTCCCGGCGGGGCGCGCGCCCGACACGGCCTATTGTGAGCCGTATTGTCCGCCGCTACAAAATCCCACCGTTTTTTGGGGAGCTGACTTTCATGAACCTTTCACACCCTTCGCGCGCGGCGCGGCGCGGACTTGCCGCCAGAACCTTCATGACGTCCGTGGCCGTCGGCGCACTGGGCCTGGGCGTCTGCCTGGCCACCCTCGCGCGCGCCGACGAGGGCATGTGGACCTATGATAATTTTCCCAGCGCGGCGGTGAAGGCGAAATACGGCGTCACCATCGACCAGGCGTGGCTCGACAAGGTGCGGGGCGGCACGGCGCGGCTCTCCATCGGCTGTTCGTCGTCGATCGTTTCGGGCCAGGGGCTGGTGCTGACCAACCACCACTGCGTCTCCGACTGCGCCCAGGATCTGTCGAGCGCCGATCGCGACTACATCAAGCTGGGCTATTCGGTGGCGAGCCGCCGCGATGAGCGTCAGTGCCCGGGCATGCAGGCTGACGTGCTGATCGCCATCGCCGATGTCACCGGAACGGTCGGAGCGGCCACGGCCGGCAAGTCCGGCCAGGATTTCGTCAAGGCCCGCGACGGGGCGATCGCCGGCATCGAGCAGGCGGGCTGCGCGGGCAAGGAAGCGGTGCAGACCTGCGAGGTGGTGACCCTCTACCAGGGCGGCCAGTACAAGCTCTACACTTACCGCAAATACACCGACGTGCGGCTGGTCTTCGCCCCGGAACTGGCGACCGCCTTCTTCGGCGGCGACCCGGACAATTTCAACTTCCCGCGCTACGACCTCGATATCTCCTTCCTGCGCCTCTACGAGAACGGCGCGCCGGCCGCGACGCCGGGCCATCTGCGCTGGAACCCGGCCCCGCCCATCGCCGGCCGGCCGGTGTTCGTGGCCGGCAATCCGGGCAGCACCAGCCGCCTGCTCACCGTCGACCAACTGAATTCCCTGCGCGACTTCGTCATTCCCGAGGGCCTGCTGCAGCTTTCGGAATTCCGCGGGCGGCTGATCGAATTCGGCAAGCAGGGGCCAGAGCAGGCGCGCATCGCCGACCGCGGACTGTTCGGGGTGGAGAACGGTTTCAAGGCCTTTCATGGCGAGTTCCAGGCTCTCTCCGAACCGGGCTTCCTCGAGGCCAAGGCCAGGTCCGACGCGGCCTTGCGCGCCAGGGTGGCCGCCGATCCCGCCCTGGCCGCCAAGACCGGCGACGCCTGGGGCGAGATCGCCCGCGCCCAGACCGAGCGAGCCGCCCTCAACGCGCCCTACAGCCTGCTGGAGCGGCGCCCGGGGGCCGGCTCGCAGCTCTTCGCCTACGACCGCGACCTAGTGCGCGCCGCGCAGGAGCGGGCCAAGCCCAACGGCGAGCGGCTGCCCGACTACACCGACTCGCGCCTTCCCCGCCTCGAGAAGGAGGTGCTCGACGAAAAGCCCGTCTATCCGAGCCTCGAGCGGCTGGAGCTGGAATTCTGGCTAACCAAGGTGCGCGAAGTCCTCACCGCTGACGCGCCCGAGACCAAGGCCTACCTGGGCGCCGATTCGCCCGAGGATCTGGCCGCCCGCCTGTCGGCCTCGACGCTCGGGGACGCCAAGGTCCGCAAGGCGTTGTGGGACGGGGGGCTGGCCGCCGTCCAGGCCTCGCGCGATCCGCTGATCGCCTATGTCCTGGCGACCGACCCCACCGCGCGGGCGGTGCGCAAGGCCTGGGAGGAAAGGGTCAGCGGGCCCAGCGACCGGGCCGCCGAACGCATCGCCGCCGCCCGCTTCGCGGTCTATGGGACCAGCGTCTATCCCGACGCCACCTTCACCCCCCGCCTCTCCTACGGCCAGGTAGAAGGCTGGACCTATCGCGGCCGGACTATTCCGCCCTTCACCACCTTCGCCGGCCTGTGGGCGCGGGCCACCGGCAAGGCGCCGTTCGAACTGGCCCCCAAATGGCTGGCGGCGCGCGGCAAGCTCGATGACGGGACAATCTTCGACTTCGTCAGCGACAACGACATCGTCGGCGGCAATTCCGGCTCGCCGATCATCAACGCCAAGGCCGAAGTCATGGGCGCGGTGTTCGACGGCAACATCCTCTCTCTGGGCGGCGCCTTCGCCTTCGACGACGCGGTCAACCGCGGCGTCTCGGTGTCCACGGCGGCGGCGACGGAAGCATTGCGCAAGGTCTATGGGCAGGAGGCCCTGGTGCAGGAGTTGATGGCGCCTTAAGGCTCTTTGGCGAGGTCGGGTTCGATGACGCAGTCGCCAAAGGCCGCCCGCGCCTTGGCCATCTGTTGGCGTTTTTCGTCAGGGGTGAGGCGCAGGCCGAGGGCGTCGGTCTGGTGGATTAGATACCAGGCGCCTAAAGCCGTCTCGTGGTCGAACTCGCGGGCCTTCATGAGCGCGACGAATAGTCGGTCGCGCTCGGCGGGGGCCAGTCGCCCGGCGTTCACGGTGAGGGTGTTGAGTTCGCTCACCGCCCGGCGTTCCGCCGGCTGGACCATGCGCAGAAGCGACGGGAAGAAATAGGCGGACGAGTAGGCGGTCAGGCGTTGCTGAGAGATGTGGCTGGCGATCTGGAGCGCGCGCGCATTCTCCCAGGCGTAGCCAAGCCAGGGACGCAGAGGCCTCGAGTAGCGCGCGATGACCGGGACGGGCGCGCCGCGCTCCCGCGAAGCCACGAGCAGGGTTTCAATACGGTCGAGATCCCGCCTGGCGCAGTTTTCCGACGCCAGGCGGAAATAGGCGTCCCGATTGTCTTCCGTAAGTTCCTGCCGCATCGAGTCTTCGGCTTCGCGAACCTTGTGAGCCCAGCGCAGTTCGTCGATGACCTGTTCGCCGCTCAAAGCGATGGCGATGCCGATCACGACCACGCCGATTTCGCTCAACAGCTCGCGCCAACTGCGAACAGGCTTCGGTTTGTGAATTTCCATGCCGCCCCCTCGTGTCGATTGTAACGGGCGAGCTATCGAAGGCAAATGCCCTCTCTCCCCCGGTGGGGTCTCGTTCGGAGACCGAAAACGTCACTCTGTATTCGACGTTGAATTTAGGCCGAAAGCGCGCCGCTTGCTCGCTTGCGCGGCTTCCGATACACCTGCGATGTTACACTCTAACCTTGATGGGGGAATTGCGAATGAGATATGCTCGTGTCTGCTTCGCTCTCGCCGCAATTCTCGCGACTTTCACTCTTCCAGGGCAAGCGACATCCCAACCCCGACGATCGGATGTCGTTTCCGCCGACCGGCTTTTCCAAAGCGGGAAGTTTGCGCAAGCCGGTGAAGTCTATTCGCGGCTGGCCGCGCGCAATCCAAAAGACTATCGGGCCATCCTCCAATTGGGACGCATCGCCCTGCTGTCCGACCGGCTGGACGAGGCGCGGAAATGGTTGAAAATGGCCATCGACCTGCGGCCGGGCGACGCCGACCCCAAGGTCATGCTGGCCGAGGCGTTCTACCGCCAAGACGATTTCCAGAAGGCGGCGACGGCGCTGAACGGCGTCGATGTGAGCGGCAACAAGCTGATCGCTTCGCAATATCCGACGCTCAACGTCGCCAAGCTGAAGAGCTTCAAGGGCCAGACCCCCTATGAGGTCGTTGGGGTCGGAGAGGCGACACGTCTTCCCTTTTTGAAGACCGATCCGCTGCCGCTGGTCAGTGTGCGGATAAACGGCGGCGACTCGGTCACCTTCTTCATCGATACCGGGGGTTCGGAGGTGGCTCTCGACACGGAATTCGCCCGCGAGCTTGGCGCGCCGCGGTTCGGGACGGTGCAGGGCACCTTTTCCGGCGGCCAGCACGCGAATGTCCAGCTGGGGCGGATCGACACCCTCACCGTCGGCGACTGGACCGTCAAGAACTTGCCCGTCGCCATGCTGCCGCTGCGGCAACTCTCGGCGGGCTTTGGCGTGAAACGGATCGACGGGATCATCGGCACGACCCTGCTGTACCATTTCCTGGCGACCATGGATTATCCGCGCGGCGAGCTGGTGCTGCGCCGGAAGACGGCCAAAAGCCTCGAGCGGTTCATGGCCGCGTCCCCGGCCAGGAGCGTCGCGGTCCCCATCTGGATGGCGAGCGACCACTTCATGGTCGGCTGGGGCCGCGTGGAGACGATGCCGCCAGCGCTCCTCTTCGTCGACACGGGGCTGGCCGGGGCGGGGGTCAAGCTGGCGGAATCGGTCATCAAGGACGCCGGCATAAAGCTGGAGGAAGACAAGGCCTACGAGGGCGCCGGGGGAGGCGGGACGCTGAAGATCGTGCCCTACGCCGTGCGCCGGCTCTCTTTCGGCGGCGTCCGGGAAGACAAGGTCGCCGGTCTCTACGATGGGCCGTTCCCCTGGGAAGACACATTTGGCTTCCACCTGGCGGGCATGGTCGGCCATGAATTCTTCAAACTCTATGCGGTAACCTTTGATTTTCAAGACATGAAAATTGTTTTGCAGTAGAAACGTTGGTCTGACGTTGGCGATCGCCAGCGTGGGAAAAATCGCCGCCATCGGCGTCGGCTACAAGACTGTGGCCGACAACTGCAGCCTGATCAAATCCAAGCTCGGCGTCACGCGCACCGCCGATCTGGCGCGGCTGGCTATCGCGACTGGGGTGACGTGAAAACACGGCTGCTCGATGCGGCCCGATCCTATTTCCCAAAGACCGGGACGCGATAGCGCGTCATCCACCCATCGCGGGTCATCAATGTCAAATTCTCGCAAAGCGCCTGGGCGATGAGCAAGCGATCGAAAGGGTCGCCATGAAGCCGCGGGAGGGTTCGAACGCGCCAAGCGTGGTCGGCTTGTATGGGCAACAGCGTGAAATCAGGGTGGGACTCGACGATTCGAGGTAGGTCGGGCGGGGGGTCGAGCCCTCCCCTCGCGGCCTTGATCGCAATCTCCCAGAGACTGGCGACACTGACGAAAACCTTATTTTCCGGCGCTCGCAGCGCCGTCTCCTCTTTGACCGAAATTTTCGCATCATCGAACAGGCCCCATAGGAGGATATGGGTATCGAGAAGAAGCCTCACCCGCCGGGTTCGGGCGGAAAGATTTCACCCTCTTCCATTTCCCGGATCAGGTCTTCATCGGGATCGAAGGCGGCGGCCGCGAACCGGAATTGACCCCTGAGCGAGCCCAGCCAAGAGCCCTTCTCAACTCCGCTCTCGGTGGGCGCGATCGGCGCAAGGCGCACTTTGGGAGCGCCGGCGCGGGCAATGATCACCTCCTCGCCCGCCTCGGCGCGGGCGATCAGCTTGGAGAGGTTGGTCTTGGCGGCGTGGATGTTCACGATCATGGCTTAGCTAAGCCCGTGAAGGCAGTCCGTCAATACCTGATCCGCCTCCCTCACCCACCCCGCTTCATGGTCTCGCGCGCGATGACCACCTGCTGGATCTGGCTGGTGCCTTCGTAGATGCGGAAGATGCGCACGTCGCGGTAGAGGCGCTCGATGCCGTGGTCGGCGGTGTAGCCGGCCCCGCCGAAGATCTGCACCGCGCGGTCGGCGACCCGGCCGACCATTTCCGAGGCGTAGTATTTGGCGGCGGCGGCCTCCAGGGTGACGGCTTGGCCCGCGTCTCGCGCCCTGGCCGTCTCCAGGGTGAGGGCGCGGGCGGCCAGGGCCTCGGTCTTGGAATCGGCGATCATGGCCTGGACGAGCTGAAAGGCGGCGATCGGCTGGCCGAACTGTTTGCGCTCGGCGCCGTAGGCCACGCAATCGGACAACAAGCGTTCGGCCACCCCCACGCAGACCGCTGAAATGTGCAGCCGCCCCCGGTCGAGCACCTGCATCGCCACCTTGAAGCCCTGGCCTTCCGTCCCCAGACGATTTTCCGCCGGCACACGGACGTTGTCGAAAATCACGTCGCAGATGTGGGCGCCGTGCTGGCCCATCTTCTTTTCCGGCTTGCCGATGGAAAGGCCCGGCAGGTCGCGGGGAACCAGGAAGGCCGACACCCCGCCGCCGCCCCTGATGTCGGGGTTCGTGCGGGCCATCACCGTGAACAGGCCCGCCTTGTCGGCATTGGTGATGTAGCGCTTGGCTCCGTTCAGCACATAGGCCTCGCCGTCCCACGTCGCGCGGGTCTGGACCGCGGCGCTGTCGGAACCGGCCTCCGGCTCGGTGAGGGCGAAGGAGGTGACGATCTCCCCCGACGCTATGCCGGGCAGCCATCGGGCCTTCTGCGCCTCGGTGCCGAACATCACCAGCCCCTGGCTGCCGATGCCGACGTTGGTGCCGAAGGCGGAGCGGAAGGCGGGACTGGCGCGGCCAAGCTCGATGGCCACCCGGCACTCGTCTTCCATGGAAAGGTCGAGCCCGCCGTATTCCTCGGGGATCGACAGGCCATAGAGGCCCAGGGCGCGCATCTCGGCGAGGATCGCCTCGGGCACCGCGTCGTCCTCGGCCACCTTGGCCTCTATCGGCCGCAGCCGCTCGGCGACGAAGCGGCGGACAGCGCCGATCAGTTGATCGCGGGTCTCGGCGTCCAGGGCCATTGCATGATCTCTCCCGCCGCCCCATTAGGCCGCCCAACCTTTCAAGAACAGCCTTCGAGACACAAGGAATTTCAGCCATGGACGGCGGCGACGCGCAGGCGCCCTGGTCACCGGAGGTAATCGCCGAGGGCGAATGGGCCGGCTGGCGCATCTGGAGCGGCGATCCCTACGAGCTGCTGTCGGGGCCCTTCTATTACCGCCAGGGCGAGGGTGGCGCGGCGGTGTGCGCCTTCCGTGCCGAGGCGAAACACATGAACGGCTCGGAGTTCATGCACGGCGGCTGCCTGCTCACCTTCGCCGACTACGCCCTGTTCTGCATCGGGGCCGAGGCCCTGGCGGGGTCCGGTTCGGTCACCGCCTCCCTCAACGCCGAGTTCATCGACGCCGCCTGCGTCGGCGAGATCGTGGAGGCCACCGGCGAGGTGATCCGCGCTGGCGCCTCGCTGGTATTCATCCGGGGGATGGTCTCCACGGCGGGCCGGCCGCTGATGAGTTTCTCGGCGATCGTCAAGAAGGTGCGGCGGCGCTAAGAACCGGCGGGCCGCCGGCGCTGGAATATCAGCTTCAGCACCGCGGGATTTCGGCTGTGGCCGGAATGGGCCGCGATCGGATCGGCGATCAGGCCGAACCAGTCGAATTCGTTGCGATCGTAGACATTGACCACGATGGCGCCTGGTACGGGCGGCACATTGTAGGTCAGCGCGTCGCTGGGATCGCTGAAGGCGATCACCTGGCGGGGCCGGGGGGCAAGCGCCAACTCGGGGCGGGCCGCCGGTGGCCGCGCCCACTGGCTCAGGACCGCGAACGGCGAGACCTCGGGCGGCGGCGCGGTCGCGCGCGGGGCCAGTTCAGCGCCCCCGGCGGCGGCGGGCAGGCCGCTCACCCGACCCAGCTCCAGCAGGGCGAACTGGTTGGCGAAGAAGTAGAGGTCGGACGTGGCCGCAACCACCTCGCGGGCGTTGGGGGCGTCGCCGAACCGGTCGCCGGCGGCGTCCAGAACCACGAAACTCCCCAGGCTCTCGGAGACGACGACGAATTCCTGACCGGCGGCGCCGCGCCCGTCGAACGCCGCCGCGTAGGCGAACGCCTCGTCGATGGCCCGGCGGATGAGGGCCCGCGTCGGCCCAAGGGCGATCACCGCGTCGGCCAGCCCCCAGTTCATGAGCTGGCGCTTCAAGGCGGCGTTAGCCCAGGCGCCGCCGCCCGAGACGCTCGGCCCCTTCAAGGCGGCGGCGTATTCGGCCGCCGTCAGCCAGGGGCGGCAGAGGTCGAGATGAGCCTTGTCGACGCCCGAAAGGCGGCTCTCCGGCGCCACCAGAATCCGGCACCTGAACGGCATGAGCAGCGGCCACCAGTTGACCTCATCGACGATCACCGGCGGCGCGCCGGGCCGCTCGAAGCGGTAGCGGTCCACGAACGGCCGGCTGGCCCCCCATTCCGCCTCATCCCGCCACACCGCCATCCCCATGACCTCGGCGGGCGGCCGGGTCCCCAGATCGATGTAACGGCGCTGGGCGGCCGTCGGCGCGGCGGCGCCGGTGGGGCAGCGGACCGGGCCGTAGCGGCACAGGCCCTCCATGAACGGCCCAGCCAACCCCGGACGATCGGCGCGCATGCCGTGGACGAACAGGACGTGCACCGGTCGGTCCTGCGTCTGGGAGATCACGTCTCCCAACGAGCGGGTCCGCGCCAGGGCCGCCGGATCGTCGGCGCGCAGGGCGGCGGCGCGGGCCCCGGTCGCCAGCCAAGCCAAGGCGATCAAGCCGATCACGCCCGCCAGGATCCAATGGAGCATGGACCGCTCCCTTCAGGTCCCCGCGCTGGCCGATGGCCGGGCGCGCATGGCCGCCAGCCAGCGGTTGACGTGGGTCAGCTCCTCGGGAACGGTGAATTTCACCATGCGAGCGAAGTCGATGCCGATATAGAGCACCCCGTCGGCGATGGTGATCCGGTCGGCGCCGAGCCACGGGCTTTCGCCGAGGCGCCGGTCGAACACTTCGAGCGCCCGCTCGGCGCGCTCGCGGTTGTGGGCGGCGATCTCCGGGACCTGCGTCTCCAGGGCGGCCAGGGCCGGATGGCCGTGGCGCACGCTTATCATCAGCGGCGTCGCCGCCATCATCTCGGCTCGCCTCGTCCACATTTCGATGAGGGCGATCTCCCAGGCGTCGAGGCCGAACAGATTGGGTTCCGGGTAGACCGCCTCGAGATAGCGGCAGATGGCGATCGACTCGGTGAAGGTGGTCCCGTCGTCGAGGGTCAGGGACGGCACATGCGGCAGCCCCGCCCGCTCGAGATACTCCGGTGTGCGGTGATCGCCGGCGAACAGGTCCAGATCCACCACCTCGATGTCTGTGATCCCCTTCTCGGCCATGAACCAGCGCACCCGGCGAGGATTGGGGGCGCGGCGGCTGTCGTAGAGTTTCATGGGCGTTTCTTTCAGGGCGCGACGAAGGGGTTTTCGAGGGTCAATCGGCCGTGGAACATTCGACCGTGTTGCATGTCTTCGGTGTAGAGCACCTCACACTTCGCGGCGAGGGCGGCCGACACGATCAGGGCATCGTAGATTTTCAGGCCGTGACGTGTTGCCAGATCGACGGCGACGTTGTGGATTTTCCCGTCCAGCGGCGTCGGTTCACCGCAAAAAGCTCGGACGGCGCCCAGCGCATCGGCGATGTCCTCCCAGGACATGGCAAGCTTGCGGCGCGCCACGGCGACGAACTCGTTCAAGACTTGAACGCCGACAATCCCGCCGAGGAACAAAAGTTGTTTCGACATGGCGGTTCGAGGATCGCTTTGGCCCAGGGCGTAGATCAGGATGTTGGTGTCGAAGAAGACCCTACCGCTCATGGGCCTCTTCACGGTCGAACCGGAATCCTGGCGGCAGAGGGCGGCTCAGACGCTCGAGGGTCGCCAGGGCGGCCTCCCGCGAGCGATCCCGCTCGACGTCGAAAGCGCGCTGGCCCGCGACCCGGATATCGATCTGATCGCCTTCCTTCAACGCCAACGCCTCGACGACGGCCATGGGCAGACGAACCGCCAGGCTATTGCCCCATTTGGAAACCTGCATTGTCGCGTCTCCGTGATATACATGCTGGACGTATAGCCAATATGGGAAACGAGGGCCTCGGTCAATACGATCGCATCGCGTGCCCGCGCCCGAAGCTCCCGGCGGGTCCCCCCGCTTGGCGCAGGCGGCCCGCGCCGCAACGCCGGCGCCCGGCCTTGACGCTGGCCTCACCCCTCGCGCAAAGACCGGCGCGACTTGAAAAGAGGGAGAAACCCCGATGGCGGACATCCGCTTCGACGGCAAGGTGGCGATCGTGACCGGGGCCGGCGGGGGCCTGGGCCGCGAGCACGCCCTGGAGCTGGCCCGGCGCGGGGCCAAGGTGGTGGTCAACGATCTGGGCGGGGCGATGGACGGCTCGGGCGGTTCGTCGGACGCGGCCAAGACGGTGGTGGAGGAGATCGAGGCGGCCGGCGGCGAGGCGATTGCCAACGGCTCGTCGGTCACCGACGACGCCGGCGTCGCCCTGATGGTGGGGCACGCCATGGATGCCTGGGGCCGGATCGACATCCTGATCGCCAACGCCGGGGTGCTGCGCGACAAGTCCTTCTCCAAGATGGAGATCGCCGATTTCGAGTTCGTGCTGGGCGTCCATCTGCTCGGCACCGTCAAGCCGGCCAAGGCGGTGTGGGAGATCATGAAGGCCCAGAACTACGGGCGCATCGTGGTCACCACCTCGTCCTCCGGACTCTACGGCAATTTCGGCCAGACCAACTACGGGGCGGCCAAGCTCGGCGTCATCGGCTTCATGAACACCCTCAAGCTGGAGGGGCAGAAGAACAACATCCACGTCAACGCCATCGCCCCGGTGGCGGCCACCCGGATGACGGAAAACCTCATGCCGCCGGAGGTTTCCGCCCGCCTGGCCCCGCGATACGTCACGCCGGGCGTGGTCTTCCTGTGCTCCGAAGAGGCGCCGACCGGCGTCATCCTCACCGCCGGGGCCGGGGCCTTCGCCCTGGCCCGCATCTTCGAGACCGAGGGGGTGTATCTGGGCGAAGGGGGCCTTTCGGTGGAGGAAGTCCGCGATCACTGGGCCCAGATCGCCGACGAGACCGGCCAGAAGGCCTACGTCACCGGCGGCGAACAGACCCAGAAGTTCTTCCGCAAGATGAACGGGGGGTGAGGCGAACGTCGGCTTATGCGCCCACGCGGCGGACGAAGGACCGGTCTTCGCCGAGGATGCAGCCGGCGGCCTCGGCGCGGCGCAGGCATTCGGCCGCCCCTTCGTCGATCGTCAACGCCTCGCGGTATCGTTCGTAGGCGGCCAGATCGGGAAAATCGATCAAGCCAAAGGCGGCGTTGTTCGACCCGGCGATCCTGGTGGGCAAATAATAGTCCACGAACGCGCCGCCGCAGCGTCCCACAGGTTCGCGCAGAGCGAGCGCATAGGCCTCGAAGTCGGCCAGCTTGGCGGGATCGAGCGTATAGCGAATGCAGAGGGTCAACATGGGCGTCCGCCTTCTTCGGGATCGGCGATAGTGGCGGTCCCGTGCGGCCCTGTCGCCCTCGAACGCTTCGGAAAAATCCGAAATATGGGAGGGTGATCGGCCGGCCCATCCGGGCTAGACTGGCGGCCATGGCCTCCACCCCCTCGATCGCCGAGATCGGCGCCCTGGTCGGCAATCCGGCCCGGGCCAATGTCCTTGTCGCCCTGATGGACGGCCGCGCCCTGACGGCCACCGAACTGGCCTTCGCGGCCCGCGTTTCACCCCAGACGACCAGCGGCTATCTCGCTCAACTCACCGACGCGAACCTGCTGGCCCGCCGAAAACAGGGCCGGCATTGCTATTACCGGCTCGCCTCGCCCCTGATCGGCGGGATGGTGGAGGCGATCATGGCGGTGGCGGCGGACAGCCCCTCGCCCGCCCGGCCGCGGTGGAAGGGCGACGAGGCGCTGAGAGCGGCGCGCACCTGTTACGATCACTTGGCCGGAAGGCTCGGCGTGGCCCTCGTCGACGCCCTGGTGAAACATCGGCGGATCGTGCTCGAGGAGGACGGCGGCGAGGTGACGCCTCGGGGGGTTCGGTTCCTCGCCGAATTCGGCATCGACGCGGCGGCGATCGATCGGCGCCGGCGCGCCTATTGCCGTCCTTGCCTCGACTGGAGCGAACGCCGTCCCCACCTGGCCGGCGCGGTCGGCGCCGCGCTTGCCGCCCGCTGTTTCGAACTGGGCTGGATCGAGCGCGGGCGCGACAGCCGCGCGGTGAGCGTCACGGCCGCCGGTCGCGACGGCTTCGCCGAAGTGTTCGGGATCGCGATGAACGTCTAAAGCGTCGCCGCGTAAATCTGGCGCAGCGACTCCAGGCGTTTGGCGTCCAGGGCGACGGTCTCACCCTCCAGCGCCCGTTCGAGGGCGTCCAGATGCCAGTGCCAACCCTCGGCGAGGCCGATGGGATCCTCGCTGGGTTTGAACATATGGGTCAAGGTCAGCCGCGATCCTTGCCCTTCGGCGCCGATCTCGAAGCGCACAAGGGAATGTCCCGGCGTTTGGCTCTCGGTCCAAGTGAATTCGAGGACGCGCGGCGGGTCCCACCGGATGATCGTGCCCTCGGTCGGGACGCAACCGTTGTCCAGACCCAGATCGAAGCGCCCGCCCAGGCGAGGTTTCGACGCTCGCCCGCGCCTGCATCCAGCGCGCCAGGCTTTCCGGCTCGACCAGGGCGGCCCATACCCGCTCCGGCGGCTTCGAGAGCCGCCGCTCGAAGCGCAGGGCGGGCGACCCTTCGATCTCGATGCGACGGCCATCCCGGGTCGCCCGCGGCGGGAAGGCAAGGGCGTAGGCGTCGCGCGCCGCCCGCCAGCGCGCCTTGCCCGAGTCCGCCGCCTGTCCCGCTTCGCCCAGGCTGGCGGCGAGCGACTCCAGAATCTGCGTCCAGCCGGCGGCGGTGCGCGGGGCGTCGTCCGGCGCTCCAAAGCGGTGGGTGAGGGTCAGCCGGCACCCGTCGCCTTCGGGCGCCAGTTCCCAGCGAACCACCGCGCCGGGTGGGATGTTGTCGAACCAGGAGTGTTCGAGAAGGCGGGGCGGCTCCAGGCGCAGAACGGCGCCGCGGCTTTCCATGCCGGTGGCGCCGAACCGGTAGTCGAAGGCCGAGCCCTCGCGCAGCGCGCCCGCCTCGCCCAGCCATTCGACGCCCATCCATTCGGCGAGCCGCGCCGGCGTGGTCAGAGCCGCCCACACCTTTTCGATCGGCGCCCGCAGGACGCGGGAAAGTTCGATTTCCGACCCCTCTTTCGCGCTCCGGAAGGCGGCGGTGACCGCGTCGATCATGTCTCAACTCTCCTGATCCAGATGATGCTCGAGCGCGTCGAGGCGCGCGGTCCAGAAATCGCGATAGGGCGTGAGCCAGGCGTCCAGCTCCATGAGGGGCGCGGGATCGAGCCGGTAGAGCCGTCGCTGCGCCACCTTGCGCACCCGCACCAGGCCCGCTTCGCGCAGGGTTCTCAGATGCTTTGACGTCGTGGGCTGATTGACCTTCAGGGCCCGCTGGATCTCCCCGGCCGACCGTTCGCTCTGGCGCAATATTTCCACCATGCGGCGACGCAGGGGATCGGCGAGGGCGGAAAACGACGATTGCACGATGGTTATATGCGATATCTCGTATATACTGTCAACGGCATATTCAGGGCCACTGCGGCGAATTTCCTTGCGTCCGGCCCGGCGCCGCGTTCTCCTGCCGCGGGGTTGTTTTTTTGAACTCCAGGGACGCGGATCAGTGAAAACGACGGCCATCGGCCCGGACCCGCGATCGCGCCTCACCCTGCCCAACCTGCTGGCCTTCTCGACGCCCGGGCTGTGCATCGGCGCCCTGGCTATCGCCATGAGCGTCTACCTGCCGCCCTATTACGCCGGCCACTTTCGCCTGGGGCTGCCGGTGGTCGGATTGGCGTTCATGGCGGTGCGCCTGATCGACACCCTGTTCGACCCGGTGATCGGGGTGACGATGGATCGCACCCGCACCCGGCTGGGGCGCTACCGCCTCTGGCTGGCCGCCGGCGCGCCGGTCCTGATGGCCGCGGTCTATATGCTGTTCGATCCGCCCGGGGCGGTCGGCTACGGCTATCTGATCGGCTGGCTGTTCGTCTATTATATCGGCACCTCGCTGATCACCCTGTCGCACTTCTCCTGGGCGTCGGTCATCGCCTCGAAATACCATGAGCGGTCGCGGGTGTTCGGGGCCATCCAGCTCGTCAGCATCGTCGGGGCGGTCATAGTCCTTGTCTTGCCCATCGCCATGGCCAGGCACGACGGCTCCAGCGGCGCCGGCTCAGTGGGCGCCATGGGCTGGTTCGTGATTCTGTGCGTCCCCGCCGGCGTCGGCCTGGCGCTCCTGCGCGTCCCCGAGCGGGTCGTCCCGGAGGCGGCCGGCGAACGGTTCAGGCTGCGCGACTATTGGGAAATGATCTCCCGACCGGACATGCGCCGCATCATCGTCGCCGATTTCGGCCTGGCGCTGGGGCCGGGGTGGATGGCGGCGCTCTATCTTTTCTACTTCCACGACGCCCGCGGCTTCACCATCGCCAGCTCCAGCGAGTTGCTGCTGATTTACGTGGTCGCCGGGGTGGCCGGCGCGCCGGCCCTGAGTTGGGTCGCCACCCGCCTGGGCAAGCATCGCACGCTGATGGGAGCGGCGGCCGGCTATTCCCTGGGCCTGATCGCCCTGGCCTTTTTGCCCAGGGCCTTTTTTCCGCTGGCGGCCCTGTTCATGTTCGTCATGGGCTTCCTGGCCGCCAGTTTCAACCTGCTGGACCGCGCCATGGTGGCCGACGTCGGCGACGCGGTGCGTCTGGAACAGGGCAAGCATCGCGTCGGCCTGCTCTACGCCATGATCACCACCAGCCAGAAGGTGGCCGGCGCGCTCAGCATCGGCCTGTCGTTCACCGTCCTCGGCTGGATCGGCTATCAGGCCCAGGAAGGAGCGCGAAATACGCCGAGCGCCATCTTCGGCATGGAGCTGGTCTATCTGATCGGCCCGGTGGTCTTCGTCATGCTCGGCGGCGCCTGTTTCATCGGCTACAAGCTCGACTCCCGGCGTCACGCCGACATCCGCGTCCAACTGGACGCGCGCGACGCCATCGTTCCGGCGGGGTCCCTTCTCGAAAGCCTGGGCGGCGATCGAAGCGCGCCGGCCCCCTTGATCGAGCCCCTTGCATCGCCCCGGTAGCGATCCGCTTTAGCCGCGCGGGGCGGTCAGCTGTCGCGCGATATCGACAAAGACTCGCGTCACGGGACTGTCCGGCGCCGTCGCCACCAGCGGCCGGCCCTCGTCGGCGCCCGCTCGTAGGGCAATGTCGATGGGGATCTCGCCCAGGAACGGGACATCGAGCCGCTCAGCTTCCCGCCGCGCCCCACCCTGGCCGAAGATGGGGATGGGCGCGCCGCCGGCCGGGTCGGGGAAGAAGGCCATGTTCTCGATCACGCCCAGGATGGGGACAGGGGGATTCATCTTGCCGAACATGGCGCTGGCGCGGCGCGCGTCGATGAGGGCGATCTCCTGCGGGGTGGAGACGATCACCACCCCGTCCACCGCCAGTTTCTGCACCAGGGTCAGGTGGATGTCGCCGGTGCCGGGCGGCAGATCCACCACCAGGACATCGAGGGGGTCGCCCTCGCTTCCCCACCGGACGTCCTGGATCATCTGGCGGACGGCCGAGGAGGCCATGGGGCCGCGCCAGATCATCGGCGAGCCCTCATCGACCAGGAAACCGATGGACATCACCTTCAGTCCCCAGACTTCCAGGGGTGTCAGCTTGCCGTCCTCGAACTTCGGCTGCTCGTCGATGCCCAGCATCCGCGGTGCGGAAGGGCCATAGACGTCGGCGTCGAGCAGGCCGGTCTTGAGGCCCAATCCCGCGAAGGCGCAGGCGAGGTTCACCGAAACGGTGGATTTGCCGACCCCGCCCTTGCCGCTGGCCACCGCGATCACCCGCCGCACATGGGGCAGGCGTTCGGCGGGCGGCATTCCGGCGGGGTCGGCCCTGGGCTCGGCGGCGACCTGGGCGCCCTTGCGCACCCGGGTGACGCCCGGCCCCGCGCCCTTGGCCGCCGCGGTCAGCACCACCTGCGCCTTTTCCACGCCCGGAACGGCCCCCAACGCGGCCTCGGCGGCGTCGCGCACCGGCGCGTAGAGGGCTGTGTCTTGCGGCGCCACCTCCAGCACGAAACCGGCGCGGCCCTCCCCGAGGATCAACCCCTGGACCAGGCCGGCCGCGGCGAGGCCCCGCCCGCTCTTCGGGTCGGCGATCCGATCGAGGGCCGCGAGGACCAGATCGCGGTCGGGCTGGCTGGGGGTGTTCATTGGTTGATATTGCTTTGCCGGGCCGGGCGTCTCATATCCGGGCCCTGGAGCCGCTTTACAAGCTCCGCGCGCCGCGCCGGACCCAAAACAGAAAGACGCTCCGCCCATCATGCCCTGGAACGACCACGCCAACCCCGGCCCCTGGGGCTCGCCGCCGTCGGGCGAGGACGGCGGCCGGCCCGACGAAGCCGACGCGCCGCGCCGCGAGGAGCCGCGCCGACGCCCGCCGCCGCCGGGGCCGCCGGACCTGTCCGAGCTGCGCAGGCGCGCCGCCGAAGCCTTCAACCGCCTGTTCCGCGGCCCCGCCGGCCAGGGCGTTCGACCGCCGGTGATCGCCGCTATCGTGGCGGCCGCTTTCCTGGCCTGGCTCCTCACTGGCGTCTACACGGTGCAGGCCTATCAGGAAGCGGTGGTGACCCGCTTTGGCGGCTACGCCCGCTCCATGGGGCCGGGGCTGCACTACCACCTGCCCATTCCCATCGAGCGCGCCGAACTGGTTTCGGTGACCAACCAGAACAAGACGGTGGTCGGGGGCGCCGACGCGCCCGACGAGAGCCTGATGCTGACCGGCGACGAAAACATCGTCGATCTCTCCTTCGCCGTGCAATGGCACGTGGCCGACGCCGCCGCCTATCTGTTCCGGGTGAGAGACCCCAAGGACGCGGTCAAGGCGGTGGCCGAGAGCGCCATGCGCGAGGTGGTCGGCCGCAGCGCGCTGAAATCCATCCTGACCAACGGTCGCGGCCAGGTTCAGAGCGAGACGCTCAATCTCATGCAGCGCATCCTCGACAACTACCACACCGGGGTGATCATCGACGCGGTGCAGATCCAGAACGCCAACCCCCCTGCCGAGGTGGTCCCCGCCTATCAGGATATCGCCAAGGCGGGCCAGGACGCGCAATCCTCGATCAACGACGCCAACACCTACCGCAATCGCGTGGTCAACGAGGCCAAGGGCGACGCCGCCAAGATCGTTCAGGCCGCCCAGGGCTATCGTGAACAGGTGGTGCGCGAGGCCCAGGGCCAGGCTTCCCGGTTCGATCAGGTCTACGCCCAATACCGGCGCGCGCCCGGCGTCACCCGCGAGCGGCTGTACATCCAGACCATGCAGCAGATCCTCTCGCATACCCGCAAGGTGATCATTGACGCCAAGGGCGCCACGGCGCCGATCATCCTGCCGCCCGACGCCTTCCGGGGCGCCGCGCCCGAGGCGGCGCCGGCGCCGCCGGCGGTCGCGCCCGCCGCCCCGCCCTCGCCGGGAGCCCCCTCATGAACCGGCGCCTGGTCATCTGGATCGTCGCCGCCTTCCTGGTCGGCGTACTCCTCGCCAACACCTTCTTCATCGTCGACCAGCGCCAGCAGGTGGTGGTGGTCAATCTGGGAGAGCCGGTGCGGGTCATCAATCCGCCTGGCGCGTACGATCCCGGACTGAAGGTCAAGATTCCCTTGGTGGAATCCCTGGTCGTTCTGGACAAGCGCAACCAGGCCCTGGAAGCCAAGCAGGAGGAGGTGATCTCCGCCGATCAGCAGCGCCTGGTGGTGGACGCCTTCATCCGCTACCGCATCGCCAATCCGCTGGAGTTCTATCGCACCCTGCGCGACGAGGCGACCGCCAGCGACCGCCTGGAGCCGCTGATCAACTCGTCGCTGCGCCAGGTTCTGGGCGCCGCCACCGCCGCGCAGATCATCTCGCAGCGGCGCGACGCGCTGATGGTGCAAACCCTGAACGACGTGCGAGCGCGGGCGGCTCGATCGCACCTTGGCATCGATGTCGTTGATCTGCGCATAAAGCGCGCCGACCTGCCGGCGGCCAACCAGCAAGCCGTCTATCAGCGGATGCGCTCGAGCCTTCAGCAGCAAGCCGCGCAGATCCGCGCCGAGGGCGAGGCGACCAAGCGCGAGGTGATGGCCGACGCAGACAAACAGGTCACCATCACCTTGGCCGCGGCGACCGAGGAGTCCTTCACGACCCGCGGCGCGGGCGATGGAGAGAGCGCGCGCATCTTCACAGCCAGTTTCGGCAAGGACCCGGGTTTCGCGGCCTTCTATCGATCGATGCAGGCCTATGAAGGCAGCTTCGCCGATGGCGACACCACGCTGATCCTCTCGCCCGATAGCGACTTCTTCAAGTATTTCAAGAAAGGCCCCGCCGCGCGGTAGGCGAGAGCTAGGCGCCGGCGGCCGGTTCGATGACCAGCTTCCAGGCGCTCTGGTCGGTAAAGTAGGCCTGGGCGGCGGCCTGCACATCCTGCGCGGTGATCTTCGCATAATCGGGAAGCGTGGTGCGGATCAAATCCAGGCGCCGCGGATCGGCCTGGGAGCCCGACAGGCGCTGAAGCCAGTATGCGTTGGTCAGCTGGGCCTTTTCGATTCCAGCCACCCGCGGGTTCCTGGCTCTGGCCAGTTCATCGGCGGTGACGCCGTTGGTTCGCAGATCGGCGGTGATCGCCGCGACGCTGGCGAAGAAGGCCGGGATCCTGGCCGGCGGCATCTCCACCAGACTGAAGGCGAAACCGTAGCGCGGCAGGGCTTCCGAAAACGCCACCTCGGTTTCGGGACTGTAGGTGGCGCCTTGCGCAATCCGCACCTGGTCGAGAATTCGGTTCTCCAGCACTTCGCCGGCCAGCATGGCGGCGCGCGAACGCCGCATGTCGGCGAAGAAGTCGGTGAGCGGCCAGGCGATCACCGCCATCGCCTGGTCGGGCCGGCCCCGGTGGGTCCGCGACACCGGCGACGGCGTGGGGGCGGGGAAGGCGACCTTGCGGGCGTCCGGCGCGAGGCTCGAGGTCGCCGGCCGGGAGTTCAGCGCGCCGAAGGTGGTCGCCACTCGATCGATCGCCTCCTGCACGGTCACGTCTCCGACGATGGTGATCTCGACCGGTCCGCTTGAAAGGGGTCCGCGCAGCAACGCTGAGAGATCGCCGGGTTTGGCGTCGTCGAGTTCATCCTTGGTCGGGAAACCCCATCGCGGATCACCCGCGTGCAGCAGGCGCTCGAAATCGCGGCCGAGCACGCCTTCCGGCGTCGCCTCCAATTGCGGAAGCGCGGCAAGATAGTCCGCCCGGGTGCGCTCGAACGCCTCGGGCCGAAAGCCGGGATCGGCGAGATAGGCCGCGAGAACCTGAAGCTGGGTCGCCAAATCCTTGGTGTCGGTGGCGCCGGAAAGCTCGAAGGCCTGATCGCCAATGGCGAACTTCGCCCCGAATATCTTGCCCGCCAGGACGCGCTGGGTGTCCTCCATGCTGAGCGCCTTGTAGCCCCCGCTCACCAAGGCGGCCGCCGCCCAATCGTCGACGGAGTGGTCCTTCGGCAATTCCAGCCGCCCGGCGCCCACATTCACGCTCACCAACACCTGATCCTTGCTGAACTGCGTTGGTTTGACGATCAAGCCGACCCCGTTCGCGAAGCGGACGCTTACCGCCCCCAGGTCGGCGATGTCGCTGCGCTGGACCACCTTGCCGGCGATTCCGAAGCTCGTGTACGGCCACGAGAGGCCGGCCTGGGCATTCGACCCGCCCACCGGCGCGGCGTGCGCCTTGGCGTATTCGGCGGCCAGCGCGGCGTCCGCGCCTTCGACCGTGACAGGCGTCGCCAGCTCGACCAAGGGGCCGGCGCCCGAAAACGCTCGCCGCGCCGCGGCGCTCACCTCTTCGGCCGTGAGGCCCTTCACATCATGATCGAACAGGTCGAGATCTTCGGCCGGGTCGGTGAACACCGCGTTGTCGCCCACGGTTTCGACCAAATCGTTGGCCAGCGTCGGCGTCTGCCGGGTCGAGGCGCCGGCCCGGGCGTTCCGCAGCGACGCCCGCTCTTCGGCGATCTCGCGCGCCAGTTCGTCGGCGTTGACGCCGAAGGTGACCAGGCGGCGAACCTCCTGTTCGGCCGCGTCCAGGGCGGGACGCCACCCCAGCGGTGTCGAGGTGGCTTCGATCGCCGCGACCTTGTCCGAGTGAAGAAGGTTTTCGGACGAGGCTCGCGCCGCCAAGAACGGGGGGTGCAAACCGCGCGCGAGGGTCTCCAGCCGCCGGTTGAGCACCGCGATGGCGAGATCCTCGATCGTGTCGCGCCGACGCTTGGCCGCGGTGTCGAGGGAGGCGTCATAGGGTCGGACCCAGGCGATCATCGTCTGGGTGGAGGCGCCCGGCAGGTAGACGGCCTTGGTGGTCAGGCCTCGCGGCTCGACCTGTCCGAGGTCCGGTTCGGCGGTCGGCGGGGCGAGCGGCTTCCAGTCGGAAAATCGCGCCTTGATCTTCGCTTCGATCGCCGCCGGATCGAAGTCGCCCACCGCAATGAGGGTCGCACGCTCGGGCCGATAGTTGGCGCGGTAGAAGTCGCCGATCAGGCCAACTGGTGCATGTTCGATGACGTCGACCAGGCCGATGGGAAAGCGTTCGGTGATGCGCTGGCCATGGGCGAGGAGATCGATCTGGGCTTTTTCGGCGCGATATTGCGGGGTGTCGCGCAACCGCTCCTCCGAGAGCACCACGCCGCGCTCCGGAGCGAGCGCCGCCGCGTCCAGCGTCAGGTTCCCCGCCGTTTCGCGCATCAGCATCAGGCCAGTGTCGAGACTCGCTTCGTCGCTGCGCGGCAGGTCGAACTGATAGACCGTCTGGGTCCATTCGGTCTCGGCGTTGGTGTCCGCCCCGAAGGAGAGACCCAGTCGCTGGAGGATCTTGACCATCTCTCCGGCCGGGACATGCGCCGATCCCTTGAACGACATGTGTTCGAGGACGTGGGCCAGTCCCCGCTGCGCCTCGCCCTCCTCGAGCGAACCAGAACCGATGCGCAGGCGAAGCGACGTCTGGCCCGCCGGGGTGGCGTTGCGCATGACGGCGTAGCGCATGCCATTGGCCAGGACCCCGAACCGAACCGCCGGATCGGGAGCAAGATCGCTGTGGGCTTGAGGCCAAACCGCCGCCGCTTGGGCCAGGACCCCGGTCGCCATGGCCCAGCCGACAACCGCGGTCGCGGCAAGATTGAGACAGCGGCTCATCGATGAGATCCCGTGGCGGCGCGGGCGCCGCGGCGCCGTGCGCGGGCTGTAGAATTCGCTCATGGCGAAGACAAGGCGCGATGCGCCAAGCGGTCGTGCCAAAGCTGGGCCCGCGCCTAATGTGGCGCTTCGACCAGAAGGGCAGGCTTCGCCCACCCGCTCCTCCTCTCCGCGCGGTAAGCCCTAACAACCAATGATCAAGAACTATTCCGATCATGCCACCAATGAACGGACATTCTTGGCCTGGGTGCGCGCGGCGATAGCGGTCATGGCCTTCGGATTTCTGGTCGAGAGGTTCGATCTGTTCCTCAGATTCGCCGGCGCTTCGCTCGCCATTGGCGCGCCACATCTGGGGCCGCACAGGTTCGGCGGGGTGGCCGGCTTGGCCCTGCTTGTCCTTGGTCTGGCCATGGTCGCCGTCGCCGGGGCCCGTTTCCTCGCCACCGCCAGGCAGATCGACAGTCCCGACCAGCACCTGACCGTCGGCTCCAGATTGGATGTCGCCCTCGCGGCCCTGCTCTTCCTGCTCGGCTGTTCGCTGTTCGTCTATCTTGTTCAGAACCTGGCCGGCGCGCACTGAGCCGCCCTAAGATCGTCTGGCCTTTGGCGCTCGTGGCAATGGCGCAACGGGTGTTAGCGATCCGTCGCCTTAAAGATCGTTTTCTCTATTCCAGATTAACCACATTGGCCTTATGAGTGGGACACTGAATCGAACCCACAGGGGAACTAGACACATGAAGCTTCCAGCCCTCGCCGTTACGGCCTTCACCGTGGCGGCCTTTATCGGCGGAACGGCGGCCGCGCAGATGGCCCCGGCCGCGACCATGCAGCCGATCCCTAACCCGCCGGAATCCGGCAAGTCGATGGGGCACGGCGGCAAGCACCATCACCATGGCAAGATGCATCATCACATGCACATGCATCACCATATGCATATGCATCACCACATGAAGACTTCTTCGAAGGCGCCGGCCGCCGACACCACCACGCCGGCCCCCGCGCCGGACGCGACCCCGAAATAAGGCGCTTCTCTCCACTGAGCCTTCCTGGCCCCTCTCCCTTCCGGAGGGGGGCTGGAAAGGTCATTCCGATATCTTGAAGCCCGCCATGATCACCCGTGGCGGGCCGTAACTTGTTACATCGGTGGCCGTCTGACCGGTGGCGACCGCTACATTGAAGAGATTTCCCGCGTCGATAAAAACCGTTGTGGCCGCGCTCACGCGCCACTCGGCGCGGGCGTCGAGGGTGGTGGCGGGCGACAAGCGGCGCTGATTGAGGTCGTCGTCGAAGCGGGCGCTTTCATAGCGTAGACCGGCCGATAGCGTCAGGCGAGGCCTCGCCCGCCAATCCAGTCCCCCGGCGGCCGTGAAGTGGGGCGTCTCAACAGGCGCGAGGCCGGTCAGCTGGGGCGCGGCTGACCCGCCGGCCACCGTCGCCCGCGTCCAGCTGACCGCGGCTCGGCTGGTCAACGTCTCCCCGAAATGCGCTGAGATGTCAGCCTCCAGCCCGTAGGCGTTTACCGCCCCGACATTCTGGCGTTGCAGCAGCACCCCTCCGGCGGGGACAAAACCCACCGGGCTGACGAGGGGGCCAAACCCCAAGGTGACATTGGTAACCGCGTCCTCCAGGCGGTTGTAGAAGGCCGTGGCGCTCCAGTTGATCATCGCCGTCGAACCGCCGGCCCCGAATTCCGCCCCGTAGAGGCGTTCAGGAACCAGGTCGGCATTGGCCTCGGTGACGTTATTGCCAACCCTGAAGGGCCGATAGAGTTCATTGAGCGTCGACGGCCTAAATCCGGAATAGATGGCGGCGCGAAAATAGTTGTCCGCGCCCAGATCGAAACGCGCGCCCACCCTGGCACTCGGCACGACGCCGCCCCGCGCCGCCGGACGCATATCAAGGCTTTCCACGCCGGTGGCGATATCGCGCTGGATCAGATGAGCATCGAAACTCTCCCAGCCGTCGATGCGCGCCCCCGCGACCAGCAGCAACCGGCCCGCCGCGCGGCTCGCTTCTCCGTAGAGCCCACCGATCAGCGACTGGCCGCCGGCGTGACGGTCGAAGGTCAACACACCCGACACCGGAGCGTAGCGTTCGCGATCCTCGCCGGCCGCGCCGCGTACGTCGACGCCGAGCTCGAAGGCGGCGCCGTTCCCCGCCAGACGCCGCACGGCCAGGTTCGCGCCGTAGCCGATCACGGGGGTCTGATACTCATCGTTGGCGAGGCTCGTCGAGGATCGGTCCGGCGCCACGCTCACCGATACGTTCGCCAAATCCGAGAGCTGGGTCCAGATCTGGGCGCGCCACCCCAGAGCCGATGTGGTCGGCGGCCGCGCG
>JBBRPN010000041.1:0-24085 GCA_038227925.1 Caulobacterales bacterium | reverse complement strand
TCCGCCCCGCGCTTGAACCGCTCGTTGAGCCGCTCGCGGAAGATCGGGGTGAGGCCCAGGCTCAGGACCACATAAAGCGGCAGGGCGGCGACCACGATCACCGTCAGCAGCGGGCTGTAGATGAACAGCACCACCAGGAAGATGATCGAAAAGAACAGGTCCAGCGCCAGGGTTATGGCCGAGGAGGTGAGGAACTGGCGGATGGTGTCCAGTTCACGCACCCGCGCCACCGTGTCGCCGACCCGCCGAGCCTGGAAATAGGCCATGGGCAAGGCGAACAGGTGGCGGAACAGCCGCGCCCCCAGCTCCACGTCGATGCGGTTGGAGGTGTGGGCGAAGAGATAGGTGCGAAGCCCGCCCAGCAGCACCTCGAACACCTTCAGGGCCCCCAACCCCAGGGCCAACACCTCCAGGGTCGATAGGCCCCGGTGGACGAACACCTTGTCGATGATGACCTGGAAAAAGAGGGGGGTGAGCAGGCCGAAGATCTGCAGGAAGAAGGAGCCGATCAGCACCTCGGTGAGCGGGGCGCGGTACTTCTTCACCGCGTCCACGAACCAGGCGACGCCGAACCGCCGGTAGGGATCGCTGAGGGTCGACCGCCGGGTCATCAGGATCAGCCGCCCCGACCAGCGCGCCGCGAAGGCTTCGCGGGTCAGCAGTTCGGGCCCGGCGGCGGCGGGGCTCTGGACCAGCACCTTGCCCTCGGCGGCCTTGCCGACCACCAGCCAGCCGCCGTCCTTCAGTTGGCCCAGGGCGGGCAGGGGGGTGGTCTCCAGCCGCTCCAGGGTGGTGGCCACGGCGCGGGCCTTGACCGGGTAGCGCTTGGCGGCGCGCAGGATTTCGGCCTCGTCGAGGGCCGGCCGGCCGCTGTGGTGCAGGATTTCGGCCGGATCGGCGGGAACGCCCAGCAACTGCAGCAGGAAGGCGAACGACGCCGCGCCGGCATCCATCGGCCCCGCCGCGCCGGGCGCCCCCACGCCGGGCCCCTCCCCGCCGGGCTTCGGGGCGCTTATCGCCGTGATCGCTGTGTTGCCGCTGTCGTCCATCGCCCCTCCATCCCTAGCGCCAATGGCCCGCGCCGCGAAGAGTCAATGGTTCGGGGGCGGGCTCTCAGCCGCCCGGCCGCGCTCCCGCGTTGGCGCGGACATAGGCCTCGACCCGATCGGTGGGGACCAGCGAATAGCGGTAGTCGGGCGTGAAGACCTGGTCGGCGCCCTTGGCCGTGGCCCCGTTCCTGCCCAGATTGTCGATCGACCGGATGCGGCCCGGCCCCCGGCTCAGGGCGGCGGCGGTGCGGTTGCGGATCGCGAAGTCGTCGGCCTCCTTGCACGCGTTGGGGCTCGGCCAGGCCTCGATCACATTGTTCTCCAGCAGGATTTCACCGCCCTTGATCACCGAGGGGCCGAACCCGAAGCTGGTCGATTTGCAGCCATCTGGGCCGCCGAAATCCTTGATCACATTGTTGAACACATGGGCGAGGTAGCCGGAGGCGGCGCGCGGCGAGCGTTCCTTCACCCGTTCGAAGAGATTGCCGTAGAGGGTGACGCGCCCCGGCTGGGCCGGCATCTGGTCGTCGGCGGCGTCGTTGCTTATGCCAAACAGCATGGCGAAGTAGGAATCGCGGAAGACGTTGTAGGAGATGGTGATCAGGTCGGGCGAGGCGACCGGGCCGGCGGTCCGCGCGAACCCGTAGGCGGTGATGCATTTGTTGCCGCAGGTATCGAAGGTGTTGTGGTCGATCCACACGTTCCGGGTCGCCCCGGACATGGAGATCGATACGCCGCAGCCCTCCACGTCCCTCGGCCGCGAGGGGTGGGCGCAGTTGGACTGCTTTTGCGGAAAGACATCGGCCCCCGAGCCGCGAAACCGGACATCGCGGACGATTACGTTGCGCGAGCCGTCCAGGTCGAAGGCAATCCAGTCGTGGACGATGGAGAGCTGGCCGCCGCCGTCGATGGTCTTGTTCGAGCCGACCTCGATCTTGCGTTTGCCGGGATTGAAGGTGAGCTGCGCGGCCATGACCACCACCGCCGGGTCGGTTCCGGCCACGCAGGCGCGCAAGGACGCCTCGTCGCGCACCCGGCACGGCGGCCCGGCCCCGCCGCCGGTGGTCGCCCGGCCAAATCCCACCGGCTGGTCGGCCAGGGCCGGGGCGGCGCCGACCAGCAGGGCGGCGAGTAGGGCGGCAAGCAAGCGTGTCATGGCCGGCTTTCCGCCCCGAAACGATCCATGTCGGCCAGCCAGCTGGCCGGCAGGCGCCCGTCGTAGCGGTCGTGGACGAAGCGATAGACCGGTTCGAGCTTGGCGTAGAGCCGCCCGCGGCGATCGGCGTCAAGGGGGGGGCCCTCGCTCTGGTTCATCGCCGAGGCCACGTCCGCCGCCTGGGTTTCGACGCCGAGAAAGGCGCAAAGATCGGCGATCGTGGCCATGTCGAACATTTCCTCGAAGAAGAGCACCTTGAGATCACCCGGCGGAACCACGGCGTCCAGGTCGGTCAGGGCGGTGACGTAATTGCGCCGCCAGGGGGGGAGCTTGCCGTTCAGCAACTGGTCCAGTTTCACCGGCGGATTGTAGTCCGGGTTGCCCATGCGGGCCAGGCGCATGCCTGACCACAGCCGGTCGATCGGGTTGCGCATCACCAGCAGAAACCGCACCTTGGAATGGGCGTCCCGCATCCGCGCGAACATGTCCCGCTCCTCGACGTAATAGGAGGGGGTGACGTCGGCGAACACCTTTTCGCCGGACCAGCGTTTTCGGTAATAGTCCAAAAAGGCGTCCGGGTCGTGATTCATCCGCACCCGGTCGCGAAGCTGAATCAGCGCGGCGGAGGGCTTGGCGTCGCCGCCCTTGTGGGCGAATTCCGCTTCCGCCGCCTCGAGGGCGGTCTCGAAATGCTGGTGGAAATGCTCGGCGCGGGTGAAGTAATTGAGGACCCGGATGGGCGACATCAATATCTGGCTGTGTTCCTTGAAGTAGTTCGAAATCCACTTCGAACCGGTCCGCGTCGCCCCCACATGGATCAGCAGGCTCGCCTCGTCGAACGAAATTTCATCAGCCATTGGGCGAGGTCCCGAAGCGCTCCATGTCGGCAAGCCAGGCGGCCGGGAGGCGGCCGGCGAATCGGTCGTGGACGAAACGGTAGACCGGCGCGAGCTTGGCGTAGAGCCGCCGGCGGCGTTCGGGGTCGAGGTCCGCCCCGGCGCTCTGGTTCATCGGCGCTTCGAGCGCGGCCGGCTGCGTCCCCACCCCGAGAAATCCGCACAGCCCGGCGATCGCGGTCATGTCGAACATGTCCTCGAAGAAGCTGACTCTCAGATCGGCCGCCGGAATCACCGCGTCCAGATCGGTCAGGGTTGTCTCGTAGTTGCGCGGCCACGGGACCCCCTTGGGCGCCACCAGCTGGTCCAGCCTGGCGACGGGATCGTAGCCGGGGTCGTTCATCTGAGCCAAGCGCATCTGCGACCAGAAGCGATCGACCGGGTTGCGCATCACAAACAGAAAACGCACCCGCGAATGGGCGTCCCGCATCCGCGCGAAGGCGTCGCGCCCGGCGATGTAGTAGGACGGCGTGACGTCGGCGAACACCTTTTGGCCGGTCCATCGCGTCCTGAAATAGTCCAGATAGGCGCTCGGATCTTGGATCATCCGCACCCGGTCGCGCAGCAGATCGAGCCCTTCCGAGTGGGGCCGGATGAGGTTTCTCTTCGCGACCTTGGCTTCCGCCGCCTTCAGTCTTTCTTGGAACTGGATATCGTATTTGTCGGTGGGATCGAAATAGTGAAGAACCCGGATGGGCGACATCAGTATTTCGCTGTGCTGAGTAAAGTAGTTCGACAGCCACCGCGAGCCGGTGCGCGGCGCGCTCAGGCCGATCAGCAGGGTCGCCCCGTCGAAGGAAATTTCACCGGTCATGGGCGCCGCTCTCTTTCGCCCGCCACGAACCTCTCGAGACTCGATCCGAATCTCGCATCCGTTGGCCGCCCAGGGAAACGCTTCCTAGGATATATCCCGCCCCCGTTCAATTCCGGCTGAACCTCCGCGCCTTGACGCGCCCCGCCGCGCCTGCGTTATCGACGGGCGCGCCCCACCCAAGCTGAGGCCAGAGACTCCCCCATGGCTGAAGCCGACCTGGCGCCCGCCCCCTTCACCAACCGTCTCGGCCTGTCGGCGGAGGAACGCGAGGCGGCGCGGCGGCGCCTGGAGGCGGCCGGCGTACGCGCTCTCCCATATCCCTTCGCCTCGGCCATGTCGGTGATCAGCGATTGCGACGGGTCCAGCCGTTCGCGCTACCAGGCCTATGTCGGCGCCTTCACCTCGCGCGGTCTCGATTTCGGCGATTCGACCTGGCTCCACTGGAATCATCAGACCGGCTTCAGGGCGGGAGGCGGCCTGGGCGTCTATTCCTACACCTGGTCCAAGGGCCTCTACCACGATCCGGCCTGGCTCAGCCGCACCCGCACCTTCGCCGAAAGCGTGGCCGGCTATCACGCCGGCGACATCGACCACCTTCATTCCCTGTTCCGCGACGGCCCGCGGGTGGCGATCGTCGATTGTCCCCAAAGCGACGGCGACACGGTGGAGATATTCACCGGCCCGTTCCAGTCGGGCGGGGCCTGGCGCGCCGACGATCTGCATCTGTCGGCCTTGCTGATCGAGGGTGAATGCGACGGCGCGAGCGTGGTCGAGCAGGACGGAGGCGAGACGGTGTGCTCGGCCCCGCGGGCCGGCCCCCTGGCGGGCCAGACGCTGCTCGCCCTTCCCTTCGACCCCGACGGCGAGAATCGCGGTCTTCTCATGCGCGCGGTGGGGGCCATCCGGCTCAACGGCGCGCGCGGGGTGAAGCGGGTCATCCTGCTCAGTTGCCACACCGACCGCCTGGTCGAGCGGGTCGCCCATCTGCGGCGCCTCAACATCGAGTGGAGCCTGATCACCGAACATTCGCGTCTCCATTTCCGCCATCCGAGCGAGGCGGCGCAGGACGATCAGGCGGCCTCCAAACGCCTGGCCGAGCCCGACGGTGTGCTGCCGGCCCTCTACGGCGAGATCAGCGACGACGAGGGCCTGGTGGTCTCCACCGACGCCGACGATCCGCGCTCGCCCTGCCGGGTGCTGCCCGACCTGTTCGATCTGGGTCTGCGCTTCCTGGCCCCGGCGGCGTGCGACACCTTCGAGGGCATCGACCTGCTGGACGTGGTGCGTCCCACCCCGACCCGCGCCGGCGGCGGCGCCTATTGGGCCAGGCGCACCATGCCGCTCGGCCGTGGGCCCAATCCCCGGACCCACCAGGAGACCTTCACCGTCCGCGCCCGCGCGGCGCTGGACGGCGCGGAGCGCCAGCCGGGCCTAGTCTGGCCGGTCTACACCCACCTTGGGGCCATGGACATCGACCCCGGCCGCCCCGGGCCGCCGTTCGTGCCCGAGCCCTATTTCGACGCGGCCGACATGGCGGTCCTGCAGGATCGGGCGCTGGGGATTTCCGGCGAGGGCGCGCGGATGTGGCTGGCCCGGGCGACTCCGCTCTACGACTACTGCCTGATCGTCCGCTCGATCGCCGATCATGTCCGGCGCGACGGCGATGCGATCGATATCGAGTCCTGGCGCGACCCGGCGCTGGGCCGCAGGCTGCCGTGCTCGCCGGCGCAATTGTTCGGGCTGACCTTGTACGTCGATGACGCCGCGGCGGCGAGCGTCCGACTGGATGGGCGGCCGATCCAAACCCTGTCGCGCAACCGCGCCGACGCGAGCGGTCGCCAGAGCGTGACCATTCTGGAATCGGAGATCCGGTCGATCGTCTTCGAGGCGCTCGACCCTCTGGCCAACGATCCGGGCGAGGCCGAAATAGACGGCGAATGCGCGTGGCGGGACGGCGGTTTGGCGGTGAACGGGGCCGTCACCGTGCCGATGCACGGCTGGAGCGCGCCGGGGGCCCAGGCCTTGGCTTTCGACGCCGCCGGGGTGTTCGGCATCCGGCTGCGGACCGTGGACGGCGGCAGTTTCTATTTTGGCGATCCCAGGTGGGACGACGGGTCGGACGACGCGACCTACGCCTTTGTGGGCGGCGGCGCCGGCCGCCGCGTCGCGCCCCTTTACGATCTCGCCTGGCGCGCCGGAACCGGCGCCCACGTCGCCAGCCACCCCCTGGCCTCGATCGCCTTCATGGGCGACGCGCAATTCGCCAGGGTGGAATTCCTGCGCCCGCGGGCGACAATGCTGGAGCGCGCCGGCTTCTGCGTCGCCGGCCAGGTCGCCGATTTCCGGCGCGGCCAGATCGTCCATCTCGGCGAGCGGCGCGAGGCGGTCGATCAGCGCGGCTGGTTCTGTTTCCCCCAGACGCCGGCGGGCGTCTATCGGCTGACCTCGCAAGGCCAGTGCGACCGGCGCGGCCCGCTGGTGGAAATCGGCTCGGACACGGTGGGCCTGCTGCTGAACCGCGCCCTTTAGAGCCGTGATGTCCGCGTGAGACTTCAACCCGCCGCCAGGTCGCGCCGCTTGATCGCCACCAGGTCGATATTGGCGGCAAAGGCTTTGGCGAATTGCGGCCGTTGGACGAAGTCGGCGCGAAACGCCGCGTCGGTCTCCAGGCGCGCGGCCACGGCCCGCAGGTCGTCCAAGCCGATGGCTTCCGCGTCCGGCGAGCGGATCGGGTCCTGAGACGACGACTCCAGGGCGAACCCGAACGTCTCCAGCATCCGGGGGGCGGCTTTTAGCGCGCCGTAGTTGTCGCGGCCGTTGTGGGACGGCCCGCGCTTGAGGGAGCGCAGGGCGAACCGGGTGGTGTGATCCTCGAGGCCGCCGTGGGCATAGCCGCTGAAGAACTTTTCGAGGACCCGGCCGGCGCTGTTGTACTGGAGAATGGCCAGCCGGCCGCCGGGCCGCAGGACCCGGTTGGCCTCGCGCAGCACCGCGCCGCGGTCGGTGAATTGCAGGACGTTGCAGCACCACACGCCGTCGAAGGCGCCGGTCGGGGCGGGAAGGGCGGCGATGTCCGCCGTCTTGAAGGTGAGGTTGGTCAGGGCGAACAGCTCGGCGAGTTTGCGCCCCAAGGCCACGCCGTTTTCCTTGCGCTCGAAGGCGACCGCCTCGTCGTTGACCTCGGCCAGGAAAGGCGACCAGCGGCCGAACCCGGCGCCGATGTCGGCGACGCGGCCCAGGCGCTCGAACCCCCAGCGCTCGACGACCCGCCGCAACGCCTCCGTCTCGGCCCCAAAGCCATGGGCGAGATAGCCCGCCGGCCATCCCGCCTCGCCGCCGGCCAGGCCCAGAAGATCGAATTCCCGCAGCGAACCGACCGCGTCGATCTTTCCGTGTCGCACCGGGGCGCTTTTGACCATCAGCGGCTTTCCAGCAGGGGCGCGTCGGATGTCCGGCAGTTTAGGGCCTTGGCGGTTCGGGGAGAAGAACACCGGCCCCCGCCAAGTCACGAGTCTTGATCGCCACCAGATCGAGCACCTGCGGAAAGTCGTCGGCGAATTGCGGGCGCCGGGCGAAATCGTCGGCAAACGCCGGGTCGGTTTCCAGGCGTCTCGCCAGCGCGCCCAGATCCACCCCGGTCGTCTCCACTCCGCTCTCCTCCATCCGGCCTGGGCGGAAGGTGGCGGCCGGGGCGTCTTCGAGGGAAAATCCGAAGGCCGCCAGCATCGGCCCCGCCGTCTCCACCGAGCCGTGGTTGTCGCGGCCGTCATCGAGCGGCCCGCGCACCAGGCAGCGCAGGGCGTACTGGGCGAGACGGTGGCCCGGGCCGCCGCGGGCGCAGCCGATGAAAAACGTCTGCAGCACGCTCCCCTCGGCGGGGTATTTGAAGATCCCCAGCCGGCCGCCGATCCGCAGGGCGCGGTTGAGCTCGCGCAGCACCGCGGCGCGGTCGGAAAATTGCAGCGCGTTCCAGCACCAGGCGCCGTCGAAGGCGCCGGTCTCGACCGGCAGGGCGGCGATGTCGGCCGTTTCGTAGATCAGATTGGTCAGGGCGAAGGCGTCGGCGATCTTGCGCCCCAGGTCCACGCCGCTCCGCCGGGGATCGAATCCGACCGCCTCCTCGTTGGCCTCGGCCAGGAAGGCGGACCAGCGGCCGTAGCCGCAGCCGATATCGGCGACGCGGCCCAGACGGGCGAATCCCCAACGCTCGACCACCCGCCGAAAGGAGCCGGCGTCGGCCCCGAAGCCCTTGGCCAGAAAACCGGGCGGCCAGCCTTCCTCGCTCGCGGCCAACCCCACGACATCGAAGGCGGCCAGCGGCCCCGCCGCGTCGATCTTGCCGCGCCGAACCGGCGGCCTGGGGGCCAGTTCGCGGACCTTGGTCGCCACCAGATCGAGGACCACCGGAAAGTCATCGGCGAAGGCCGGCCGTTTGACGAAATCGTCGGCAAACGCCGCGTCGGTCTCGAGGCGATTGGCCAGCGCCTCCAGATCGACGACAGGCTCCGGCGCGCCCTCCGAACGGAAGGTGGCGCTCGGCGATTCCGCCAGGGCGAATCCGAATCCCTCCAGCATCCGCGCCGCCGTTTCAACCGAGCCGTAATTGTCGCGGCCGTCGTGCAGCGGCCCGCGCCTCAGACAGCGCAGGGCGAACTGGGCGTTGTGATCGCCAAGGCCGCCGCGCGCATAGCCGGTGAAAAACGTCTCGAGCACCCCCCCGACGCCGTTGTATTTGAGGATTGCCAGCCGCCCGCCAATCCGCAACACGCGGTTCAGCTCATGCAGCACCGCGCCGCGGTCGGTGAATTGCAGGACGTTGCAGCACCAGACGCCATCGAAGGCGCCGGTTTCGACCGGCAGGGCGGCGATATCGGCCTGCTCGAAGGTGAGGTTGGTCAGGGCGAAAAGCTCGGCGAGACGGCCGCCCAGCGCCACGCCTCTGGCGTTGCGCTCATAGCCGACCGCCTCGTCGTTGACCTCGGCCAGAAACGGCGACCAGCGGCCGAAGCCGCAGCCGACGTCGGCGACGCGGCCCAGGCGGGCGAATCCCCAGCGATCGACGGCTTGGCGCAAGGCGGCGGCCTCCGCCCCGAAGCCGTGGGTGAGGTAGCCCTCCGGCCAGCCCTCCTCGCCGCCGGCCAGGGCCACGATGTCGATCGCGCGCAACGGGCCGGCCGCGTCGATGGCGCCGTGTGGGCCGGGTCCATCGGCGTAAGGCATGAGGCATTCTTCCGGCGTGGCCCCGTTCCGCGCGGCGGGGCCGACTACTCTAGGACCGCGCGCCTTCCAGGAAAAGGCGGCGCCGGGCCGGGGCCGCCTGGACAAGGGGGCGGGAAGCCGCTTTGGTGGCCGCGCCTGAAATCGCCCCACCCGGGTCCATGTCCAGGCCCGTCCACGCCGCAGCGAAGGTTGGTTGATGTCAGGGCCGGTGAGAGTCCTTATCTTCGGGGCCGGCCCGCTGTCCCAGGCCCTTCGCGCCGTCGGAAAAGAGCGGTCGAGATTGGACAGCAACCGCTTGGGCGCCAGCGCCCTTTGTTCCGATCTCGGTCAGATGCGCCAGTTGCTCGAACTGTGGCGCGGCGAGCGCGAGATTCCAAATGACGTCGCGAGCCTGTGCGCCACCGCCCGGCGACCGCGGACGCGGGCCGGGTCGGCGCCCTTCGGCGACATCGACGCGGCCGTCCTGGAGCCGGTTTCCCCGGTCGAACTGGTCTTTCGCGGCGCCAGCCTGAGCTGGGTGGCGATCGTGAAGGAGCTGCTCGCGCCGATACGGGCCCTCGGCCCCGGCCAGACGCAGGTCGCCGCCCGCTGGCTGCGCGCCTGTCTTCTGGCCGCCGACGAAGACAGACGCGCCGAGGCCGCGGCCGAGCTCGCCGACCTGGTGCGGGGGGAGGGCGTAGCCGCCGATTTCGCCCGGGCGGTGATCCTGGAGACGCGACCACGGCTCATCGACCCCGCCGACGCCCTGCGGACCATCCAGACCCTCATCGGCATGCCGGTCGGGGTGATCGTCGGCTCGCCGCGGACGCTCGCCGCCGAGCGGGATGGGGATTGCGGCGATTCCTTCCGCGACACGCTCGCCCTCGCCGCCCGGCAATTGAACATTCCAATCTTCCAGGCGCCCGGCGTCGCCATCCGCAATCAGGTCGATGCGCCTTTGGTGCCGGCCCCGGACGACCGACCCGCCGCGGCACCGCCTCCCGGACTGATCGACGCCGCGATCGAGTTCATCGCCGAGGTGGCCGACTCGGACTCCTGGTCGCCGCCGAGCGCCTTCGACGGGACGCCGTCGCCGTTTTCGCCCGACCACGTCTATACACGGATCGAGGAGAAAAGGACCCGATCCCTGTTGGAAAGCAAAGGTGTCCGAACAATACCTTTTCCATTCCGGGCCGCTTTGGCGATCGTAAGCGATGTGGATGGTTCGAGCCGCCCACAATATGACGCCTACACAAGCCAATTGTCCGGCCAATTCGGCCTGGATTTTGGCGATTCGACTTGGCTGCAATGGAATTATGCCGGAGACCAGGATCTCGGAGCCGGATTTGGTTTTTTCTCTCCCGACGGGACCACCGGCCGGGCCATTCCGCCCACGACTTTCAATCTTACCCGGACCCTGTTCGAATCGGTCGCCGCCTATCACGCCGGAAACGTCGATCATTTTCATGCCTTTTTCAACAACGGCCCGCAGGTCGTCGTGGCGAGCGCCCGGCGCGATCTCGGGAAGGGCCGGGCCGCGTTCGATCTAAGTTGCGATGAATCTTCGATCGTCGGCCGATTTCGCGACTTCTGTGTCGTGGGCCTGTGCGTCGTCGGCAAAAAGGACCGGAAAATCGGCGTGCGGGCGCTGACGGTCCAGGCGGTGGATGGCGGCAGAACCGACGACTATCGGCGGACGCGTTACGACGCGCCGCCGGACGGGCGGGACTATCATTTGTTTTCGCTGGCCCGTCCCGCCGACGATCCGCGATCGGCCCCCAAGTTTAGCGAGACAAAAAACGTCGTTGTCGCGCTCGATGAACTCGATGAGGTGGGCGATATAGAACGTATATTTTTGTTGAGCGCCGGCGGCGCCTCGATATTGGAGAGCCTGGATTTTCTTCGGACAGTCTATAACATTAATATGACTCTAATAACGGAACATGCGGCCCAACATTTTCGCAACCCCGTAAAGTCGGCGGTCGTGGATCGGGAATTCAAGTGGGCGGCCGCGAAAGCAGATGCCGCTTTGATTTCGGGTAACGGCACACTCATCGACGCCAATGACGAATTTGTTTTCGCGACCGACGCCGATCATCCACATTCGTTGTTTCGAGTCTTTCCGGAGATTTCATCCGACTTCGACGTGCGTTTCATCGTCCCCAAGGCGGCGGCCGGCGCCATGGGTTTCAGCCCGTTCGAACTCGTCACCCCATCGCCGACCCGCGCGGGGGGCGGCGTCTATTGGGCCAGACGGGTGCTGCCGGCGCTCGATCCCGCGCCCGGGGGACCACCGGACAAGACCCGGCGCAGCACGTTCGCGGCCAGGGTGGAGAAGGTTCTCGAGGTCTCCGACGGCGCCCCCGGGCGGCTCTGGCCGATCTACACCCATCTGGGCGCCCTCGAAGGCGAGGCGGTTCCGGTCCCCTATTTCGATAAGGGGGCGATGGCGGCCCTCCAGGACCGCGCGTTCAATGTTTCCGGCGCCATTCCGCCTTCCGGCCGCATCTGGGTCGTCCGGGCCAGCGTCATCTACGACTACGCCCTGATGCTGCGGAGCATCGGCCCGCATATCGCCCGTCCGGGCCCCGACGCCGTCTCGATCGCCTCGTGGCGCGACCCGGTGCTCGGCAAGGCGATGCCGGCCTCGAAAGGCCAGCTCTACGGCCTTACCTTCTACGTGGGCGATCCGGCCAGGGCCGACGTGCGGCTGGACGGAGAGCCGCTGAAGACCCTCTTTCTCAACCCGCCCGACGAGACCGGCCGCCCGTCGGTGACCATCGCCGAGTGCGACATCCGCCACCTCCTGTTCGACGATCTCGATCCCACCATCAATCGACCGGACGAGGTTCGCCTGGCCGGAGGGGGATGGACCTGGCGCCCACGCGACGGCGAGGATCGGGCGTTCGGCCGGCTGGCGGTCTCGGCTGGCGGATCGGAGGTAACGTCCGGGCCGGCGTCCGCCGGGGCGTCGCTGACCGTCCCGCTGAACGGCTGGACGGCGATGGGCGCGCAGTTGGCGACCTTCGCCGTCCGCCGGGGGGCCTGCGCCTTCGCCCTGGAATTCGAGACGCAAAACGGCGGCCGCTTCTGTTTTGGCGACCGGTCGTTCGTCGAGGCCCGCCGGTCCGAATTCACCGCTTCCTACGCCTTCGATCCGGCTCTGTTCGCCGCCGGCGGCTGGCGCACCCTCGCCGTCCCGTTCCACGATCTCGCCTGGAACCCGGCGGCGCGTCCCGGCGGCCCCCTCCCCAGCCACCCGCTGAAGTCCATGACCGTTCGCTGCCTGGGCGGCGGGGAGGCGGCGGTCGATGTGGCGGGGCTGGCTTTCCCGCGACCGCGCGCCTCCGCCGTGGCGGCGACCGACGGCTTTTGCCTGGGCGGCGAGCTGGCCGCCTTCGCCGGCGGCGAGACCGTCCGCCTCGTCGCCCGCGATGGCGATCCGGGCGAGCGACGCGAGATGACCGTCGATCAGCGGGGCTTCTTCTGCTTCGACCGCGTCCCACGCGGCATCTACGAGGTCTGGGCCGAGACCGCGTCCGGCCCCGCCCACGACCGTCGCGGTCCCCTGGTCGAAGTCGGCGGCGACACCATGACCCTCGTCCTGGCCGGCGCTGCGCCCGAAGCGGTCTGACTCTATCGACGCCGCCCCGCCGTGAAACGCAGGGGCATGGATTTCGGCCCCGAGATGAAATTGCTCTCCAGCCAGCGGGGCGGGGCGGCGAGCTCGAAGCCGTCCATGCGGGTGAGCACCTCGCCCAGCATGGCGTCGATCTCGAGGCGGGCGAGGTGCTGGCCGAGGCACCCGTGCGGCCCGGTGCCGAAGGCGATGTGGTCGTTGGGATGGCGGGCCAAATCGAGGGTGTCGGGGGCTTCGAACCGGGCCGGATCGCGGTTGGCGGCCCCGAAATACATCACCACCTTGTCGCCGGCCTCGATGGCGACATCCGCCAAGGTCAGATCCCGGCGGGCGGTGCGGCGCATATAGATCACCGGGCTGGTCCAGCGCAGCAGCTCCTCGCGGGCGGCCGGCAGGCGCGCCGCCAGATCGGCCTTCAGCCACGCCATCTGGCCGGGGTGTTCCATCAAGACCAGCAGCCCGGCCGACAGCAGGTTGCGGGTGGTGTCGCCGCCGGCGTCCACCAGCAACAGGAAGAACAGCCTAAACTCCATGTCGGTGAGACGCCGGCCATCGACCTCACAGGCCAGCAGCTTGCTGGCCAGATCCTCGCCCGGCCGGGCGCGCTTTTCGGCGATCGCGCCCGAGGCGTATTCGAACATCCTGGCCACCGCCGCCCCGCCGGCCCCCGGCGCCAGGGCCTCCGGCGCGGTGTGGATCGTTTCAGTCAGTTTGTAGAGTTCGCGCCCGTCTTCGAGAGGCAGGCCCATCAGTTCGGCGATCACGAACGAGGGCATTTCCCCGGCCACCTCGCCCACGAAATCGCATTCGCCCGCCTCGATGACGCCATCGACGATCTGGCCGGCGAGCTGCGCGATGCGCTCGGCCCGCAGGCGGGCGGCGGGGCGGTGAACTCGGCGCGGACCAGCTTGCGGAAGGCGGTGTGGGCCGGCGGGTCCATCATCAGCATCATCTTGTCGCCGCCGAACGTCAGGTCGCCCAGCGGGTCGGCGATCATGATCGTCGGCTCGGAGGAAAAGGCCTGAAAGTCGCGGTCCACCGCCCACACCTCGTCGAACCGCGTCACCGCCCAGAAACCCGGCCCATCCGGCTCGGCATGCCAATGCACCGGGTCGTGGTCGCGCAGCCAGCGGAACTGGTCGTGCGGCTGCCCGGCCGCGAACCGGGCGGGGCTCAACAGATCGATGTCCATGAGACTTCTATCCAGCTAGGGAGGCCCCGCTCACACTACCCCGCTCATCGGCGCGGCGGCGGCGCTGCCGGGGAAGACCAGGGTGTCGAGCTTGGCGCGCTCTATGCCCAGGTGGTCCCGCAGCACGCCCTTGAAGAGGCCGCGCATGTCCAGGGTCGGGGCGGTATCGCGGTTTTCGTAAAGACGCGCCTGGGCCAGGGTCGGCCAGTCGCCGACGATGCCGCCCTTCTTCAGCGCCCCGCCCAGAATGAGGGCGGTGGAGGCGGTGCCATGGTCGGTGCCGCCGGTGCCGTTGACGTGGGCGGTGCGGCCGAACTCGGTGGCCATGATCACCACCGTGTCGCTCCAGGCCGGCCCCAGGCCGGTGGCCAGGCCATCCAGAAAGGCGTCCACCTGGGTCAGGCGCAGGGCGAGGCGCCCCTCCGCCGCGCCCTGATTGGCGTGGGTGTCGAAATCGTCCATGACCACGGCGGCCACCTGGGCCCCGTTCGGCTGGGTCATGAAGCCGGCCAGGGTCGCGCCGAGGTTGCGGGCCTGGGGCGCGTTCTGGCGGGATCTCCCTTTGCCGGCGGCGGCGTCGTCCGCCATGGCCGGCGCGCCGCCCATGGAGGCCGCCTCGGCGGTGGCGATCTTGGCCATGGCCTGCGCCGAAAGTCCGGCGGCCAGGGCCGGCCCGAGCAGGCGATCGCCGGCGTAGAGATCCTGCAGAATGGCCGGCAGGCGACGGTCGCCGCCCAGCGCGCCGCCGGGCGACCAGGACACCGGCTCGATCCTGCCGCGCAGGATGAGCGGCGCGGTCGGCCCCATGGACATGGCCTTGACCTTGCCGGGCGGCCCCATGGCTTCCAGGGCGCGGTTGAGCCACCCCGACGCGGTCCCGTAAACCACCCCGCCGCCGCCTTCGAGCACGTCCTGGGCCTCGAAGTGGGAGCGATCTCGGTCGGGCGTGGCCACCGCCGGCGCGATGCGCGCCTCGCCTTTCAGCGCCAGGGCGTGGGTTGCCGCCAGCGACGGGTGCAGGCCGAAGGTGTCGTCCAGCTTCAGGGCCCCGCCGGCCTGGCCGAACGGGGCCAAGGCGATCGGCCCGCGCAGGGCGGCGTAGTTGGCGTCGCCCACCGGCGGCGACAGCGACAATCCGTCCAGGCCGCCGCAGCAAACGATCACCACCAGTTTCTTCTTCGCCGACGCCGGCTCACTGTCGGCCCAGGCGCGCGAACCCAGGAACTCCACGGCGATCCCCAGCCCCAATGCGCCCATGAGGGCCAGGCGGCGGGCGGGCGAGGCGAGACTGTCGGCGCGGGTCATCGGCGTTGGAACTCCGGGCTCATCAGCAGAATGGAAAATCCCTCCCGGCGCGTCTCGGCCCGGGCGATGGTCCTGGCGACCAGGGGCGTCAGGCGCGCGCCCAGGGCGTTGTCGGCGAGTTTGACCGGATCGCGGTCGCCCGTGGCGTCGCTGGCGTAGCCTTCGGCCCACCTCATGCGCTTGATCACGGCGTCGGGCGCGCACCACACCTGCGCCTCCTCGGGCCAGCCCTTGGGGGAGGGGGGGCTGAAGGGTTTTTGACCCATGGCGGTCATCACGGCGGAAATGGCGGCGATATCGGTGGGCGTTATATCCGCGGCGCGCCAACTGGAGATCATGAATTCGTAGGGGGTCTTGAACTTGACCGAAGCCGGATCCCACGCCTCGGGCGACCGGATCAGGGCCCTGGCCACCTCACCGAGTTGGCCGTCGGATTCCAGATAGGCCCGCCGCAGGCGCGCCACGAGCGTGGACGCCGGCTCGTCGGCCACGAAATGGCGAGCGATCTTCAGGGCCAGATGGTGGGCGGTGTGGGGGCTGGCGGCCAGATTCTTCATCACCGCCCGCGCCTGCTCGACTCCCTCTTGGGCGTAGCGTTTGCCCATGATCGTCCGCGCGCCGGGCTCATGGGCGCGCTCGCGGAATTGGAACGATCCGCCCCGCTCGTTCGCCCCACCCCCCGCGTTGACGCTCCAGCCGGTCATGGCGCGGGCGAATTCGGTGACATCGGCCTGGGCGTAGCCCGCCTCCACCCCCACGGTGTGCAGTTCCATGATCTCGCGGGCGAGATTTTCATTGAGGCCGTTTTGCTTCGAGTCGGCGGCTCGAAACTTCGCGGCTTGGCTGGCGGGCCCGATCGACTTGGCCTGATCGAGATAGATCAGCATGGCGGGGTGGCGGGACGAGGCGGCCAGGAGATCCTCGAAGCGGCCGAACACCCCAGGGCGAATCGCCTCCGCCTCGAACGGCCCGGCGAGGGCGGCGGTGGCCAGTTTGTTGGCCGAGACGGTGAAGTGGTTGGCCCAGAAAAGCGCCCAGCGTTCCCGAAAGCCGGCCGGGGTGGCCGCGCCGAGCTGGACCCTGGCCAGGAAGTCCGCGCCGGTGTCCCGGCGTATGGCCTGGCCGGCCATCTTTCGCGCTTCCGATATTTCGCCGCCGGCCCGCTTGTCGGCCGCGCGGTCCTGTTGGTAGGCGCGAAGCGCCTCGAACCGCTCGACCGTCCTTTCCGGCGTGGCCCCCGGCCGGTCGGCCCCCTCCGCGCCGATCTGGGCGGCAAGGAAGCCTTCGGGATCGCCGCGCGCGGCCGCGATCTCGCCGGGCTTGGCGCCTAGGCCAAAACGGGTGACCGAGATGGCGGCCTTCAGATCCCGGTCGATGGCCAAGTCACGGCTCCTTGCCAAGCGTGGGAGGAATGTGGTGGTTGAACGCGCTCGCCCATGCCTTCCGTCGCCGCGGGCGCGAGCCCCCAGAGAAAGGGAACGATTTGGCGCTCGGACCCGATGCTCCGGAGAACCCGCGACGCTTCTACACCGTCGCCGACGCCGGAGCTAGCGGCGCCGGGTTCGCCGTCCGCCTCGACGGGCGCGTTCCCCGCTCGCCGGGCGGCCGGCCCCTGATCCTGCCGACCCGCGCCCTGGCCGACCTCGTCACCACCGAGTGGGCCGCGCAAGGCGAACGCCTCGCCTTCGCCGCCATGCCGGCCACGCGCCTGGCCTTCGCGGCGCTCGACGGCGACGCCGCCGCGCTGGGCGAAGCCGTCTCGTCGATCGTCCGTTACGCCGGTGCCGATCTCCTCTGCTATCCGGCCGAGGGGCCGCGCGCCCTGGTGGAACGGCAGGAGACCGCATGGCCGCCGCTGCTGGCGTGGGCGCGGGACGTTCTCGGGCTGGCTTTCGTCCAGTCCCAGGGCGTCGTTCACCGCCCCCAGCCGCCGGCGACCCTGACCAAGGTGGCGGCGATAGCCGGCGCCATGGCCCCCTTTACCCTGGCCGGCGTCGCTTACGCCGCCGCACTGTTCGGGTCGTCCATTCTCGCCCTGGCCGTTTGGCGGGGAAGGTTGGATGGAGCCGCGGCGTTCGCCGCCTCGCGCGTGGACGAGGCGTTTCAGGAGGAACAGTGGGGCGCCGACGCCGACGCGGCCGCCCGCGTCCAAAGACTGGCCGCCGACGCGACAATGGCGGGGCGGTGGCTCGCCGCGTGCTAACCACCGGCTGCCAACTTGTTACCCGGCTGCTTGGGCGTTAGGGCAGGGGAGTCTGGCAAGAAGGGGCGTTCATGCGGCATATCCTCGAAGAACTCGAAAAGCGTCGCGCCGAGGCCAAGGCCGGCGGCGGGCCCAAACGCATCCAGGCCCAGCACGCCAAGGGCAAACTCACCGCCCGCGAGCGCCTCGATATCCTCCTCGACGAACACTCCTTCGAGGAGTTCGACATGTTCGTCGAGCACCGCAGCCACGACTTCGGCATGGAAAAGCAGCGCTTCGCGGGCGACGGCGTGGTCACCGGCTGGGGCACGGTCAACGGTCGTGTCGTCTATGTTTTCTCCAAGGATTTCACGGTGTTCGGCGGATCGCTTTCCAAGGCCCACGCCGAGAAGATCGTCAAGGTCCAGGAGATGGCGGCCCGCAACGGCGCGCCGATCGTCGGCCTCTTCGACGCCGGCGGGGCGCGCATCCAGGAAGGGGTCGACTCCCTGGCCGGCTACGCCGACATCTTCCTCCAGAATGTCCTTGCCAGCGGCGTCATTCCCCAGATCAGCGTGATCATGGGCCCCTGCGCCGGCGGCGATGTCTATTCACCGGCCATGACCGACTTCATCTTCATGGTGAAGGACACCGCCTATATGTACGTCACCGGCCCGGACGTGGTGAAAACCGTTATCAATGAAGATGTCAGCCACGAAGACCTGGGCGGCTACCGGGTCCATGCGCTGAAATCCGGGGTCGCCGACGGGGCCTTCGAGAACGACCTGGAGGCGCTGACCCAGGTCCGCCGCCTGATCGATTTCCTGCCCCTCTCCAACCGCGCAGGGCCGCCGGCCCGCGAGAGCTTCGACGACCCCGATCGCGCCGAACCGTCCTTGGACACCCTGGTTCCGGCCAATCCCAACCAGCCCTACGACATGAAGGAGCTGATCCTCAAGGTCGCCGACGAGGCGGATTTCTTCGAGATAGCGCCGGATTACGCCAAGAACATCGTCATCGGCTTCGCCCGCCTGGACGGCGAAACCATCGGCATAGTCGCCAATCAGCCCCAGGTGCTGGCCGGCGTCCTGGATATCGACGCTTCGCGCAAGGGCGCCCGGTTCGTGCGCTTCTGCGACGCCTTCAACATACCCATCGTCACCTTCGTGGACGTGCCGGGCTTCATGCCCGGGACCAAGCAGGAGCAGGGCGGCCTGATCAAGCATGGCGCCAAACTGCTGTTCGCCTTCGCCGAGGCGACCGTCCCCAAGGTGACCGTGATCACCCGCAAAGCTTACGGCGGCGCCTTCGACGTGATGAGTTCAAAGAATATCCGGGGCGACTTCAACTACGCTTGGCCCACCGCCGAGATCGCGGTGATGGGGCCCAAGCAGGCGGTGGAGATCATCTTCCGCGCCGACATCGGCGACGCCGAAAAGCTCAAGATCCGCGAAGCCGAGTACAAGGCCCACTTCGCCAATCCCTTCGTTGCCGCCTCGCGCGGCTACATCGACGATGTGATCATGCCCCACGGAACCCGCCGGCGTATCCTTCGGGCGCTCAAGAGCCTGAAGGGAAAATCAGTCTCCAACCCCTGGAAAAAACACGATAATATTCCGCTTTAGGTCACGCCACCCGATCCCCTCTTCCGAGCGGATCAGGCAGCGGCTGGCCATCGGCGACGAAACTCAGCGACACCGAATTTATGCAGTAGCGATCGCGGGTGGGGGGCGGGCCGTCGGGGAAGAGGTGGCCCTGGTGGCTGCCGCAGCGCGCGCAGCGCGTCTCGACGCGGACCATGCCGTGACTGGTGTCGCGAATGGCGGCGACATGCGCCGCGTCAAAGGGCGCGAAGAAGCTCGGCCAACCCGTTCCGCTCTCGAACTTGGTCTTAGCCTGAAAAAGGGGTAGGCCGCAGAGGCGGCAGGCGTAGACGCCGTCCGCCTTGTTATCGAGCAGCCCGCCGCAGAACGCCGCCTCGGTGCCGTGATGGAGCAGAACCTCGCGCTCCTCGCGACTCAAGACTGCCTCCAGCCGCGCCCGTTCGGCGTCGGTGGGCGCGGTGAGATCGAAACCCGAAGGCGAGAGATGAGTCGTGGTCGTCGTCTCGGTCATGCCGGCATTCCTTTGGGCGGTCGCGGCGCTGACGGTTGTCAAGCTCCCGGCGCGCGTCTACTCGCTTGAACATAGTGTGGAAACGGCCGGCCCCAAGCTGACATGTTCGCGAAAATCCTGATCGCCAACCGCGGCGAGATCGCGGTTCGCGTCATCAAGACCTGCCGCCGGATGGGGATCGCCACGGTGGCGGTCTATTCGGAGGCCGACGCCGGCTCGCTGGCGGTGGAGATGGCCGACGAGGCGGTGTTCATCGGACCCTCGCCGGCGACGCAGTCCTATCTGGTGGCCGACAAGATCATCGCCGCGGCGTGCGAGACCAGGGCGCAGGCGATCCATCCGGGCTTCGGTTTTCTCTCGGAAAAGGCTGAATTCGCGAGGCAATGCGCGGCGGCCGGCGTCGTCTTTATCGGTCCCAATCCCGGCGCCATCGACGCCATGGGCGACAAGATCGCCTCCAAGAAATTCGCCGCCGCCGCCGGCGTGTCGGTGGTGCCGGGCCACGTCGGGGAGATCGACGACGCCGCCCACGCCGTGAAAATCGCCGAGGAGATCGGCTATCCGGTGATGATCAAGGCCTCGGCCGGCGGCGGCGGCAAGGGCATCCGGCTGGCCTGGAGCCGCCGCGACGTCGATGAGGGCTTTCCCGCCGTGCGCGGCGAGGCCAAGGGGGCGTTCGGCGACGATCGCATCTTCATCGAGAAGTTCATCGAAAACCCCCGTCACATCGAAATCCAGGTTCTGGGCGACCAGCACGGCCATGTCGTCCACCTGTTCGAGCGGGAATGCTCCATCCAGCGGCGCAACCAGAAGGTCATCGAGGAGGCGCCCTCGCCCCTGCTCGACGCCGCCACCCGCGTTGCCATGGGCGCCCAGGCGGTGGCGCTGGCCAAGGCGGTCGATTACGATTCAGCGGGCACGGTGGAGTTCGTCGCCGACCAGGATAAATCATTCTATTTCCTGGAGATGAACACACGCCTTCAGGTGGAGCATCCGGTCACCGAACTGATTACCGGCATCGATCTGGTCGAACAGATGATCCGGGTGGCGGCCGGCGAGCCCCTGGCCTTCACGCAAGACGACCTGGCCATCGACGGCTGGGCGATCGAGGCGCGCATCTACGCCGAAGACCCTTACCGCAAGTTCCTCCCCTCCATCGGCCGTCTGGTCCGCTACCAGCCGCCGGCGGAGGGCGACCAAGTCGCCTACCGCGTCCGCAACGACACCGGGGTGCGCGAGGGCGACGAGATCTCGATGTTCTACGACCCGATGATCGCCAAGCTGTGCGCCTGGGCCCCCGATCGCGCCGGGGCGATCGCCGGCATGGCGCGGGCCTTGGAGGACTTCCACATCGAGGGGCCGGAGCACAACACGCCCTTCCTGTCGGCGGTGATGGACCAGGACCGCTTCGCCTCGGGCGCGCTCTCCACCAACTATATCGCCGACCAGTTCCCGGAAGGGTTCCTAGGGCTTGAAGCCACGTCCTGGCAACGCGACCTGATCGCCGCCGTGGCGGGCGCCATGCACCGGCGCCTGGCCGCTCGAGCCTGGCGGATCGGCAACGGCATCCCCTCGCCGCTGACGCGGACCGACTGGGTGGTGGTGATGGACGGCGCACGGCGCAACGTCAGGCTTTCCGGCGACGGCGCGGCGCTCTCCATCGAATTGCCGGACGAGGGGCGGACGCTGGCGCTGGAGGCGATCGATTGGCGTCCCGGCTCGCCGATGTTCCGGGGGCGCCTGGATGGCCGCCCCTTCACCGCGACCGTGGCGACGGCGACCGAAGGCTTCGAGATTCGACATCGGGCGGCCAGCGCCAAGGTGCTGGTTCTCACCCCCGCCTCGGCCGATCTGCACCAACGCCTGCCCGCCAAGCCCCGCCCCGACACCTCGAGCCTCGTGGTCTCTCCCATGCCCGGGCTGGTGGTCTCCATGGACCTGACCGGGGGCCAAGAAGTGAAGGAAGGCCAGGTGCTGTGCGTCATCGAGGCGATGAAGATGCAGAACATCCTGCGCGCCGAGCGCGACGGGGTGATCAAGCTGGTCGCCGCCAAGGCCGGCGACAGCGTGGCGGCCGACGACGTGCTGGCGGAGTTCGTCTAGGAGATAGAATCTGACAGTTGGCGCCCGCCCGCTAGAGATCGCCTCAAGGCTCGTGAACTGTCGCCTCGTTGATACCAGTTAGCGGGCGTTTCCAACGTTTCAAAAGGGTGGAAGGGCGTCGTTGCCGCTAAGCCCGGGAGCGGCCCTTGGCGTCGCAACGTAGCGTCAAGATTCGGGGAAGGTTAACCGCGAGGCGTTGAGCGGCTTCACGGACGAGGAGGCCGAGCAGCTTGTTACTCCCAAGGCATAGCCCGATAGCGCAGACTTTGGGGACGTTTGTCATGAAATCACGCAGCAAGGCCCGCGACCGCACCAAGACTGTCCCGGGACCAGCAGTGACCACCGGCCTGTCGGCAGCATTGGCGTTCTGCTTCGCCGTCGCAGCCCATAGCGCCGCAACGGTGTCGGCGTCAGCGACTGCCGACGCGCCGCTGCTTGCCGCGTGGCGGTTGTCCATCGTGCGGACGCCCACGCCCGGTGAGGGGTGCTTCGCAGCGGCCTATCCCAGCGACGCGTGGACGAAAGTCGACTGCGTCGCGGCTCCGGCAATCCCTTTCATTCCGCGACATGGTCGGCGCGGGTACACAGCCGGGATGGGGGCCGGTAACGGGTATGATTGGGTCGCCCAGGTAACGGGATTGATATCCGCGGCGACCGGTTCCTTCCCATCTGTCGTTGGCGTAACGAGCGAGACCGACGGGGACCAACCCGACACCTACACCCTCCAGGTCAACACCCAGTTTTTCACGACCGCGAAGTGTCGGCGCGCTGCCATGCCGTCGACTTGTACAGGGTGGCAACAGTTCATTTTTGACAACCCCGGCACGGACCCAGCGCCCGCGTTCATGCAATCCTGGTTACTGGACTATGGTCGGGCTTGCCCGAAACTCCCGAAACCTTGGACGCGTTCCGGTGCTAGCTGTTATCTAAACAGTTCAGCGGTTCCAGTGCCGCCTCAAGTTATCACGCAGATGAGTGGCTTCTCGCTCACCGGAATTGCAATCGTCAATAGCCTCGACAAGGTGATAATGACAACGGACAGCAACGCCTACGCCGCGACGGAGAACGACAACGTGGTGAGCACCGCGGCCGCCTGGAACGCCGTGGAGTTCAACATTCTCGGATACGGCGGCGGCTCCGAAGCGACCTTCAACAGAGGCTCAAAGGTCAGTGTCAATATCGCCCTCACCGATGGGCTGACCACCGTGCCGGTTTGCAACGAAACCGCAGGCACCTCGGGCGAAACGAACAATCTGTCCCTCGGCAACTGTAAGGCCACCGGCGGAGCACCTCCATCGGTGCTTTTCACCGAACATCACTAGTGCGCAGCCCATCTTCGTTGACCCCTCCCTAAAGATGATGTGGCTTGCTAATTGGGAACGACGGGAGCAGTCTCGGCGATGGATCGGCAGGGGAACGACAATGCGCTATTCGGTGACAACGATGCTGGTCGGCCTAGTCGCCGGGGGATTGGTCCACTGGCCAACTTGTGCTCGGGCACAAGCCCGTCATCCCGTCCCGGCGCAAGTCACTCTTTTCAATTCCGGCAAGCCGATTAAGAATTCTGGCTCGGTCACCTCAAATGCCTGGTTTCCTGTGGAAGTTTATAGCGCGCACGCGCCAGGAGGTTTCAACGTTGTTTTGAACGTTTCCACCCCTATTATTCAGATGTCGAATGTTGTATGTCAAGTTGCAACCGGATGCGTTTTGCAGATAAACAATCTCTCGTCTTGGATTTGTCGGACCGACTCGAACGGCCCTACTATACTTTTCTTTTATACTAAAAATTATGTCGATGGGGTTCAGTCGGACAATACTCTGGGGCCGTCATCTTTTCATGCAGACGTTAATGGTAACATTTTTGGCAGTTCAAATCTTCTCAACAGCGTCGTGGTTACCGCTGAAAAACATACCGTTACCATGCAATACTTAGCAATTCTTCAGGGATGGAATCCTGCCAATTGTCAGATCGGTAATATAGAGATGGATGTAACCGTCTTGAATAGGTGATTTAATGTTGGCCGTTCGGCATAGTGCTTGAGCTAGCTGAGCCACGCATTTCATCGCCGGCCAAACTTAACCCCCTCTGGAAGCGACCCTTGCCGCTTGGCTCAAAGCCTGGAAAGTGTGACTGTGGAACGCGCTATATGTGATAAACGCGCACTATCAAACATTCCAGCGGGTTGGGGGATCGGATAGGTCGGAGACCATCTGGTGCCCCCGGGCACGCGCCATGAACGCTCGCCATCAATCACTGGCCGGAACCGGACATCCTGAGGGTCGGCAAGGGGTCGAGGCTGTGTAAAAACGCGAAGCACCTTAGACTCTTGATGCAGCAGCGTTGGGGGTGATGAGATGTCCCGCTTCGTCGAAGGTGAAGACCGCCGACAGCCGACGCTGCTTCCCAGTTGCCTCGATGACTATGTGTCGGAAG
>JBBRPN010000040.1:0-24928 GCA_038227925.1 Caulobacterales bacterium | reverse complement strand
TCAGGTCCGACGGATAGCGCTTCGTCTTCCGGGCGATCTTCGCCATCCGGCCACGGCTCTGCTCTGTCCACATCCAGAGCTTGAATCATGACCCGCATCACCTGAGAATCCCAATTGTGCAATTTTCCAAACGGACTCTAACAGCCTCTTTTTTGGGAAAACGTGCACGCCGCCGAAGGCCGCAAAATCCCGCTCCATCGCTAACGACCTGATGAGGAGCGGCCACCGCCGGCGTTCGGCTGTTTGAACTTGCTTGAGAGATAGCTGTTCCGTTCGGTGATCGATCGACCGTCATTTAGCCCCCAGGGCCTGCTGGGAAACTTTTTTGCTCCTCGATGCCTTTGCTCGCGGGTGATTCGCGTCTAACCTCGGCAGATGATGCATATCGCTCTCGCCGCCGTCGCTGTGATGCTGGTTACCACGTCGGCCGTGGCCAATGACCAACAATTCAACCTTGTTTGTAATGGAACTAAGAGGTTAGACATGACTGGCGCGGCAACATCTTATGTGATAGGGTTCAGTGTAGATTTAGAAAAGAAGCAGATTTGCCTGATACCATGCAAGAGCGTAGTTGGGTTGACGCATGTAGATCCAGATGTAATTGAATTTGAGGATTTCAACCCATACGCGTTCCCTGGGCCGGATATTGCAGGACTAATTACGATAAGCCGAGAGAATGGTAAATTATCGTGGGGCAGAGAGTACTATGTTGGCGGTTTAGTGGATGAGAAAAATGGAGGTTGGTCTATAAACGCAGACTGTATGAAATCTATGTTCACTGGCTTTCCATCAAATTCATTTTAGCCTAACGTCTCGCGATATCTTTGGATAGCAAGTTGCGGTAGCGCCGTGGAAGCATTGGCTTCCTTGGCTAGACCAGCCGAGGTGCGCCGAACCCCCCCTCACCGCGCCGGCGCCGCCTCGTCATAAAACCGCGCCAAGTCGGCCTTCATCGAGGCCAACGCCTGGGGATTCAAGTAGACCATGTGGCCGCTGGGGTAGTAGGCGAAGCGGAGGTTGGGGCGCAGGGTGGGGTCGAGTTGCATGTGGGCGAGGTCGTATTCGGTGCCGAAGAAGGGCGTCGCCAGGTCGTAGATCCCGTTCAGCGAATAGACCAGCAGGTGCGGGTTCTGTCGCATGGCGGCCGAAAGGTCGAGGGCCACATCCGCTTCATTGGTGTTTCCGCCTTCCCGATCGCCCGGCGCGCGGTGGCGGAAATCCCAGTGCAGGGCGCGGTCGTAGTGGGTCGGCCGGTAGGTCATCTCGGTCGCATAGCCGAGGTCGCGGGCCAGATAGTCGTGGAAGGCGGCCACGAAGGCGCCGCTGATGCCGGTGTCGGAGGGATCGTATTGTGGCGAATCCGCCCCTGCGTCCACGTCGATGCCGGTGAAGCGGTCGTCGTAGCGGCCGAGGGTGCGCCTCTGACCGCGCAGCAGCTCCTTGCGGAAACGGGACGAGGTCACGCGCAGATCGTTGTCGAGGATGAAGCGTGGCGAGAGGCCGGTGTAGGCCGCCATCTGGGCGGCCACGGCGCGGCGTTCGGCGTCGGAAAGGTCTTCGCCCTTGGCCAGCGCCAGGGCGTAAGGGCCCCTGGCCCAGTCGCGCACCTCGCGTAGATAGGCGGCCAGATCGGCCGGCGGGGCGGCCAGGCGGTTGTGGTAGGCGGCGGCGGCGGCGTAGCTGGGCAGATAGTTGACCAGCTCCTGGTCGAAACCCGGATCGCGCCGGCCGTAGTTGAGGATCGAGGAGAGCAGGATCACCCCGTTGAGCTGCATCCCGTCCTCCTGCAGCTTGTAGGAAAGGCCGGCCGAGCGGGTGGCGCCGTAGGACTCGCCGAAGATGAACTTGGGCGAATTCCAGCGGCCGTTGACGGTCAGATAGCGCTCGATGGCGCGGGCGAAGGCGTCGATGTCCGGGTCGGTGCCCCAGAAGGCGGAAAGCTTGGTGTCGCCGAGCGGGCGCGAGAAGCCGGCCCCGATGGCGTCGAGGAACACCAAGTCGGACTTGTCGAGCAGGCTGTCGTTGTTGTCGGCCAGATCGAACGGGGCGTTGTGGGTGGCGCTGGGGCTATCGGTGCGCACCCGCACCGGTCCGAGGGAGCCCATGTGGAGCCAGACCGTCGAGGAGCCCGGCCCGCCGTTGTAGAGGAAGGTCACCGGCCGGCGCGCGTCCCGCCCGTCGCCGGCGGTGTAGGCGACATAGAACACGCTGGCGGTGGGCTTGCCGTCGTCGTCGCGGATGGTGAGGGTGCCGGCCGTCGCCATATAGGCCAGATGCCGGCCGCCGATGACCGCGCCGTGCCGGCTGGCCACCCGCCGCTCGGCGATGGGCGCGGTGGCGATATCGGAGTCGGCCAGCTTGGCGGCGCTGGCCCGCTCGGCGCGCCGGTCGGTCCCGGACTTGACTTCCTCCCCAGCGGCCGGCTCGTCGGTCGCGCCGCCCTTGGCTGCATGTCGCGGCGATCCCGGCTCGGCCTTGTCGGGCTGATCCTTTGTCTGGCCGGCGAGGCTGGCGTCGGGGCCGCTCCGGCTTTGCCGCGCCAAAAGTCCGGCGGGCGCCGCCAGGAGAGCCAGCCAAGCGGCGAGAATGAGGGCGGCGCGCATGTGTTCAATCTCCGAGGGCGGTGACGAATTGACCCTAAAGAACGAACCCGCCCCGGACCACCTCGCCCACGCATGAACGGAACCTAACAGGGCCGTCCCGCGCTCATTCAGCAAGACGCGCGCATGGTCGGCGCACTCGCTCACTCAAATTGCCCGCTGGCTGGTCTTCCGCCGGCGCGCGCAACCCTAACCGCAAGGAGTTCTCATGCGCAGTTTACAATCCGCCTCGATCGCCGTCTTGCTCGGCCTTGGCGCCGTCGCCGCCGCTCCGGCTGTTAGCCAGGCGCGGATCAGCGTCGGCATCGGCATCGGTGTGGGCTTCGCCCCGCCGCTGTTGCCTGTCTACGCCCAGCCGCCGATCCCCGGCCCCGGCTACCTCTGGACACCCGGTTATTGGGGATGGAACGCCGGCGTGAACGACTACTACTGGGCGCCCGGCGAATGGGCGCTGCCGCCGCGAGCCGGCCTTTTGTGGACGCCCGGCTGGTGGGGTTGGGGCAATGGCGGCTACGCTTTCAATGAAGGCTACTGGGCCCCGACCGTCGGATTCTACGGCGGCATCGACTACGGATTCGGCTACAATGGTTTTGGCTACGCAGGCGGTTATTGGAGAGGCCGCGATTTCTTCTACAATCGCGCCGTCAACAACGTCGGCGCCCTTCGTGGCCACAATGTCTTCAACCGGGCCGTCGTCAGCCGCCGGGTCAGCCGGGTGAGCTTTAACGGCGGTCGCGGCGGCGTCACCGCTCGGCCGACGGCCCGCGAACAGGCGGCGGCCAGGCAGGCGCACGTGGGGCCCACGGCCACGCAACGCCAGCACCAGCAGTTGGCCAGCGCCAACCGCGCCCAATCGGCCAAGACCAACCGCGGCGCACCCGTGACCGCCGCGAAGGGCGCGGCGCGGGCCGGGGCTAAGCCGGCGACCCATCGGACGGCGGCGCATGTTACCCGCCATGCGACGGCCCATCACGCGACGACCGGGCACGGTTCTCGCCACGCGACGCGCCACACGGGCGGCGCGGCGCATAGCCACTATCGGGCGAGCGCCCACCATTCCACCCATTCGTATGGCCACTCGGCCTATTCCCGGCCCTCATCGCACGGGACCCACTACGGGTCGCGCTCCTACGGCATGGCCCGCCACCAGAGTTCCGCACCCTCTCGCGGCGGCGGGTCGGCTCACATGGCCGAACCCAGTCGCGGCGGCGGCGGCCGGAGCGGCGGCGGACGCGGCGGCGATCGTCCGCACGGTTAGAGGTCTTTAGGTGGCCTGGCGGCCGAGGGCGCTTAACCCCCGGCCGCCAGCATCCGCTCCAGGGTCTCCAGTTCGTCGGCCTCGCGGGCCGGCTTGTCCCAGCGGATGCGGTGGATTCGAGGGAAACGCATAGCCACGCCGCTCTTGTGGCGTGTCGATCGTTGAAGGCCCTCGAAGGCCACCTCCAGCACCAGGCCGAAATCGCGATCGGCGCGCACCGAACGGACCGGGCCGAAGCGCTCCACCGTGTTCTCGCGCACGAAGGCGTCGAGCTGTTTCAGCTCCTTGTCGGTGAAGCCGAAATAGGCCTTGCCGACGGGGGTCAGGGCGCGGCGGCCCTCGGCGTCCTCGCGCCACACCCCGAAAGTGTAGTCGGAATAGAAGCTGGAGCGTTTGCCGTGGCCGCGCTGGGCGTACATCAGGACCGCGTCGATCAGATGCGGGTCGCGCTTCCACTTGAACCACGGGCCCTTTGGGCGGCCGGCCTGGTAGGTCGAATCCCAGCGTTTCAGCATCAGCCCCTCGGCGCGGGCCGGATCGCCCGGCGGCGGGGCGACGCGCAGGCGGGCCAGCTCTTCCCAAGTCTCAAAAGGTTGCAGGGGTGAGAGGTCAATGCGCGGCGAGGCGATGGCGGCGACGAAGGTTTCCAGTCGGGTGCGCCGTTCGCGGAAGGTGAGGCCACGCAGATCGTGCTCACCGTCCAGCAACAGGTCGTAGGCGCGCACTCCGGCCGGATGAGCGGCCATCAGTCTGGCGTCGGCGCTCTTGCGGTTCAGGCGCTGCTGCAGGTCGCCGAACGCCGCGACGGCGCCGCCCCGCATGACCAGAAGCTCGCCGTCGATCACCCCCTCGAAGTCCAGCGCCGCCACCACGTCCGGGAAAGCCGCCGAAATGTCGTCGCCGGTGCGGCTGTAGAGCCGCCGCTCGCCCCGCTCGCTGGCCGCCTGGACGCGGATGCCGTCCCACTTCCACTCGGCCGTGTAGTCGGCCGGGTCGAGGCGGGCGAAATCGGCAGCTTCGTCGATGGCCTGGGCCAGCATCACCGGCCGGAAGCGGCCCGGCGCGTCGGACGACGGCCGCTCGCTCCTCCCCTCCAGCCAGGCGAAGAGATCGCCGTAAGGGGCCGTGAGGGCATGCCACAGCTCCTCCACCTCGCCCACCGGTACAGGGCCCATGTCGGCGACCGCCTGCTTGGCCAGCCGGGCCGACAGGCCCACCCGCAGGCCGCCGGTCACCAGCTTCAGGAGCGCCCAGCGACCGTCGGCGTCCAGGGCGTCGAGCCAGCCCTCGATCAAGCCGGGAACCTCGGCCCGCGCCGCCCCCGCCAGGGCGTCGACCACCTGCGAAAGATCCGGCTCGCGATTGACCCCGGGCCGCGCCGGCCACGCCAGCGCCACGGTCTCGGCCAGATCGCCCACATAGTCGTAGGACCAGGCGAACAGCCGGGCATCGAGGCGCGCCTCGATCGCCGCGCGGATAGCGGCCGGCTTGGCCGCCTTGAACGTCAGGTCCCCGGTGAGGGCCGCCAGCGCCCATCCGCGCTCCGGATCGGGCGTCTGGCGCAGGAAATCGCGGACCAGGGTCAGCTTGGCGTTGCGCGAGGCGGTGAACGAGAGACGGTCAAGGAGATGGGCGAAGGCGCGCATGGTGTGCTGATATAGGTCGCCGCACTTTCAAGGAGACGGGCCGGATGGCCGAGGGATCCAAGCGCGTCGTCTTTGTCGCCCTTGCCGGCAATCTGGCCATCGCGGCGATCAAGCTCGTCGCCTTCGCCTTCACCCGCTCCAGCGCCATGCTCACCGAGGCGGTGCATTCCGGGGTCGATACCCTCGACCAGATGTTCCTTCTGGTCGGCATGCGGCGCGCCGCCCAGCCGGCCGACGCCGCGCACCCGTTCGGCCATGGGTTGGAGGCCTATTTCTGGTCGTTCGCGGTGGCCCTGCTGATCTTCGCCCTGGGCGGGGCGGTGTCGGTCTATGAGGGCGTTCGCCGCATCCTGGCCCCGGAGGCGATGACGAGGCCGTGGATCAACTATCTGGTTCTGGCCCTCTCGGCCGGGTTCGAGGCCACTTCCTTTACCGTCAGCTACCGGGAATTTCGCCGCACCGTCCACGGCCGGCGCATTCGCCTGTGGCGGTTCCTCCACCTCAGCAAGGACCCCAGCCTGTTCGCCACCCTGCTGGAGGACGCCGCCGCCCTGGTCGGCTTGGCCCTCGCCGCCCTGGGCGTCACCGGCGTCGCGGTGTTTCATCTGGCCTGGGCCGACGGCGCCGCCTCGGTGGCCATCGGCCTGCTGCTAGGCGCCGTCGCCCTCTTTCTCGCCAATGAGGTGCGCAGCCTGATGGCCGGCGAGGCGGCCGTCCCGCGGGTGGTCGCCGAGGTGCGCCGCATCCTGGAAGCCGATCCGGCCGTGGAAGTGGTCGAGGAGGTGCTCACCCTGCATCTGGGACCCGAATCCATCCTGGTCGGCGTCACCCTGGAGTTCTCAGACGGCCTGACTGGCGACGAGGTCCAGGAAGCCGCCCAGGATCTCAGCGACCGCGTCCAGGCCTCCGACGATCGGATCGGCCGCATTTTCCTGCGGCCCATGAAGCACCGGCCGGGGTAGGGTTTTTCGCTTCCGTCCTACTCCCCCTCGTCCTCATAGCCCACCAGATCGAGCGCCCGCGCCGGTATGCCGTGCAAGGCGCACCAGCGGGCCAAGGCGTCCTCGCGGCCGTGGGTGATCCACACTTCGCCGGGGTGAAGCTCGGCGATGGTGCCGGTGAGTTCGTCCCAGTCGGCGTGGTCGGAGATGATCAGGGGGAGTTCGACGCCGCGCTGGCGGGCGCGGGCGCGGATCCGCATCCAGCCCGACGCGAAGGCGTCCACCGGATCGGCGAAGCGCCGCGCCCAGGGTGTGGCCAGGGCCGAGGGGGGGGCCAGGACGATGGCGCCGGCGAAGTCCGCGCCGGAGTCCGTCGTGGCCGATTCGAGCGGGCCGAGTTCGACCCCGAAATCGGCATAAAGCGCGTTTAGCCGTTCTAGCGCCCCATGCACCGGGATCGGCCGCTCCCAGCCCGCTTCGCGCAGCAGGCGGATCACCCGCTGCGCCTTGCCCAACGCGTAGACGCCGACGACGTGGCTGCGCGCCGGGAACTGGGCGACGGAGGCGAGCAGTTTTTCGATCTCCTCGGTGTCGGGCGGATGGCGGAACACCGGCAGGCCGAAGGTGGCCTCGGTGATGAAGACCTCGCATGGCACGGGTTCGAAGGGCGAGCAGGTGGGATCGCGCCGGCGCTTGTAGTCGCCGGAGACGACCATGGTGAGGCCCTTCCAACGAACCACCACCTGAGCGGAGCCCAGCACATGGCCGGCCGGGACCAGGGTTATCTCCACGCCGTCGCGGTTCAGGGCCTCCCCATAGCCAAGCGCCTGGGTCTTCCCCGCAAAGCCGTCGCCGTAGCGCGTCGCCATGATGGCCAGGGTCGGCGCCGTCGCGACGACCACGCCGTGGCCGGCGCGGGCGTGGTCGGCGTGGCCGTGGGTGATCACCGCCCGCTCCACCGGCCGAACCGGATCGATGTAGAAATCGCCCGGCGGGCAATAGAGGCCGGCCGGCCTGGGGCAAAGGAGGGACTGGGGCTTGATCACCCTGCCGATATAGGCGCCGCGCCACTTCTCCCTATAAGGGCGCCATGAAGGTCGATCTGGAGGCGCTCGTGGCGCTCGGCGCGCGCATGGTGGAGATGACGCCCCATGCGGCGGCGCTCGGCCTGAAGTTCGTTTCGGTGGAGGCCGGCGTCGGGGTGCTGAAGGTCCCCTATCGCGACGATCTGGTGGGCGATCCGCAAACCGGCGTTCTGGCCGGCGGGGTGATCACCGCCCTTCTGGATCACGCCTGCGGCCTGGCGGTGAAGGCCGCCGCCTTCGATACCGACCCCACCGCGACCCTGGATCTGCGCATAGACTACATGCGCCCCGCGGCCCCCCGCCGCGACGTGATCGCCCGCGCCCATTGCTACCGGCTCACCCATACCTTCGAGGACGATCCGGACGATCCCATCGCCACCGCCCAGGCCGCCTTCGTGCGCGCCGGCGCCGCGCCGAGGCCCGCGCCATGACCGCCGAAACCCGCGCCGAAGCCCGCGCCATGACCGCCGAAACCCGCGCCGACCGCCTCGCGGCCCTGCTGGCGGCGATCCCCTACGCGCGGTTCCTGGGCATGACCGCCGAGCTCGCCGGCGACGAGATGACCGCCATCCTGCCCTTCTCACCGCATCTGGTGGGCAACGTGGCGCTGCCGGCCCTGCACGGCGGTGTGCTGGGCGCGTTCATGGAAATGACCGCCGTGATGCAGCTTTCCATCCGCGAGCCGCAACACCGTCAGCCGCGTACTATCGATGTCACCATCGAATACCTGCGCCCCGGCCGCGCCCTGACCCTCTACGCCCGCGCCGACGTGCGCAAAGTCGGCCGCCGCATCGCCAACGTCCAGGTGGAGGCTTGGCAGGAGACCAGAGCCTCGCCGGTGGCGGCGCTGCGGGGGCATTTTCTGCTGAGCTTGTCAGGGTCATGACCGGTACATTGATCCCGCTGGCCCCGCCCGCTACCCGCTCGCCCATGTTGCAGGGCCTCTCCCCCCTCGCCCGCGAGGCGCGCGCCTGGCCGTTCGAGCAGGCGCGAAACCTGCTGGCGCGGCTTTTGCGGGTGCGGCTGGAGGGCGACGGGCAGCGGGATCTGGCTTCGACGCTGATCGACGCCGGCAAGATCGACGAGGCGCTCGCCGCCCTTCCCGCGCTCGCCCGGCCTGTCGTCTTCCAGACCGGCTACGGCGCGTCGGGCCTGCCGCACATCGGCACCTTCAACGAGGTCGCCCGCACGACCATGGTGCGCAACGCCTTTCGCGCCCTGACCGAGGACACGGTTCCGACCCGTCTGATCTCGTTTTCCGACGACATGGACGGCCTACGCAAGGTTCCGGACAACGTGCCCAACCGGGAGCTTCTCGCCGAGGATCTGGGCAAGCCGCTCACCCAGGTGCGCGACCCGTTCGGCGAACACGAGAGTTTCGGCGCCCACAACAATGTGCGGATGCGCGCCTTTCTGGACGGCCACGGCTTCGACTACGAATTCCTGTCGTCCACCGAGTGCTATCGCTTGGGAGTGTTCGACGACACCCTGCGCCTGGCGTTGGCCCGCTTCGATGAGATCCAGGCGGTGATGCTGCCGACCCTCGGCCCCGAGCGGCGGGCCACCTATTCGCCTTTCCTGCCCATCAGCCCGACCACCGGCCGCGTGCTGCAGGTTCCCACGCTGGAGCGCCATGTCGATCGCGGCACCATCGTCTTCGCGGACGAGGACGGGACGCTCACCGAAACACCCGTCACCGGCGGCGCGGTCAAGCTGCAGTGGAAACCGGACTGGGCGTGCCGATGGGCGGCGCTGGGGGTGGATTACGAGATGAGCGGCAAGGACCTCATCGATTCGGTGAAGGTGTCCTCGCGGATCTGCCGCATCCTCGGGGCCGAGCCGCCGGAGGGGTTCAATTTCGAACTCTTTCTGGACGAGAACAACCAGAAGATCTCCAAGTCCAGGGGCAACGGCCTCACCCTGGAGGAATGGGGCCGCTACGGCGCGCCCGAGAGCTTGGTCTATTATCTCTTCCAGTCGCCCAGGTCCGCCAAGCGGCTCTCTTTCGACGTCATCCCCAAGGCGGCCGACGAATATCTGCAGCAGCTCGACGCCTATAACCGTCCGGCTGCGGACAATACCAAAGGCCCCAACTCCCTCGACAATCCTGTGTGGAGCGTGCACGGCGGCGCGCCGCCGGCTAAGGGCGCCCCGGTGTCCTTCAGCCTGCTGCTCAATCTGGTCTCGGCGTCCAACGCCTCGGACAAGACCCTCCTGTGGGGCTTCATCGCCCGTCACTTTCCGGACGCCACGCCAAAGAGCGAGCCGCTGCTGGACCGCCTCGCCGACTACGCCATCCATTACTACGAAGATTTCGTTCGGCCCGCCAAGCGCTTCCGCGCGCCCGACGAGCGGGAACAGGCCGCCTTCGCTGATCTGGCGGCGCGCCTCAAAGCCCTGCCCGCCGATTGCCAGGACGGCGAGATGATCCAGAACGAGGTCTACGCGGCCGGCAAGGCGGCCGGGTTCGAACCCCTGCGCGCCTGGTTCGCCGCCCTCTACGAGGTGCTGCTCGGCCAGAGTCAGGGCCCCAGGTTCGGGTCGTTCGCCGCCATCTTCGGCCTTCGCGACACCCTCCGCCTGATCGAGCGCGCCCTGGCGGGGGAAGACCTGTCGATTCCGGTGCTATAGGCGCGCGAGTTGCGCCAGGCTGCCCCGCGCCACCTCTCCGTCTTTGGTGACCTGGACATAGATTCCGCACAGCATGTGGCCATAGAATTCATGGAGCGCCCCGGTCACATCGATGTCGCTTTCCGCCGTGACCGGATCGACGCCGGGGGCGGCGCAGCGGGTGATGGGCTTGCAGACCCGCGCCCGCGCTTCGCCCAGCGCGATCTCACGGTCCGTCCACGCGTTCTCCGCCCAGGCCGGCCAGCCGTTCACATAGAGATTGGCGCGGAACCGCAGCGGATCGACCGGCTTGCCAAGCCGCGCCCCCAAGTCGCGCACGCTGGCCAGGTTGATGATCGACACATGACCTTTGGGGTGATCGAGAAACCGGTGACCGGCGCCATCGATGACCCGCAACGGCCCGGCGGCGGCGGCGCCGAGCAGCGCCGTCAGCCACCCGGCGAAGGCCTCCCTGCCGGCCTCGTCCGTCAGGTCGGCTTCGAAGTCGGCCGCGCCGCTCGCCGTCGCCCTCAGCACACCGCTCGCCTCGTCGTAGGCGGTGCGAGCCTTGGCGATTTGCGCGATCTTGGCCAGCACCGCGAAGCGCTGCTTGGCGACGAAGGCGGGCGCGGCCGGGTCGAAGCCGGAGGGTCCATCCTCCACCGCCAGCAGCCGATCGCCGGGAAAGGCGCGTCCCGCCTCCAGCCGTGCGCGGTCCACCTCCTGTGGCGTAAAGCCCTTGATCGGGTGGCGAAAAAGTGCGGCGATAGTGGCGGCCACGGCTTTATCTCTCCAGAATGGGCAATCCGAACCGCGCCATGGCGTCAATCAAGGCGGATCCCGACATGAGCGACCCGTCGGCCGGCTCCGTCAAGACGCCCGCCAGGCTGCCCTGGCGGGCGGCGCCGTGGCTCGCCGTCGCCGCCCTTGCCGCCCGGTGGCCGAGGCGCAAGAAAGCCACCGGAGGGGCGCCGGGCGGCCGGCCGCTTCTGACGCCGGAGGAATTCGAGGCCGCCGAACCCGGGCGCGGACGGCTCGCCCACTTTCCCTGGACCATTCCGCCGCTGGGCTGGAAGGATATTCTCTGGCGCGCCTACCGCGAGGTGGCCAACAACCGCCTCCCGGCCCTGGCCGGCGGCGTCACCTTCTACCTGCTGTTGGCGACCTTCCCGGCCATCGCCGCCTTCGTGTCGCTCTACGGTCTGTTTTCGAACGTCGATACCGTGGAAACGCAGTTGGGGCAGCTTGCCGGCATCTTTCCCCGCGACGCCGTGGGACTGATCGGCCAGCAGATGCTGCGTCTGGCCACTCAGACGCACGGAACCCTGGGCGCGGCCTTCGCCGTCAGCACCCTGATTTCGGTGTGGAGCGCCAACGCCGGGATGAAATCGCTCTTCGACGGTCTTAACGTCGCCTACGGCGAGCGCGAAAAGCGCCCCTATCTGCATCGCACTCTGATCACCTACGGCGCCACCCTGGCGGCGCTAACCTTCCTGACCGTCGTGACCGCGATCACCGTGGCGGCCCCGATCTTCTTCCACGCCCTGGGGCTGCGCGGCCTGCGCTACTGGTGGATCCCTCTACGTTGGCTGGGGGTCTATGCCATGGCCGCCGGCGTCTTCACCCTGCTCTACCGCTTCGGGCCGAGCCGCGCCGGCGCCCGCTGGCGCTGGGTTTTCTGCGGCGGCTTCGCGGCGGCCCTCCTATGGATGGTGGGCTCGCTGGGTTTTTCATGGTACGTCAACAACTTCACCCACTTCGGCGTCACCTACGGCTCGCTGGGGGCGATGATCGGCTTCATGCTGTGGATGTGGGTCTCGGTGATGGTCGTCCTCATCGGCGCCGAGTTCAACGCCGAGATCGAGCATCAGACCGCCTGCGACACCACCACCGGCGCGCCCCTGCCCATCGGCCGGCGCGGCGCCGTCATGGCCGACACCGTCGGCGCCGCCTTCACCGTCTCGCCCCGCGAGGCGCGCCACTACGTCCGCGATTTCTTGAAGCGGCAGGTCGATTCCGTGGTGAGATTCGTGAGCAACCTATTTCGGAATTAATATAAGCCTCCACCCCCTCACCCGAAACTATCCTCCAGGCTGGCAAGACGGGCGGTTTCGTCGTCGGCGATCAGGGGGGCGATGACCTCGTCCAGGGCGTCGCCCTCGATTACCTTGGGTAGGTTGTAGAGGGTCAGGTTGATCCGGTGGTCGGTCACCCGGCCCTGCGGGAAATTATAGGTGCGAATGCGCTCGGAGCGATCGCCCGAACCGACCTGGCTCTTGCGCGACCGCGAACGCTCGGCGTCCAGGGCGTCGCGCTTCTGATCGTAAAGCTTGGCTTTCAGCACCTTCATCGCCCGCGCCCGGTTCTGATGCTGCGACTTTTCCGACGAGGTGACGACGATCCCGGTGGGCAGATGGGTGATGCGCACCGCCGAGTCGGTCTTGTTGACGTGCTGGCCGCCAGCCCCGCTGGAGCGATAGGTGTCGATGCGCAGGTCAGCGTCTCTTATCTCTATCTCCACGTCCTCGGGTTGCGGCAGGACGGCGACGGTGGCGGCCGAGGTGTGGATGCGCCCCTGGGCTTCCGTGTCCGGCACCCGCTGCACCCGGTGGACGCCGCTTTCGAATTTCAGGCGGCCGAACACCCCCTCGCCGCCGATCGAGGCGACGATCTCCTTATAGCCGCCGGCGTCGCCCTCGGAGAGGCTCTCGATATCGACGCTCCAGCCGCGCGCCGCCGCATAGCGCTGGTACATGCGGAAGAGATCGCCGGCGAACAGGGCCGCCTCGTCGCCGCCGGTTCCCGCCCGCACCTCCAGGATCGCCGAGGCGTTCTCGTCGGCGTCGCGGGGGGCGAGCAGGAGCGCGACCTCCCGCTCCAGTTCCGGCGTCCCCGCGTCCAGGGCGGCCAGCTCGTCGCGGGCCAGGGCGCTCATGTCGGGATCGCCCGCGCCGATCATATCCTCCAGATCGACTCGCTCGGCCCGCGCTTTGCCAAGGCGCTGGGCGAGCTCGGCCACGGGTTTGAGCGCCGCATACTCCTTGCCCAGCCGGACGATCTCCGCGCCATCGGCCGCCGCCCCCATCCGCGCCTCCACCTCGCGGAAGCGGTCGAGCACCTGGTCGAGGCGAGCCTGGGGAAGACGCACGAGGCGGATCGAGCCTTGGGCAAGAGGATAAGGGGACGCCGCTCTAGCGCGGGCGCGCCTTCCCGTCACGCCTCGCCGCCCAAATGGCCGTTTGCTGACGCGGCGGCGCCTGGAGTAAACGCGGTTCACCCATTCGCCCGCCCACGCTCATTTCCAAGGACCCGCCCCATGGCCGAAGCCTATATCGTCGCCGCCGCCCGCACCGCCGGAGGCCGCAAGGGCGGCAGGCTGGCCGGCTGGCACCCCGCCGACCTGGCCGCCGCCGTTATCGACGCCCTGCTGGATCGCACCGGCGCCGACCCGGCCCTGGTCGAGGACGTGATCATGGGCTGCGTCATGCAGGTGGGCGAACAGGCGACCAATGTGGCGCGGGGCGCGGTCCTCGCCTCGCGCCTGCCCGAAAGCGTGCCGGCCACCAGCGTCGATCGCCAGTGCGGCTCTTCCCAGCAGGCCCTGCATTTCGCCGCCCAGGCGGTGATGAGCGGGACCCAGGACATCGTCATCGCCGCCGGCGTCGAGAGCATGACCCGCGTCCCCATGGGCCTTTCGGTCACCCTGCCGGCCAAGAACGGCTTCGGCATCCCCATGAGTCCGAAGCAGCAGGCGCGCTATCCAAACATCCAGTTCAGCCAGTTCATGGGCGCCGAGATGATGGCCGGCAAATACGGCCTCTCCCGCGACCAGCTCGACGAATTCGGCTTCCAGAGCCACCAGAAGGCCATCGCCGCCACGCAAGGCGGCGCCTTCAAGGACGAGATCGTCCCGGTGGAAATCACCGACGCCGAGGGCAATGTCGCCAAGCACACCGTCGATGAAGGCATCCGCTTCGACGCCAGCCTGGAGGGGATCAAGGGCGTCAAGCTGCTGGTCGAGACCGGCAAGCTCACCGCCGCCACCTCCAGCCAGATCTGCGACGGCGCGTCGGGCGTCATGATCGTCAGCGAGGCGGGCCTGAAGGCCCTGGGCGTCAAGCCCCTGGCCCGCATCCACCATCTGACGGTGATCGGCGGCGATCCGGTGATCATGCTCGAAGCCCCGCTGCCCGCCACCGAGCGCGCCTTGAAGAAGGCCGGCATGTCCGTGGACGACATCGATCTTTTCGAAGTCAACGAAGCCTTCGCCTCGGTCCCCGTGGCCTGGCTCGGCGCCCTCCATGCCGACCCGGCCAGGCTCAACGTCAACGGCGGCGCCATCGCCCTGGGCCACCCCCTGGGCGCCTCGGGAACCAAGCTGATGACCACCCTGGTCCACGCCCTGGCCGCGCGCGGCAAGCGCTGGGGCCTGCAGACCATGTGCGAAGGCGGCGGCCTCGCCAACGTGACGATCGTGGAGCGGCTCTAGGCAAAGAAGTATACGTAAACCTCTCCTCCCCTTGGGGGAGGGGGACCGCGAAGCGGTGGAGGGGGCCGGGCCGTGCGCCGACTTCGAACGATATTCGCGCGGCCAGAACCCCCATCCCGGCCTTCGGCCGTACTTCCCCCAGAGGGGGAAGAGAGGCGCTGGCGAGCGTCGGAGCGTCTAGGAGAGTTCGCGAAATCCTGTGACGTTGGGCGTCTGGCGGCGGCGGCGCTTTGTTGGTCCTTTTGCGGATTCTCGGCTCATGGCGCCATCCTTAACCAGAGCCAGCGCGACGTATGCGCTGTCGTCCAAGCTGCGGTTGCCACCATCCAAACCCCGACGAAGACGTACCTAAGGGATATCCGCGTAAGCTATCGAAGATCATGACTTACAAGCGCACTTTGTGGAGGAAGCCGCCGACCTGGGTCTGAGCAAGGAAGGAAATGTCCGATCTAGAAGCTAAGGCCAAGAACCACCGCTTCGTCCCTTTCCTGCCATTGTGTCGATGGACTGGGAAGCCGCTGCGGATCATGGAGGGTCACTTGTCGGTGACGTCTGAATTTACTAGGCCGCTCTTCAGCACCGATGGGCGCGTGGCTGTGCTGGCTTGGTCACAGGTTGCGAACTCCCGCATTGGTCATGGAGAGAATTGCGTCGCTCGCAGACGCAGCAGACGGTGGACTGCGCGGTGCAGCCCCTCCTGGATCTCCTGACCCCATGCCCTTCCTCGTCACCGTCCTCACCATGTTCCCCGAGGCCTTTCCCGGACCCTTAAGCGTCTCCCTGATCGGGACGGCGTGGCGGGAGCGGGGGCTGTGGGCGCTGGAGACGGTGGACATCCGGGGCTTTTCCAACGATAAGCGCGGATTCCTGGACGACACCCCCGCCGGGGGCGGTCCGGGGCAGGTGATGCGGGCCGATGTGATCGCCTCGGCGCTGGACAGCTTCGAGGCGGCGGGCCGGCCGCTTTTGTACATGAGCGCCCGCGGGCGGCCCCTGACCCAGGCGTGGGTCAGGGAATGGGTGCGCGGCCCCGGCCTGATCGTTCTTTGCGGGCGGTTCGAGGGGGTGGACCAGCGGGTCATCGAGGCGCGCGGGTTCGAGGAAGTCTCGGTGGGCGACGCGGTTTTGGCCGGCGGCGAGGCGGCGGCGATGGTCGCCATCGAGGCGTGCGTGCGGCTGCTGCCCGGGGTTCTTGGCGAGGCGGCCAGTCTGAGTGAAGAGAGTTTTGAAGACGGACTCCTCGAACATCCGCAGTTCACGAGGCCGCGGACATTCGAGGGGCGTGATATACCGGAGGTTCTGCTCTCCGGCCATCACGGCGAGGTGGCCCGGTGGAGAGCGGCGCGGCGGGAAGAGGCGACGCGGGAGCGGCGGCCGGACTTGTGGTCGGCGCATCTCGCCAATCAACAGGCAAAGGGCGATAAAGCCCAGTAAATGAAGGACTTGAACTAAGATGAACACGATCCAGGAACTCGAAAAGGAAGAGGCGGCGCGCCTCACCTCGGGCAAGAAAATCCCCGCCTTTCAGCCCGGCGACACGGTGCGGGTGAACGTCAGGATCAAGGAGGGCGAGCGCGAGCGTATCCAGGCCTATGAGGGCGTGTGCATCGCCCGATCCGGCGGGGGCTTGCAGGAGAATTTCACCGTCCGCAAGATCAGCTTCGGCGAAGGGGTGGAGCGGGTGTTCCCGGTCCTCTCGCCGATGATCGAATCCATCGAGGTCAAGCGGCGCGGCGCGGTTCGGCGGGCCAAGCTCTATTATCTGCGCGATCGGCGGGGCAAGTCGGCGCGTATCGCCGAGCGAGCGGCCGGCAGCGGCGCGCGGGAAAACCCGGAGCCGGCCGAGGGGTGATGGACGTGCGGGGCGCGCCGCTTAAGAGGCGGGATGTCCTCGCCGCCGCCGGCGTTCTGGCCGCGTGGCCGGCGTGGTCCCAAACGGCGCCCGGGACCCTTCGGGTCGATCTCCGGACCGGCGCCGGCCTGATCGTCCTGGAGCTTTTCATCGACAAGGCGCCGATCACCGCCGCCAATTTCCTGCGCTACGTGGATGCGCGCCTTTATGACGGGGCGACCATCTACCGCGCCCTGCGAACCCCCGGCGCGCCGCTGACGGGTCTGATCCAAGGCGGCGCGCGCATCGATCCGGCCCACCCCATCGCGCCCATCGCCCACGAGTCCACCACTCAGACCGGGCTTTCCCACAAGGACGGGACCCTGTCGCTGGCCCGCCGGGCGCCCGGCACGGCGACCTCGGATTTCTTCATCTGCGTCGGCGACGCCCCCTATCTGGACGCCGATCCCACCGCTCCCGGCGACAATCTCGGCTTCGCCGCCTTCGGCCATGTGGCCGGCGGCATGGATGTGGTCCGCGCCATCCTTGGCCTTCCGATCTCGCCCACCGCCGGCGGTCCGGACATGGCCGGCCAGATGCTCGACCCGCCCGTCCCGATCGTCAGCGCGAGGCGGGCTTGAGGCCAGGCGCGGCGCCCTGGCGTCTGGCGCCGGGGCTCGGTCTTTGCCTGGCCATCGCGGCGGCGGCGGCCCTCCTGCAGGGCCTCGAGACGCGCCTCTTCGGCCGCGCCTGGCTGGAAGCGCTGGTGATCGCCATCCTGTTGGGGGCGGCGGTGCGCACCGCCTGGACGCCGGGGCCAGCCTGGAGGCCGGGGATCACCTTCTGCGCCAAGCCTCTGCTGGAGGTCGCCGTCGTCCTCTTGGGCGCGACGATCAGCGCCGCCACCCTCCTTGGGGTCGGCCCGGCGCTGCTGGCCGCCATCGCCCTCGTGGTCATGGTGGGGTTGGCGATCAGCTATGGCCTGGGACGCCTGTTCGGACTGCCGCGCCGGATGGCGACGCTGATCGCCTGCGGCAACTCGATCTGCGGCAATTCGGCCATCGCCGCGGTCGCCCCGGTGATCGGCGCCGATGGCAAGGACGTGGCAGCGTCCATCGCCTTCACCGCCGTGCTGGGCGTTGTCGTGGTGCTGGCGTTGCCGGTCCTAGCCGTGCTGCTGCACCTGACGCCACGGTCGTTCGGCGTCTTCGTCGGCCTGACGGTCTACGCCGTCCCCCAGGTGCTGGCCGCCACCGCACCGATCAGTTCGCTCTCCGCTCAGGTCGGCACGCTGGTCAAGCTGGTGCGGGTGCTGATGCTCGGCCCGGTGGTGCTGGGGCTGTCGCTGATCATGCATCGGCGAGGCGAGGCGCACCGGGCGGCGGACACCGACGCCGTGCGCCGAGTGGGCCGCCTGCCGCCTCTCCATCAACTCGTCCCGTGGTTCATCGCCGGCTTCCTGGCCCTGGTCGTCGCCCGCTCGACCGGCCTGATCGCGCCGGCTGTCGCTCTGTCGGCCGGTCGTCTGGCCACCTGGCTCACCATCGTCTCCATGGCCGCCCTGGGCCTGGGCGTCGATGTCCGCGTGGTCGCCAGGGCCGGCGCTCGCGTGGCCGTCGTGGTGACGCTCTCGCTGATCGCGCTGGGCGTGGCGGCGCTGGCGGTGATCCATGGGCTGGCGCTGGGATGAGGGCGAGGCGCCGCGCGGTTGAAGCCAGCCCTCGAGGGCCCTAAGGTCGAGACCGAAGAGGGTACGTCATGAGGGCGATTTGCGGTCTTGTCGCGGGCGTCGCGACTCTCGGCCTTGCCGGATGCGCCGGCCTGCAATTCAACGACGGGCCGAGGTTAGGCGCGCTCACCTATTTCGAGCCCGCGCCCTATCTGCTGGTCACGGTTACCGGCGACTGCGGTTCGGCGGCCAGCGTCGTGACCTTTCCCGGCGCCAAGCGGTCGATGATCTTCCACAACGGCTATGGCTCGGCGAGCCTGTCGGTAACCCTGTCGGCGGCGGGCACGATCACCACGGTCGGCCAGACCACCGATTCGCAGATACCGGCGACCCTGGGCGCGATCGCCGGCCTGGCGACCGCCGCCGCGCCCCTGGCCCTGAGCCGCGCGCCCGGGGCGACGCCGCAACCCAAGGCATGCGCGCCCAGCGCCACCCTCTATCCCTTCCTGGCCAACGGCCGGCCGGACATCGGCGATCCGGTCAGGGTTCCCCTCAATCCCCGCTAGGGCCGGCCGCCACGCCACCTCCTGGCCGCCGGTGACGCCGCTTCGTTGACACCCGAGACGGCGCGCTCCAAAGGTCCCGGCGCGCGCGGAGACGACAGGATGAGCGATCGATATGGTTGAAACCTCGCCCTCCACCAGACCTCGTCCGCTGTCGCCGCATCTGCAGGTGTGGCGCTGGCACGTCACCATGGCCGCCTCGATCCTGCACCGAGCCACCGGCGTCGCGCTCTACGGCGGGGCTCTGATCCTGGCCGGGTGGGCCCTGGCTCTGGCCTCGGGGCAAGGCGCGTATGACGGCTACATGACCCTGCTGGCGTCGATTCCCGGCAGGATCGTGCTCTTTGGGGTCACCGTGAGCGTCTTCTTCCACATGGCCAACGGCGTTCGCCACCTCGCCTGGGACGCCGGCAAGGGCTTCGAGCCGCGCACCGCCGACCTCACCGCCTGGATCGCCCTCGTCTTCGGCCTGGTCGCGGCGGTCGCGATCTGGGCCCTGCCGCTCGCCCTCGGCGCCCGTTGATGGCCGGCTTTCGCACTCCGCTAGGGCGGGCTCGGGGCCTGGGATCCGCCAAACATGGGGTCGGCCACTTCATCGGTCAGCGGGTGTCCGCCGTGGCCTTGGTGTTTCTGGCCCTCTGGGGCGTGTGGTCGGCATGGACGCTGGCCGCCGGAGGCTACCGCGGCGCGCTGACTTGGCTGCGTTCGCCGGTGAACACCGCTCTTTTGACGCTGCTGGCCGCGGTCGCCTTCTATCATATGCGGCTTGGCATGGACGCCATCGTCGAGGACTATATCCATCGGCCCGCGACCAAGGCCGTTCTGCTGATCGTCAACACCTTCATCTGTTTCGGCGGCGCCGCCGTGACTGTCGTCTGCCTGCTGAAGGTCGCCTTTGCCGGCGGAGTTTCGTGACCATGGCCGCCTACACGTTCGTCGATCACAAGTTCGACGTGGTGGTGGTCGGCGCCGGTGGCTCGGGCCTGCGCGCGGCGCTAGGCTGCGCCGAGGCCGGCCTCAAGACGGCCTGCGTCACCAAGGTCTTCCCCACCCGCTCGCACACCGTGGCTGCCCAAGGCGGCATCTCGGCCAGCCTCGGCAATATGGGCCAGGACGACTGGCGCTGGCACATGTACGACACGGTCAAGGGCTCGGATTGGCTGGGCGACCAGGACGCCATAGAATACATGGTCCGCCACGCCCCCGCCGCCGTCTATGAGCTGGAGCACTGGGGGGTGCCCTTCTCGCGCACCCCCGAGGGCAAGATCTACCAGCGCGCCTTTGGCGGCATGACCCGCAACTATGGCGAGGCGCCGATCCAGCGCACCTGCGCCGCCGCCGACCGCACCGGCCACGCCATGCTCCACGCCATGTATGGCCAGGCGCTGTCGAAGGAGGTGGAGTTCTTCATCGAATACTTCGCCCTGGACCTGATCATGGACGAGGGGACCTGCCGGGGGGTTACCGCCTGGTGTCTGGACGACGGGACCCTGCATCGCTTCCAGGCCCAAAAAGTGATCCTGGCCACCGGCGGCTATGGACGGGCCTATTTCTCCTGCACTTCGGCCCACACCTGCACCGGCGACGGCGGCGGCATGGTGCTGCGCGCCGGCCTTCCCCTGCAGGACATGGAGTTCGTGCAGTTCCACCCCACCGGCATCTACGGGGCCGGCTGCCTGATCACCGAAGGCGCGCGCGGCGAGGGGGGTTATCTTACCAATTCCGAGGGCGAACGATTCATGGAGCGCTACGCACCGTCGGCCAAGGATCTGGCCAGCCGCGACGTGGTCAGCCGCGCCATGACCATCGAGATTCGCGAGGGCCGGGGCGTGGGTCCGAAGAAGGACCACATCTTCCTGCACCTCGATCACCTCGATCCCAAGGTGCTGCACGAGCGCCTGCCGGGCATTTCGGAGACGGCCAGGATCTTCGCCGGCGTGGACGTCACCAAGAGCCCGATCCCGGTCCTCCCCACCGCCCACTACAACATGGGCGGCATACCGACGAACTTCCACGGCGAGGCGGTGACATTGGCCGGCGACGATCCGGATACGGTGGTTCCGGGCCTGATGGCGGTGGGCGAGGCGGCCTGCGTCTCGGTGCATGGGGCCAACCGCCTGGGCTCCAATTCCCTGATCGACCTGGTGGTGTTCGGCCGCGCCGCCGGCCTGCAATGCGGCGAGACCCTGACCGCCGGCGCGTCGCAGCCCGAACTGCGGGACGCCTGGACCGAGGCCGCCCTCGCCCGCTTCGACCGCCTGCGCCACGCAGCCGGTTCGATCCCCACCGCCGAGCTTCGCCTGGAGATGCAGATGGCGACCCAGGAGGACGCGGCGGTCTTCCGCACCGGCGAAACCTTGCAGTCGGGCGTCAAACGCCTGGAAGCGATCCAGGCCCGGCGCCGCGATCTCCACGTCACCGACCGCGGCCTGATCTGGAACACCGACCTAGCGGAGACGCTCGAATTCGAGAACCTGATCGCCCAGGCCATCGTCACCGTCGCCGGCGCCCTCAACCGGACCGAGAGCCGCGGCGCCCACGCCCGCGAGGACTTCCCGGATCGCGACGACGCCAATTGGATGAAACATAGTCTGGCCTGGTTCGACGACGCCACCGGCGAGGTAAGGATCGACTACCGCCCAGTACACGCCTTCACCATGAGCAACGACGTGGCCTATATCGAACCCAAGGCGCGGGTGTACTGAGCCATGCTGACCGGCGGCTGCTATTGCGGGGCGGTGCGTTACGAGGCGGCGGGCGAGCCGTTCGAGCGGGCGCTCTGCCACTGCACGATCTGCCGCGCCACCACCGGCGCCCCGGCGGTGGCCTGGTTCACCGTGAAACGGGCCGATTTCCGCTACACCGCCGGCGCCCCGACCTCTTTCGCCTCCACGCCCAAGGCGATGCGGGAATTCTGCGGCGTTTGCGGAACCCAGCTTACCTTCACCCACGAGGACTACGGCGGCAACCGGATCGACGTCACTACCGCCAGCCTGGACGATGCCGAAGCCGTTCCCCCCGCCGAACACATCTGGACGCGCAGCCGCCTCGGCTGGATGGCCGACCTGGATCGCCTACCCGAGCACACCATGGCGGATCGGCCGTAACGCCCCGCGCCATGTCGAATTTTATGAAAGACCGCGCCTGAAATGGTCCAGCTCACCCTCCCCAGAAACTCGAAGATCGGCAAGGGCCGCCACCACCCCGCGCCGGCCGGCGCCGGACGGATCAAGACCTTCCGGGTCTACCGCTACGATCCCGAGGGCGCCTCGAACCCGGTCTGGGACGACTACGATGTGGATGTGGACGCCTGCGGGCCGATGGCGCTGGACGTCCTCATCCACATAAAGAACACCATGGATGCCACCCTGGCCTTCCGCCGGTCGTGCCGCGAGGGGGTGTGCGGCTCGTGCGCCATGAACATCGGCGGGCGCAATACCCTGGCCTGCACCCATGATTGGGCTGAGGTTCCGGGACGAGAGGTTCAGATCTCACCCCTGCCCAGCCAGCCGGTGGTCAAGGATTTGGTGGTCGATCTCACCCTGTTCTACGCCCAGTACGCCTCCATCGAGCCCTGGCTGCACACCACCACCCCCGCGCCCCAGGGCGAATGGCTTCAGTCGGAGGCCGACCGCGCCAAGCTCGACGGCCTTTATGAGTGCATTCTCTGCGCCTGCTGCACCACCGCCTGCCCCAGCTACTGGTGGAACCCGGAGAAATATCTGGGGCCGGCCACCCTGCTGCAGGCGCGCCGCTGGCTGGCCGACAGCCGCGACGAGGCGGCCGGCGAGCGGCTCGACGCCCTGGAAGACCCCTTCAAGCTCTACCGCTGCCACACCATCATGAACTGCGCCCAAGTCTGCCCCAAGGGCCTCAACCCGGCCAAGGCCATCGCCGAGATCAAGGCGGAGCTGGTGGAGCGGGTGGTGTAGAAAGGCCGCCTGCCGTGGGCGGGCCGCGATTGCCTCACGCGCCGGTCAAGCCTATATCTCGTCGTGCCGAGGAGAGTGAAATGTCCGACACCGCGCCGGTTCCGCTGGATGTGATCCAGGGGAATCTGCGGACCCAGCTCGACGCGTCCGACCAGATGCTGGATGTCATCAGCGCGCTGGCCAAACGGGCCGGAAACGATCGCGACGCCGGCGTCTCTCCGGAAATCAGGCCGGAGTTGCAGAAGCTGCTGACGATTTCGCGCACCCTTCGCCAGAGCGCCACCGGGGTGGCCCAAGTCGTGGTGACCACGCTGGACGGCGCGGCGGCGGCTGAGTGACGCAAGCGTGAGACCTTAAAGCCAGGGGCGATCCTTCGCGCCCGGCTGTTCTTAAAAACGGGGGTCGTGATGGCCGACGACAAACCGGAAGGATTTCGTCAATTGGCGGTCATGGGGGCCGCCTCCGACCGCAAGGCGGTCGCGGTCAACCGGGAAGTCGATGATTTGGGGGTTCGCGCGGCGGCCGATCGCCGGGCCGACTATATCCGTCTGGTTCTCGCGGTCGCGGTGATGCTCGTCTACCTGGGCTCGGTCGCCGCCGCCCTTTACTGGTTCGGATCGAGAATTCCGCCTCCGCCGGCCGACGGCAAGGCGCTCTTGACCCTCGATCCCTATTCGACCGCCCTGCTGGACATTCTCAAGGTGCTGGTGCTTCCGGTCGTCACCCTGATGCTGGGCTTCTATTTCGGCACCGGCGCGGCGGCAAAGACGACCACGGCGAAGTAGGCGCATGGCCCAAACGGGCGCATCAAGCACGGGCGCATCGGGCGCGGGGGTGGTGATCGTCGGCGCGGGGCACGCCGGCGGCACGGCGGCGGCGCTGCTTAGGCAATATGGCTACGCCGGGCCGATCACCTTGATCGGCGAAGAGCCGATCGCGCCCTACCAGCGGCCGCCGCTGTCCAAGGCGTGGCTGAAGGGCGAGACGGACGCGGACGCCCTGACCCTCAAGCCCGAAGGCTTCTACGCCGAGGCCGGCGTCGAACTCGTCCTGGGCGCGCGGGTGACGCGGATCGCGCGATCGCAAAAGACGGTGAGCCTCGCCGATGGCCGCTCGTTCGACTACGAAACGCTGATCCTCGCCACCGGCGCCCGCGCTCGCGCCCTGGACATCCCAGGCGCCGACCTGGCCGGTGTCCTCACCCTGCGCTCGGCCGCCGACGCCGAGATCCTCAAGGCCGCGCTTAGCCCCGGTAAGCGGCTGGCGGTGATCGGCGGCGGCTATATCGGCCTGGAGGTCGCAGCCTCGGCGCGGGCCCTGGGCGCGTCGGCGGTGGTCATCGAGCGCGAACCGCGCATCCTGGCGCGCGTGGCCTGCAAGACTCTCTCGACCTTCTTCGCCGACTACCACCGTGCCCGGGGCGTCGGTTTCGAGGTCGATGCCGCGGTCGTGGCGTTCGAGGGAAGGGGCGGACATGTCACCGGCGTCCGGTTGGGCGACGGCCGGACGATCGCTTGCGACGCGGTGCTGATCGGGGTCGGCGCGCCGCCCAACCATGAGCTTGCCGCCGAGGCCGGCCTGAAATGCGTCGGCGGGATCGTGGTGGACGAGTACGCCCGCACCGCCGATCCGGCCGTCTTCGCCATCGGCGACGTCACGCACCGGCCCCTGCCGCTCTATGGACGGATGTTCCGCCTGGAAAGCGTCGCCAATGCCCTCGAGCAGGCCAGGCAGGCCGCCTCCGCCATCGTCGGCCGAGCCGCCCCTGCCCATGAGGTGACCTGGAACTGGTCGGACCAGTACGATCTGAAATACCAGTTCGCCGGGCTGCCCTTCGAGGTCGATGATGTGGTGGTGCGGGGCGATCCGGCCAGCGCGAAATTCGCCGTCTTCCATCTGAAGGGTGATCTCGTCCAGGCGGTCGAGGCGGTCAACGCCGGGGCCGAGTTCATGGCCGGTCGCCAACTCATCGCCCAGCGGCGGCCGATCTCACGCGCGAGGCTTGCGGATATCGCCGTTTCCATGAAAGAGGTCGCGGCCTGAAAGGTAAAGGCGCGGGGAGTTGAATGGCGAAGATAACCTACATCGAACACGACGGCGCCGAGCACGTCATTGCTGTGAAGAACGGGTTGTCGGTGATGGAAGGGGCGGTGAAGAACAACATCCCCGGCATCGACGCCGACTGCGGCGGCGCCTGCGCCTGCGCCACCTGCCACGTCTATGTGGACGAGGCCTGGCGGAACAAGACCGGCACGCCCTCGGCCATGGAGGAATCCATGCTGGAATTCGCCGAGAACGTCGAAC
>JBBRPN010000039.1:0-25152 GCA_038227925.1 Caulobacterales bacterium | reverse complement strand
TGAGCAGAGTGGCGTTCGTGACCGGGGGAACCCGGGGCATCGGCCGGGCGATCACCGCGCGGCTGAAGGCGGCCGGCTACAAGGTCGCCGCCGGCTACGCCGGCAACGAGGTGGCCGCCCAGGCCTGCGCCAGCGAGCTGGGCGTCATGGTGATCAAGGGCAATGTTTCCGTCTTCGCTGACTGCGCGGCGGCGGTGAAGGCGGTGGAGGGCGAGCATGGGCCCATCGACGTGCTGGTCAACAACGCCGGCATCACCCGCGACGCCATGCTGCACAAGATGACCGAGGAACAGTGGGGCGAGGTGATCCGCGTCAACCTCGCCTCGATCTTCAACATGACCCGCAATGTCATCGAGGGGATGCGCGAGCGCGGCTACGGCCGCATCGTCAACATCAGCTCGGTCAACGGCCAGAAGGGCCAGATGGGCCAGACCAACTATTCCGCCGCCAAGGCCGGGATGATCGGCTTTTCCAAGGCCCTGGCCCAGGAGAACGCCAAGAAGGGGATCACGGTCAACACCATCGCCCCAGGCTACATCGATACCGAGATGGTGATGGCGGTGCCCAAGAACGTCCTCGACCAGATCATCGCCGGCATTCCGGTCGGGCGCCTGGGGATGGCCGACGAGATCGCCCGCTGCGTGGCCTTCCTGGCCGCCGAGGACGCCGGCTTCATCACCGGCGCCACCCTGAGCGTCAACGGCGGGCAATACATCAGTGGATAGGGGGCGGGGTCGGCCGTCCAAAAACCGCCGTGATCGGGCCGCATGGACTTGCCGATGGTGTCGGCGTCCAGGGCCTTCGGCGGGGGTAGGGTCGTCGCTGCGGCGCTCGTCGCGGCAAGCGTGGGCGGATTCGCCGGATCCGCCGGCGCCGCGCCCGAATGGGTTCGCAAAGCCCTCACCCTGGGCCGGTCGGGCGATCGCCACATCGCCGCGCCGCCGACCGCCCGCTATCTGAGCGACGAGGGCGGCGCGTTCATCCTCGACCGTAGCGGTCGCCAGCCCCTGCTCAAGTTCGACGACAGTCCCGAGGTGTGGGTTCTCTCGCCCTCCCGCGGCCCGCGCGGCGACATGATCTACGTCAACGATATGGGCGAGCCGTTTCTACGGGCCACCAACCTGGGCGGCATGACCGTCTTCACCCCCAGCCGCCCGCAGGGGTCCGCCGTGGCCCTGGTGGGGCCGTCCGGGCCCCTGCACCTTTCGCCCCTGGGACCGGTGGCCCTCTATCAGCGGTTGTATCAGGCCAGCGTACGCTCCAGCCGGGCGGCGCAGCATCTGGTCGGTTTTGACGCCCCCGACGCCGACGTGAATTCCGACGGCCTGATCGCCGACGCCGCCGGCCTCGCCGTCGAGGCGATGGTCACGCTTTCGGGACGGGCCGGCGGAAAAGCGTTTCTGGCCCGCGTCGCGAAGGTGGCGATCGCGCCGGCCGCCAAGCCGGGCGCCAGGGTTCGGGCCGGTGTGCTGACCATCGACATCGTTCCGGCCCTGGGCATCGCCGGCCGCCCGTCGTCGGAGCGGATCGTGCGCGCCCTGGGAGCAAAGTAGCGGTCGCCTTGGCGGGTGTTCTATCCCCTGAACGCGTCCTTGGCCGCGCGCAGGGCGCCGAACGCCTCGTGATCGGGCGCGCCGGCCTTGCCGACGCGGGCCGCCAGGCGCGGGGCGCGCAGGAACGGATTGGTGGCCGTCTCCAGCGCGATGGTGGTGGGCACGGTGGCCTCGCCCCGCGCGCGGGCGGCGAAGATCGCCTCGGCCCGCCTTCCGAGCGCCGGGTCGTCATCCACGGTGAGGGCGAAACGGGCGTTGGCGGCGGTGTATTCGTGGGCGCAATAGACCTGGGTGTCGCCGGGCAGTACCGCCAGGCGCTGGAGGCTGGCCCACATCTGCTCGGGCGTGCCTTCGAACAGGCGCCCGCAGCCCAGCACGAACAGGGTGTCGCCGACGAAGGCGATCCGATCGGCCGGGTCGAAATAGGCGATGTGGCCGAGGGTGTGGCCGCCGCTCTCGATCACCTCGAATCGGGTCTGGCCCAGATCGACGACATCGCCGCCGGCCACGACCCGGTCGAGGGGGCCGATCCGCTCCACTTCGGCCGGCCCGACGATGCTGGCCCCGGTGGCGGCCTTGACCTCCCTGTTGCCCCCGGCATGGTCGGGATGCCAATGGGTGTTGAAGATGAAGTCGAGCCCCCAGCCGGCCGTTCGCAGTTCCGGGAGGATGGCGGCGGCGTCGGGCGTGTCGATACAGGCGGTCCGGCCGCTCGCCTCGTCGCGGATCAGGAAGCCGTAATTGTCGGAAAGACAGGGAAACTGGCGTACGGTGAGGGTCATGGCGGGGCCACTCCAGCGGCGGGACAAGTCGCGCCGGCCATCCTACATGGATAACGCCGCGAACCGGAGCGCCCATGCGCCAAGGCGTCCTTGATCTTCGCGCCTTTTACGCTTCGCCCCGGGGGCGGGTCACGCGGCAAATGATCTCGCGCAAGGTCTTCGAAGCCTGGGGCGGCGTCGATGGTCTCGATATTCTGGCCCTGGGCTACGCGACGCCCTTTGTCGAGCCGGCGAGCGGACGGTCGCGCCGGACGGTGGCGGTGATGCCGGCCGCCCAGGGCGTCGAAGCCTGGCCCGCCGGGGCCCGCAACCTGGCCTGCCTGGCCCCGGAGGCGGCGCTGCCGCTGCCCAACGCCCTCTTCGACCGCGTCCTCGCCGTTCACGCCCTGGAGGAAAGCGAAAACCCTCTGGCGGTGCTGCGCGAGGTCTGGCGGGTGCTGGCGCCGTCGGGCCGGGCGATCCTGGCGGTGACCGGCCGCCATGGCCCGTGGGCCCGCGCCGAGAACAGCCCCTTCGGTCACGGCCGCCCGTTCAGCCGGCGACAACTCGAGGCTCTGGCGCGGGAAGCCAACTTCGAACCGGTGGGCTGGACCCGCGCCCTCTACGCCCCGCCTTTGGCCTGGGCGTGGCGATGGGCCGAAGGCTTCGAGCGGGTGGGCGCGCGCCTGTGGCCGCCGTTCGCCGGCGTGATCCTGATCGAGGTCGTCAAACAGACCTTCGCGGTCCGCCCCCAGAGCCTGCGCGCCCGCGTCCCGGCCCGGCCCGCTTTCAGGCCGGCCCCTATCGGCCGTCAGCGTCCGGCCGCCGGCTGAGCAGAAACAGCGCCGCCTCCGCCCGCCAGCTCTCGACGAACAGCGGCGACTTCGCGGCGCGGGCCGGCTTGCCGGCGGTCAGGGCGACCCGGGCGTCGATGTTCAGGCCCAGTTCGCCGCACAGGCCGGTGAAGTCGCGCAGGGTGCACAGGTGGATGTTGGGGGTCGCCCACCACGGCTGCGGCAGGGCGCGGGTCACCGGCATGCGGCCGTGGGCCAGCAGGTCCAGACGCACCCGCCAGTGCCCGAAATTGGGCAGGGAGACGATGGCCTGGCCGGCGATGCGCAGCAGTTCGCCCAGCACATGACGCGGCCGGAGCACCGCCTGCAGAGTCTGGGACAGGATGACATAGTCGAAAGCGCCGGCCAGGAAATCGTCGAGATCGCGGTCGGCGTCGCCCTGGACCACCGCCAGGCCCCGCGCCAGGCAGGCCGAAACGCCCTGCGGGCTGATCTCGATGCCGCGCCCATCGACGCCTTTTTCCCGCGCCAGCAGTTCGAGCAGCGCACCCTCGCCGCAGCCGACATCGAGCACCCGCGCGCCAGGGCGCACCAGGGCCACGATCTGGCGGAAGTCCTCGCGCGGGGCGGCGCCGCTCATGACAGGCCCCGAGCCCGCGCCGCCGAGTCCAGAAAGCCGCCCAGGGTGTCGCGCAGGACCGGCTCGTCGAGGAGAAAGGCGTCGTGTCCCTTGTCGGTGTCGATCTCCAGGAAGCTGACCCGCGCTCCGGCGGCGTTGAGCGCGCGCACCACGGCCCGGCTCTCGGCGGTCGGATAAAGCCAATCGGAGGTGAAGGAGAACACGCAGAAGCGCACGTCCCGCGCCTGGCGGAAGGCGTCGGCGAGGACGCCGCCGTGGGTGGCGGCGAGATCGAAATAGTCCATGGCCCGGGTGATGTAGAGATAGGAATTGGCGTCGAAGCGATGGACGAAACTGGCCCCCTGGTGGCGCAGATAGCTTTCCACCTGAAAGTCGGCGTCGAAGCCCCACGACAGGCCGTCGCGCCGCAGGTCGCGGCCGAACTTGCGCTGCAGAGCGGCCTGCGAAAGATAGGTGATGTGCGCCGCCATGCGGGCCACCGCCAGGCCCTTTTCCGGCCGCGCCCCGAGTCGTGTCCCGAGCGCCGCGTAGTCGCCGCCGCGCCAGTTAGGATCGGCCATGATCGCCTGGCGGCCGACTTCGTGGAAGGCGATGTTCTGGGCCGAATGGCGCGCCGCGCCGGCGATGCACACGGCGGCAAACAGGCGCTGGGGGTAGTCCGCCGCCCACTGCAGCGCCTGCATGGCCCCCATGGAGCCGCCCACCACGGCGAACAGCCGCTCGATTCCCAGAGACTCCACCAGCATGGCCTGGGCGCGGACCATGTCGGCGATGGTGATCATCGGGAAGGCCAGGCCCCAGGGCGTCCCGGCGGGACCCATCGACGACGGCCCGGTGCTTCCCATGCAGCCGCCAACCACGTTGGAGCAGACGATGAAGTGCCGATCCGGATCGAGCGGCAGCCCGGGGCCGACCAGGTTCGACCACCATCCCGGCTTGCCGCTCGCCGGATGGGTCCCGGCCACATGCTGATCGCCGGTCAGGGCGTGGCAGACGAGGATGGCGTTGGAGCGCTCGGCGTTGAGAACGCCATAGGTCCGATAGGCGATCTCGAGACGATCGATCCGCGCCCCGGAGTCGAGGTGCAGGGGCCTGTCGCTCGAAAAGACCGTCGAGCCGCCGTTGTTTTCCGCGCCGGCGGTCCCTGGATCGCTTTCAGACATGGCGCGGTAGGATCGCCAAACCCATGGCCTGTCAACGTGGGCTTAGGTTTCGGCGGCGGCGGCGAGACGTTATGAAGGGGCCGGGAAGGGCCTTCGACCATGCGCCGATTGATTCTGTTTCGACACGCCAAGGCCGAACCGCGCTCGCCCGGCGGCGAGGACATCGCCCGCCCGCTGGCGTCGCGCGGTCGCGACGACGCGGCGATCATGGGCGCGGTGCTGGCGCGGGCCGGGCTGGCGCCCGACCTGGTGCTGGTGTCGCCGGCGCGGCGGGCGCGCGAAACATGGCAATACGCGCGAGGTCCTTTTCCGGGAGTCGCGGTGGAAGTGCGAAAGGGCCTCTACAACGCCGCGCCCGAGGGGGTGGCCGCTGAACTGGAGGCAGGCACGGACGGCGCCGGCACGGTCATGGTGGTGGGCCACAACCCGAGCCTGCAGGAGCTGGCGGTGAGCCTGCTCGAGGGCGGCGACGCCCCTACCAGCGACATCGATCGGCTGTCGGCCGATTTCGCCACCGCCACCGCCGCCGCCCTGCGCATCGATCCCTCCGGGCGGCCGTCGATCGAGGGCCTGTTTCACGTCCGCGACCACGGCGGAGAGGGCGGGTAAGGCGTGATCGGCGGCGCGACGTGACCCGCATCTACAAGATCCTCGCCCGCCGCGAGTGGGAGGCCGCGCTCGCCGCCGGCCGCTACGAGGGCTCGGCCATGGACCGCGCCGACGGGTTCATTCACTTTTCCACCGCCGGGCAGGCGCCGCAGACGGCGCGGCTGCACTTTCGCGGCCAGGGCGATCTGATGTTGCTGGCCGTGGAGGCCGGGCGCGCCGGCGCGGCGTTGCGGTGGGAGGCCTCGCGCGGCGGCGATCTCTTTCCCCATCTCCATGGCTCCCTTCCGTGCGAATGGGTGATCGAGGCGCGCCCGGCCCCGCTGGGGCCGGGCGGTGTCCCCGATCTGGGCGAGCTGATCCCGTGAGCGCCCTTCACACCCTGGCCGCCGGCGCCCTGCGGCGGCTCGATCCCGAGGACGCCCACCGGCTGACCATCGCCGCCCTGAAGGCGGGCCTGGGCCCGGTGGCGCGGGCGCCGGCCGACCCGACCCTGGCCACGACGCTCGCCCGCCTGCGACTGGCCAATCCCATCGGCCTGGCCGCCGGCTTCGACAAGAACGCCGAGGTCCTCAGGCCCATGCTCGCCGCCGGATTCGGCTTCGTCGAGTGCGGCACCGTGACTCCGAGGCCGCAGGCGGGCAATCCCCGACCACGGCTGTTTCGGCTGACGAAAGATCGGGCGGTGATCAATCGCCTGGGCTTCAACAACGCCGGCCTGGAGGCCTTCGCCGCCGGCCTGGCGGCGCGTCCGCGCGCCGGGATCGTCGGGGCCAATGTCGGGGCGAACAGGGACTCCGCCGACCGCGTCGCCGATTATGTGGCCGGGCTCACCCGCCTTTGGGGCCTCTGCGACTATTTCACCCTCAATGTCTCGTCGCCCAACACGCCGGGGTTGCGGGCGCTGCAGACCGGGGCCGCGCTCACCGAGCTGCTCGACGCGGTGGCGACCGCACGGCGGGCGCTGGCCTCGCGCGGCGAGACCCCGGTGTTTCTCAAGGTGGCGCCTGATCTCGAGGAGGCCGAAGTCGTCGCCATCGTCGAGGCGGCGGCGCGGTTCGGACTGGACGGGCTGATTGTCGGCAACACCACGGTGGAAAGGCCGGCGGGCCTGCGCGGCGCCCATCGCGGTCAGAGCGGCGGCCTCTCCGGCGCGCCGCTGATGGGCCCCTCCACCCGCCTGCTGCGCGATTTCCATGAGGCGGCCGGCGGGCGCCTGACCCTGATCGGGACGGGCGGCTTGGCCAGCGGCGCGGACGCCTACGCCAAGATCCGCGCCGGGGCGAGCGCGGTCCAGCTCTACACGGCCCTGATTTTCGCCGGGTCGGGCCTGGTCGCGCGGATAGGCAAGGAGCTCGCGGCGCGGCTGCGCGCCGACGGCTTTACCAGCGTGGCCGAGGCGGTGGGGGCGCGATGACCGGCGGCCGGGGGTCGGATTCATTGCCCCGAATGGCCTGGTAAAGTAACGAAGCGCCCATGGCGGACGCCGCGCCCACCGACCCGCCCGTCCCAGTCGAGCGCCGTTTCTGGTGGCCCGGCGGCCTGTCGGCGCGGCTGCTGCTGCTCACCGTGGCGATCGTGGTGCTGGCCAATCTGCTGATCCTGCCGACCAATCTAGCGGCGTTCGAGGAACGCTGGCTGCTCGACCGCCTGCGCGCCGCCGAGCTCGCCTCGCTGGTGGAGGAGACCGCCCCCGGCGGCGTGGTGACCGAACATGTGTCGGAGCGGCTCCTGGCCAGCGCCGGGGTGGTTTCGGTGGCCCTGCAGGTGGACAACGAGCGGCGGCTGCTGCTGGCGGCGCCGCGGTTGAAACGCAGCCCCTATCTGGTGGATCTGCGGCGCGAAAGCCCGATGCCATGGCTTTTGCCGTTCGAGACCCTCGCCGAGGGCGGCGACCGCATGGTGCGGGTGATGGCCAAGCCGCGCTTCCGCTCGGGCGAGTTCGTGGAGATCGTCGCGCCCGACGGCCCGTTGAAGAAGGACCTGCTGGCCCAACTCGGCCGCCTGCTCGGCATCGCCGCCTTCACCTCGATCATGGCCGGCGCCGTGGTCTACTTCTCCCTCAATCTTTTCCTGGTCCGCCCCATGCAGCGCATCACCCGGTCCATGGAGCGATTCCGCGCCGACCCGGCCGATCCTGGGGCGCGCATCCCGCCGTCCGGCCGCCGCGACGAGATCGGGCGGGCCGAGCGGGAGCTGGAGCGCATGCAGGGCGACCTGCGCGCCGCCCTCAGTTCCCGCGCCCGCCTGGCGGCGCTGGGCGAGGCGGTGGCAAAGATCAACCACGATCTTCGCAACATGCTGACCAGCGCCCAGATCGCGTCGGAGCGCATGGCCCAGTCCGGCGATCCCAAGGTCGCCCAGGCCCTGCCCCGCCTGGAGCGCGCCCTCGGCCGCGCCATCGCCCTTGCCTCCAACGTTCTCACCTTTGGCAACAGCGCCGAGCCGGCCCCGGACAAGCGGCCCACCCTCCTGCGCCCGGCCCTCGAAGCGGCGGCCGAGGACGCCGGCCTGACCCCCGCCGGGGTGGCGCTGGACAGCGACATCGCGGCGGGCGCCCAGGTGAACGCCGACCCGGACCAGCTTCACCGCATTCTGGTCAACCTGCTGCGCAACGCCCGCGAAGCCATTGACGTAGTGGAGGGTCGGGGCCGGATCGGGCGGATTTCGGCCACTCTACGCCACGAAGGGGATATGAGCATTCTGCGCCTGGCCGACGACGGGCCGGGCTTGCCCGAGCGCGCCCGGTCCAATCTCTTCCAGCCCTTCGCCGGCTCGACCCGCCGCGGCGGCGCGGGCCTGGGCCTAGCCATCGCCCGCGAACTCGCCCAGGGCCACGGGGGAGATTTGAATCTCGTCGAGACCGGTCCGGCCGGGACTGTGTTCGAGCTGCGGCTGCCGGACGGGGGCGAAGGCTAGCGGTACGAACCGAAAAGGTGACGCCCGGCCATCGTGTTCCGGGAGGCAGGGTTGGGTCCGCTTTCGGGTAGGCCGCCAACGGGAAAGATCGACCCAAGGCGGACCTTCCATCAGATGCTGGAAGGTCGATCACGCTGACAGATCGGCGTCGCCCCCTTCCGCCTTGTGAACCGCCTCATGTATCGGGCGGGCGAAAGCATACAACAGGCCCCAATGGGCGACGAAATGCAGGACGATCAGCACCAGCGCCAACTTCGGGTACCGAGGCGCCACCACCAGGCCGATGAATGCCATGTAGAGGCTGGTTAGCGATCCCAGACCGATGATCAGATAGATGAGTCTGCGCGGGACGGCCTTCGGAACGAGCGCCTTCTGGCAGGCGATCATGTCCAGCATATAGGTCCCGGTCTGCGCGGCCACGACCAAGGCATAGGCCTGTGGCCCAAGGACGCTGTTCGGAAGACTTCCCAGCACAGATGCGCAGAACGGAATCAGCGAGGCGAACATCAAGGCAAGGAGGTTTATGGCGACGTGTGTGGTGTTCGATCGCCGAAATAGGGGAGAGACGGTATGCGAATAAGCCCACCCCGCCGCCGCAACCCCGAACGACACTACGAAGGCTTCGAACCGGGGCGCCAGCGCGTAGAACCTGGCCGTCGCGTCGCCTGGGCTGAGGCCCTCGGGAAGTTTCAGATCGAGCACCAGGATCGTCATGATGATCGCGTAGACGCCATCGATCATCGCGTTGATGCGCTGCGGACGCCCGTGTTTGAGGTCAAGCCGGTCGCCGTCTCCGTCCATATCGTTGGCCGTACCATTCCTCATGTCATCCGCCCCTAAATAAGCCGACGTTATACTCCGGCGAACAATGATGTCGTCCTGCAAGCGGGTCGAGAGCGTAGGCTGACTGGGTTCGATCAGCAGAGAGTCATGCGTCGAGGAAGTGGACCAGCGGGCGGTGTCCGCCACCGCCGGCAATGTGTTTCGGGCACGCAAGATAGCCCATGCCAAGGTCCGCTCGCCACCCTTCTCCGACGTTCGGAACGTCTGCTCGTTGGCGGGCGTCATCCGCTGATTCGCACCTCTAGCAGCACCCCCTGGCCACGCCTTCGCGGCGGGGATCGGCGCCGCCTTCGAGCCGGCCGTCGCGGACCATCACCCCGTGCAGGCCCGATCCCTCGCCGCCGAAGCCGCCCCGCACGGCCACCCCGCGCGTCGCCAGACCCTCCACCACGCCGGGCGCGAACTTCTCCGGTTCGGAGACGTAGAAATCGCCGATGGCGATCAGGTTGGGCAGGGCCACCGCCTGTTGCATGGAAAGGTTCCAGTCGAGCACGCCCACGATCGCCTTCAGTACGAACGAGGGGATGGCCAGGCCGCCGGGCGAGCCCACGGCGGCCACGAACCGGCCCTGGCGGTCGATGATGACGGTGGGCGACATGGACGAGCGGGGGCGTTTGCCCGGTCCCACCGCGTTGGCCGCCGGCGCGCCGTTCTCATCGCGCGGGGCGAAGGAAAAGTCGGTGAGCTGGTTGTTCAGGAAGAAACCATCGACCATCCGCCCGTCGCCGAAGATGCTCTCCACCGTGGTGGTGATGGAGACCACATTGCCCCATCGGTCCACGACCACGAAGGAGGAGGTGCCGCCGGGCTCTCGGGTGGCGTCGGCGCCGACGGCCGGGGCGCCGGCGGGGTGGCCGGGGGCCGGCGCGGGGCCGGCATGGTCGCCGATCAGCTTGGCGCGATCCTCCAGGTAGGCGGGATCGAGCAGGCCGGCCAGCGGCACTTTCACGAAGGCCGGGTCGCCCATGTAGCGCTCGTCGTCGGCGTACATCAGCCGCTCGGCCTGGGCCAGGTCGAACCAGCCCTGGGGATCGGCCGGCCCGTGCGAGGCGATGTCGGTGCGGGCCAGCAGGCCCAGGCCCTCGAGGGTGGCCAGGCCCCCCGATGGCGGCCCCGGCGCGCACACCCGCCAGACGCGATAGGGCCGGCACAGCGCCGGGCCCTCATGGGGGCGATAGGCGGCGAGATCCGCCAGGGTCATGGTCCCGGGCGTGGGACCCTCGCCCAGACGGCGCACGATGTCGGCGGCGATCGGCCCGGCGAGCAGGGCCGCCGGCCCCTCGGCGGCGAGGCGGCGCAAGGTGGCGGCGTAGGCGGGGTTGCGCAGCGTGTCGCCAGCCTTCACCTTCGTCCCGTCGGGCTTGGTGAAATAGGCGATCACGTCGGGGGCCTTGGCCTGGGGCTCGTGTCCGACAATGTCGTCGGCCAGGCGCGGGCCGACCGTGAAGCCGCCCTCGGCCAGCGCCTCGACGCCGCCGAACAGCGAAGACCACGGCTTCTTGCCGTGGTCCTTGTGGGCCAGGGCGAGCATGGCGATGGCGCCAGGCACGCCGGCGGAGCGGCCCGAGAGCATCGCCTCGCCCTTGCCCATCGTGCTTCCGTCGGGGCGGCGGAACATATCGGGCGTGGCGCCGGCGGGGGCGACCTCGCGGCCGTCGTAGGCGGTGACCCGCCGCGTCGCCGCGTCGTAGTAGACCATGAAGGCGCCGCCGCCGAGACCGGAGCTCTGTGGCTCTACCAGGCCCAGGGCCGCCTGAACGGCCACCGCCGCGTCCACCGCCGACCCTCCGGCCCGCAGCACCGTCAGGCCCGCCTCGACGGCGGCGGGATTGGCGGCGGCGATCATGGCGGGCGGGCGCGTTTCGCCGCGGGGAGCGCCGGTCTTGGGCGCGGCCGGCGCGGCGGCGGCGAGGAGCCCCAGGGCGAGAGCGATGGCGAGCCGCATGCAAAGAACCTCGATGGAAGAAGATGGTTCGCCAGTCCTTAACGAGGTTCGCGGCGCGCCGGAACCGTGTCCGCCGTCGCATGGACAAGCGCCGTCCCTTGTGCGACCTCGCGGGGCATGGACGCCGCCGGCCCGGGACCGCTGAACCTGATCACCGACGTGCCGGGGCTGACCGTCGGCCAAGCATCGGACGCGGCGGCGCGGACCGGGGTCACGGTCATTCTCGCCGACGCGCCGGCGGTGTGCGCGGCGGATGTGCGCGGCGGCGGGCCGGGGACGCGGGAAACCGACGTCCTGGCGGCCGACACCCTGGTCGATGCGGTGGACGCGGTGGTGTTTTCCGGCGGCTCCTCCTACGGCCTGGCCGCCGCCGACGGCGTGGCGGCGTGGCTGGGGGCGCGGGGGCGCGGCTTTGGCCTGATCGAGCGCCCGGGCGTGCCCAAATCGCCGATCGTGCCGGCGGCGGTCCTCTACGATCTGAGCAATGGCGGCGACAAGACGTGGGGACTGGCGCCGCCGTATCGCGCCCTGGGCATCGCCGCCGCCGAGGGCGCGAGCCGGGCTTTTGCTCTGGGAACAGCCGGGGCGGGCGTCGGCGCGATGGCCGGCGCCCTCAAGGGCGGCCTGGGTTCGGCCTCGGTGGTCGCCGCCGACGGTTATGTGGTGGGCGCCCTGGCGGCGGTCAATTGTCTCGGTTCGGTCGTCGCGCCGGGAGGGCGCGCGTTCTGGTCGGCGCCGTTCGAAATCGGCGGTGAATTTGGCGGCTTGCCGCTGGGCGAGGCGCGGGCCGGTCCGGACGAGTGGGGCCTGGCCCATGGCGAGGCGGAACTCCGCGCCAACACCACTCTGGCCTGCGTCGCCGTCGACGCGGCCCTCACCCCCGGCCAGGCGCAGCGGGTGGCGGTCATGGCCCAGGCCGGCCTGGGCCGCGCCATCCGGCCGCTCTACAGCCCCTTCGACGGCGACGCGGTCTTTGTCCTTTCGACCGGACGGCGGCCCTTGGCGGCGCCCATCGATTTCACCCTGACGCGGCTGGGGGCGCTGGCCGCCGATTGCCTCGCCAGGGCGGTGGCGCGAGGGGTCTTTGAGGCGGCGCCTTGGCCCGGAAGCGATGTGCTCTGCTGGCGGGACTTGCCGGCGGGCGATCGGTAAGCCGGTTCAAATGACGGTGAACCGGCTCGCCGGGGCCGGATAGTGATGGAAGTCGCCGCGCCGGGGATAAATGATCACATCGGCGGCGGCGCAGAACCCTCCCCACCAGGAAAAAGACGAGTTGCCGAGGATCAGCGAGTCCGCCGCCAGTATGACAGCCATATCCCCGAAGGCGTCGGCGCCGCCGACCGGCGTCACCCGGCCGGCCAGGGCGCCCAGCCTCTCCATGGCCAGGGCCGGACGGTCCGAAACCAGGGCGATATCGTGGATCGCTCCGGCCGCCGCCTCGACCGCCTCGACGGCTCGCCGGAAATAGCCGGCGTCGGGTCCGCCGCGACGCGGCGCCCGGACTTCATCCGCGTAGGTCCGGCAGTGAATAACGAGGCGGTGGCGGGCGGCCGGCCCGCCGCGCGACTCGAGGCATTGGCGGACGACCGCGCGGACCGCCTCGGGCTGGGCGATGTAGGCCTCGTTCTGCCAATAGCCGTCGAAATAGACACCCCGCCGGACCAGCGCCACCAGCGCTTCGGGCGTATCGGGAGCGGCGCGCTCGCGAGCCCACACACCCGACGACAAGGCGCCCATCGCCGCGCCGACAGGGCGGCTGCTCAGGACGGGATGACGGATGAGATCGAGACGGAGGCGCGCGGCCAGATCGTCCAGCATGAACCGGTGACTGTAACGGTCGCGGCCAAAGCCGCCGACGTCCAGACGGACGCGCTCCGCCGTCAGGGCGGCGATCGAATGGGCGAAAGCGAGGCCGAAGAGCTGATTGCCCAGGCCGCCCCGAATCTTGACGGTCTTCACCGGCGCAGAAACCCTTCGTAGGCCCAACGGCTCGAGGGGGTGAAGCCGAGGACGCAGGCGCGGGCGATCGACGCCGCGGCCGCCCTCGCGCCGCCGATCCCCGGCATTTTTCGCTTGAGTTCGAACAGCGCATATTCGGACGCCAGGTTATGCAGCCCTGACCGTCGCTCATGGAAATCCCCGCCCAGACGGGCGCGGACCAGCGGCTGTTCAAGATTCGCCAGGCGGTAGCCGCGTTCGATCATCGTCAGCCACAGCCCATAGTCCTCCTTCATCGGGATGGCCGGATAGCCGCCGCAGGCGAAGAACGCCTCGGCGCGGAAAAAGGCGGTCATGTGGTTGATGGGATTGCGGTATCTCGCCCGCCGGGCGATGGCCTCGTGAGTCAGGGCCATGGACTTTCGCCGCGTCCGGCCATCCGGCCAGAACTCGACGATACCGGCGCCGAGGGCCGCCACCTCGGGATGACTGGCGAGAAAGTCCATCTGAATCTCGAACCGCGCCGACAGGTTCACGTCGTCCGCGTCGGCCCGGCACACCCAGGGCGTGCGAACCGCATTCATGGCGTGGTTGAGATTGTAATGCAGCCCGCGCGCGCCTGGATTTCGCACCAGGCGCGCGGAAGACGACAAGCCGCGCTCGATGGCGCGCTCCAGCGGCGAGGGCAAGGGTCCGTCCTGACAGATCAGGATTTCCGTGGGGGCCAGGGTGTTGCGCGAAACGCTTTCGATGGCGGCCAGGAAATGATCGGCGTCGTCGCCGGCGTGGACGGGCAGGAGGCAGGTGAATGTCCACGCGTCCGCGTTCAGCCCAGCCGTGAACGCAGGCCCAACCAGGAGGTGAAGATCGCCCGCTCGAGCGGCCCGACCGCCGGCGGCGATCTTGCCGCCAGGATGGCCAATTCGCGGCGCGCCAGCGCCGGAGGATCGATGGTCGCGGTGATCTGGGCGCCATGATGGCCCAGCGATCCCACGCACACGCCGGCGAGGATTTCGGGTCGGCCGTCCTTGAGCACCCGCCGATAGAATTCGACATCGGCCAGTTGAACCAGGGCCGGGTCGAACCGGGGCCCGCGGCGAAAGACGAAGGCGGCGGTGGGGCCGATCCAGTTGAGCATCGGCAGCATCCAGACCGGCCGCCCCAGCGCTCGCGCCACTGCGACAGCGAGGCGGAACCGCGAGGCGCGCGCCACGCCGGTGACCGCGGTTTGTCCGATCGCGGCCAACGCCTTGGTCTCTTCCAGCCGATCGACGGCGCGGCGCAGATAGCGGGGATCGACGAGATACTCGTCGTGATGGACCAAAACGCAATAACGGCCGCGCGCGGCGGCCAGGCCATGGTTCCAATTGTCGATCGGATTGCCTGATCTGGGGCCGTCCAGATAGCGAATAGGGGCGACGGCCGTCCCCAGGCTCGCCACGAAATCCCGCGCCAAGCCGGACTTCGAGTCGTCGGTGACCACGATCTCCAGATCCACGTCCCGCTGCGCGGCCACCGACGTCAGGCAGCGCGCCAGCAGTTCGAGGTTCTCGAACGCCGGAATAACGCAGGTGATGTCCGTGACCGCCCCCTCGCTCCACGAAGGGCGTCAGCATAACCGCGTCCGGGCGCCGGCGGAAAGCAAAACACAGCCTCTGGCCGAACCCATCCGACTCCGGCTAAGGGAACGGACCATGAACCTCGTCGCCATCCTCCTCGTCGCCGCGCTCCTCGGCACAGCCGGCACGGTCGCCATGGCCTTCTGGGCCGTGGCCGAGTGCGCTCGGGCGGCGCGGGCTGAACTGCGGGCAAGCCTGTTGGAGCGCCAAGCGGCGGCCGGCGCCGGCCTTCTCGAAGGCCAGGCGGCGATCGTCGCCAACGCCGTCGCCGAGGGCCTGGTCAAGCGGGCGGAGGAGACATTCAAGGCCCAGGACATCCTCGCCCAGACCAAGCTCGAGGCGCAGTTGAAGCCGGTGGCCGACACCCTGGCCAAGTTCGAGGCTCAGGTGACGGCGGCGGAGAAGGCGCGGGCCGAGCAGGCCGGGGGTCTCAAGGCGCAGATCGACCAGCTGCTGTCGGCGTCCGTCGCTACCCAGGAAGAAGCGCGCAAGCTGTCGGCCGCCCTTCGTCGGGGGGCGGGGGTCCAGGGCCGCTGGGGCGAGCAGATGCTGCGCAACGTCCTGGAGATGGCGGGGCTGCAGGCGGGGATCGACTTCGAGGAGCAGGTCCATGTGGACGCCGAGGGCGCGGCGCACCGGCCGGACGTGATCGTCCGCCTGCCGGGGGGCGGCCTGTTCGTGATCGACGCCAAATGCTCTTTGACCGCCTTTCTGGAGGCGCAGGACGCCGCCGACGAGACGGCGCGGGCGGCGGCCTTCGCCCGTCACGCCCAGAGCCTGCGCGCCCACATTCAAAGCCTCGCCGCCCGCGCCTATTGGGACAAGCTCGAGCTCTCTCCCGACTTCGTGGCCATGTTCGTGCCCGGTGACGGGTTCCTCGCCATGGCGCTGGAGACCCTGCCGGCGCTGATGACCGACGGCATGGAGCGCAAGGTGATCCTGGTCACCCCCACCACCCTGTTCGCCCTGTGCAAGGCGGTGGCCTATGGCTGGCGGATCGAAAAGCAGGGCCTCAACGCCGCCCACATCGCCGCCCTGGGCCGCGAGCTCTACAAGCGCCTTTCGGCGATGGGCGGCCACGTCCAGGCCGTGGGCAAGGCTCTGGAGATTGCCGCCGGCCGCTACAACCAGCTGGTCGGCTCCCTGGAGACCCAGGTGCTGACCCAGGCGCGCCGGTTCGAGGATCTGCAGGCCGATCACGAGGGCAGGACACTTGTCGAATTGGCCCCGGTGGAGACCGCCGTGCGCCCGCTGGCCAAGCTCGCGCCCATCGACGCCCCGGACGCGCCGGCCTTGACGCTCGTCGAGGCGGCGCCTAACTCCGCGCCATGAGTTTGCGCCGTATTCTGACTGTCGATAGCGATCTTGCCGCCCTCAAGCGGAAATCCACGCCCGTGCCGGCCGTGGATGACGCTCTGCGCGCCCTGATGGACGACATGCTGGAGACCATGTACGCCGCGCCCGGCGTCGGGCTGGCGGCCATTCAGGTGGGCGTGCCCAAACGCGTCATCGTCATGGACCTGGCCAAGGGGGAAGACCCGCCGGCCCCCCGGCATTTCGTCAATCCGGAGATCCTGTGGGCCTCGGACGAGACGGCGCCCTACGAGGAGGGCTGCCTCTCGGTGCCCGACGTTTACGACGAGGTGGAGCGGCCGGCGAGGGTGCGGCTCCACTACATGAACTATCACGGCGAGGCGGTCGAGGAAGACGCGGAGGGCCTCTACGCCGTCTGCATCCAGCATGAGATCGACCATCTGGAGGGCGTCCTCTTCATCGACCACCTGTCGCGCCTCAAGCGCGAGCGGGCGGTGAGCAAGGTTCGCAAAGCGGCCCGCGTGGACGCCTGAGGTCTTGCGCCTCGCCTTCCTCGGAACCCCCGATTTCGCCGTCCCCGCCCTCGCCGCCCTGATCGAAGCGGGCCACGAGATCGCCTGCGTCTACAGCCAGCCGCCGGCCCCGCGCGGGCGCGGCCAGCTTGCGCGCCCCTCGCCGGTTCAGGCCTTCGCCGAGGCGCGCGGGCTGGCGGTGCGGACGCCCGTCTCCATGCGCGCGCCGGACGAAGTGGCGGCGTTCGCGGCCTTTGCCCTCGACGCGGCGGTGGTCGTGGCCTTTGGCCAGATCCTGCCGACCGAGGTCCTCGACGCACCGCGCCTGGGTAGCTTCAATCTCCACGCCTCCCTGTTGCCTCGCTGGCGCGGTGCGGCCCCGATCCAGCGGGCGATCATGGCGGGCGACGAGGTCACCGGCGTCCAGGTGATGCGGATGACCGAGGGTCTCGACGAGGGGCCGGTGCTGGGCGAGGCGAGGACGCGGATCGCCGCCCTGGACACCGCCGGAACCCTGCACGACCGCCTCGCCGGCGCCGGAGCGGCGTTGATGGCCGAGACCCTGGCGCGGGTGGAACGCGGCGAGGCGAGCGAAACCCCCCAGCCGGCCGAAGGTGTGACCTACGCGAAAAAGCTGAAACCTGGTGAGGCGCGCATCCGCTGGGACCGCCCCGCCCCCGAGGTCGATCGCCAGATCCGCGGCCTGTCGCCCTTTCCCGGCGCCTGGTTCATGGCCCCCACGCCACGCGGGCCGATGCGGGTGAAGGCGCTGTTGTCGCGCGTCGAACCGGCGGACGGCGCGCCGGGCGGGGTTCTCGATGACAACTTCCTGATCGCCTGCGGAACCGGGGCGGTGCGCATCCTCAGCGCCCAGCGGGAGGGGCGGGCGCCTCAGGAGGCGGCGGCGTTTCTGCGCGGCTTTCCCGTTCCCATTGGGAGTGTTCTGAGTTGAACGGTTGGCTAAACTCATTTCTCTTCCCCCTCTGGGGGAAGTCCGGCCGAAGGCCGGGATGGGGGCTGCATCCCCGGCGCCGGCGGCCCCCTTCGGCGCTTCGCGCCACTTCCCCCAGAGGGGGAAGAGAAGGATCAGCGGGCGGCGTCAATTGTTAGCGCCGCAACCCTAGATGCCGCGCTACCGGCTGACGGTCGAATACGACGGCGGGCCCTATCGGGGTTTCCAGGCCCAGGGCGATCTGCCGACGGTTCAAGGCGCCATCGAGCGGGCGATCGCGGCGTTCAGCGGCGAGACCGCGCGGCTGCACGGGGCCGGGTGCACCGACACCGGCGTCCACGCCGCCGCCCAGGTGATCCACTTCGACCTGGAGAAGGCTTGGCCCGTCGAGGTGGTGAGGAACGCCCTCAACGCCCATCTCACCGCCGAGCCGATCGCCGTCACCCAGGCCGCTGTCGCGCCCGAGGACTTTCACGCCCGCTTTTCGGCCAAGGGGCGGCGCTATCTCTACCGCATCCTCAACCGGGCCGCCCCGCCGGCCCTCGAGCGTGGACGGGTGTGGCATGTCAAAAAGCCGCTCGACGAGCGGGTGATGAACGAAGCCGCTCGGGTTCTGGTCGGCCATCACGACTTCACCACCTTCCGCGACGCCGCCTGCCAGTCCGCCTCGCCGGTCAAGACCCTCGACGAGGTCAAGGTCTGGCGCGAGGGCGAGGAGGTTCGGCTGGCTTTCGCCGCCCGTTCCTTCCTGCACCGCCAAGCCCGCTCCATGGTCGGCTCTCTCGTCTGGGTGGGGCAGGGGCGCTGGACGGCCGGCGATCTGGCGGCGGCGCTGGCGGCGCGCGACCGGGCCCGCTGCGGCCCGGTGGCCCCGGCGGCGGGGCTCTGCCTGACGGCGGTGGACTACGAAGAAAACGCGGTGAAATAGTCGTCGATCAGCCGCTCGTAGATCGCCGCGAGCGTTCTGATCTCGGCCACCGGCGCCCGCTCGTCCACCGCGTGCATGGTGGCGCCGACCAGGCCGAACTCCACCACCGGGCACAAGGCGCGGATGAAGCGGGCGTCCGACGTGCCGCCGGTGGTGGAAAGCTCCGGCCTGACGCCGGTCACCGCCTCCACCGCGCCGGCGACCACGGCGGTGAAGGGACCGGGTTCGGTCAAAAACGCTTCGCCGCTGATTCGAGGCGTCAGGATCACCCGGCCGGAAAAGCCGTCGCCCGCCACTCTTGCTTCCTCCACAAGCCAGGCGGCGAGGCTGTCTCCACTGTGGGCCGGGTTGAAGCGGATGTTGAGCCGCGCCGTCGCCCTGGCCGGAATCACATTGCCGGCGGGGTTGCCCACGTCGACGGTGGTGATCTCGAGGTTCGAGGGCTGGAAACCCTCGTGGCCCTCGTCCAGCACCCGCGCCTGGAGTCTGGCCAACAGGGCGATCATCACCGGAACCGGGTTGGCGGCGCGCTGCGGGTAGGCGACATGGCCCTGCACCCCCTCGACGGCGATCTCCGCCCCGATGCTGCCGCGCCGGCCGATCTTGATCGTGTCGCCGAGCACGGTGCCGGAAGTCGGCTCGCCGACCAGGCAGTGATCGATGACTTCGCCCTCGGTGGCCAGGGCCGCGACCACCGCCTTGGTCCCGTGCTCGGCCACCCCCTCCTCGTCGCCGGTGATCAGCAGCGAGATCGAGCCGGCCGGTTCGCCCGTGGCGATGGTGGCCGCCGCCGCGGCGATGAAGGCGGCGATGGCGCTTTTCATATCGACGGCGCCGCGCCCAAACAGCACCCCACCCTCGAGCGTCGCCTCGAACGGACCGTGCGTCCAGGCCGCCGCGTCGCCCGGCGGCACCACGTCGGTGTGGCCGGCGAAGCACAGATTGGGGCGGCCTGTTCCCCGCCGCGCATAGAGGTTTTCGATGTCGCCGAACCGCATCCGCCGGCAGGCGAAGCCCAGGCCCTCCAGCGCCCCTTGCACCACATCCATGGCCCCGCCGTCGGCCGGAGTGACCGAGGGGCGGCGGATCAGGGCCTGGGTCAGGGCGACGGGATCGAGGGGGATGGCGTCTTCCATCGCCGTTGCCTTAGGCTGGCGCGACGATCGCCGCAAATTTCGAGGAGGCTCCCGCCCATGAAGAAGATCGATCTCGCCGCCGCGCCGGTCAGCGCCGGCACCAACTACCCGCCGCCGCACCGGGAACCCTGCCTGGGGCGGGTGCGCAAGCGCCTCGGCCACGCCGGCGGGCTGACCGAATTCGGGGTGAACCTGCTGACCTTGCCGCCCGGCGCCTGGTCCAGCCAGCGCCACTGGCACACCCACGAGGACGAGTTCGTGTGGGTGGTGGAGGGTGAAGTGGTCCTCATCACCGACGCCGGCGAAGAGATACTGCGCGCCGGCGACTGCGCCGCCTTCAAGGCCGGCGACCCCGACGGCCACCACCTGATCAACCGCTCGGGCCGCGACGCGACGGTCCTGGAAGTCGGCAACAGCGATCCCGCCCGCGACGCCTGCGACTACCCGGACATCGACATGATCGCGAGGCCCGGCGAGGACCATTACCGGCGGCGGGACGGGACGGCGTATGCGAAGGCGGAGCGGTAGGGGGCGAGGGTCGATAAGAGGATGCCGCGATCTTCCACGCGCGTCTTGTCTCGCCCCGCGGGGATGGGCCATGGCCGAACGTTCCGAGATGCGCCAATTGCGGACGTTGGGTACTTGCCTGAAGGTGGACATTGACCGTGACCCGGCTGAAGCTGTCCTGGAACGAGAGCAGGGACCATGGCGGACAGATACCCGAGTTTCGTGGCCCTGGCCGCGAAAGAGAGGTTGGATGTCGACTATCGCATTCGTCTAAGAGATCGCGCGACATCGATAGTATTGGTGGCTCCGCACGGCGGTATGATCGAACTGGGCTCGTCGGAGATTGCCGAAGCGATTGCCGGAGAAGACTACTCCCTCTACTGCTTCGAGGGCCTGTTGCCCGGCCGAGCGCACTGCGACTTGCACATAACATCCAGCTGTTTCGATGAGCCACAGGCGTTGGCGCTGGTCAGCACCGCCGCTACAGCGGTCGCCGTGCACGGCCGCGCTGATCACGCTGAACCGAGGACTATTTGGATGGGTGGGCGCGATGAAGCGCTGCGCGATGCGATCGCCTCGTCCTTGAGGGCGGCGGGCTTCCCACCGCTGGCTAGCGGCCATGCACTGCCCGGCCAAGAGATCACGAACATCTGCAACCGTGGCACGACCGGCGCCGGCGTGCAGCTCGAGATCCCTCGTACGTCGCGCAACCAACTGGTGGGTGACCAGGCAGAGATGCGATCGTTCGCGAGCGCGGTCCGCGAGGCACTGGCGACTCGCTGAACCACTGACCAGATCCGCCAGCTTGGAGCCAGCAGCGGACCTTCACGGCCGCCGGGAAACAGGACACTACCTCGCGCGGGCCGTCGTCTGCTTTCGGCGCATAGCGGACTTCCCGGCACAGCGAACGATGCAAGCTCGACGCTTAGACAAATTCAAAGGCCCGGCAATCAAAGCGGTTCTCATCAGCGATGGCCCCTTCGCACACGCTGGTGCGCATAGAGCTGTAGAACGATCTCCCGATTTGTGCCGACGACCGGTCCATCACCAATCGTCTCCCCCTTACATGAAATTTTGAATAGAACTTCGGCGTTGCTCCCAGGGACTATAGCAGTATATCCTTGCGTCAAAGGAGCGGTGTTATTCCGGACGAGATCGCCGTTCAAGCGGTAATCGATCACCGGACCGTCAATAAACTGTCGCCTATCGCAGTCAAAGCCGAATTTCTCAAGTGTATAGTTGTACTGCGTGTTTTGGTCGCTCTCGGTTTCCCGACGAGGCGAGAATGGCACGATTACGCTCCAGATCGCCGCATGGTGGCCATCACCGACAATCGTATCTTTGTCGGCCAAGATCACCGCGTTGCCGGTTTCGCCTAGGAAGTACATCGATCTAGCGTCAGATCGGCCAGCGCAAATAACCCCCAGCGCTGCGATCACGAGGGGGAGTGCTCTTCGTTGATTCCCGGTCATCGCCCGTCCCCAATCTCTTCGTGGCAGAAGCTTACCCGATCCGCTGCGAGGGGACGAATCAAGCGAGCAGGCTCAAGCCCTCATGTCTTCGGAGGATCGCGCGACAAATGATTTTATGTGTTCACCCGGGTCAGGTAGCGGGCCTCGTTCGACGGACGGGCCCACGCTACTCTCGCAGGCGGATATTAAACTCCTTTTCCCGACATCCTGGCCAAGGAGCGGACCTCTCAAATGGCCGCCGCGAGTCAAAACCAGCCACTCCCTAACCCGCGAGGCGAACGTCGGTCCTGAGACGAACGTGACGTTTCGTCCGTCCCCTCACTCCCGCAGCAGTTCGTTGATCCCCGTCTTCTCCCGTGTCCGGGCGTCCACCGTCTTGACGATCACCGCGCAGGCGAGGCTGGGGCCCGCGCCGTGGGGGTCGGGCGTGGCGCCGGGGACCACCACCGCATAGGGGGGGACGCGGCCTCGGTGGGTCTCGCCGCTCTGGCGGTCGATCACCCTCGTCGAGGCGCCGATGAAGACGCCCATGGAGAGCACCGCGCCCTCGCCGACCACCACCCCTTCGGCGACCTCGGAGCGGGCGCCGATGAAGCAGCCGTCCTCGACGATGGTCGGCGCGGCCTGCAGGGGCTCCAGCACCCCGCCGATCCCCGCCCCGCCGCTGATGTGGACGCCGGCGCCGATCTGGGCGCAGGAGCCGACGGTGGCCCAGGTGTCGATCATGGTCCGCTCGCCGACATAGGCGCCGATGTTCACGAACGAGGGCATCAGCACCGCGTCCCGGCCGATGAAGGCGCCGCGCCGCACGATGGCGCCGGGCACGGCGCGGAAGCCGGCGGCCTCGAACTGGGCCTCGTCCCAACCCTCGAACTTGCCGGGAATCTTGTCCCACCACGGGCCGATCCCGCCCCCCAGGGCGCCGGCCCGCATGACGACATTGGGGCTGAGGCGGAAGGAGAGAAGGATGGCCTGTTTGAGCCAAGGGCGCACGACCCAGGCGCCGCCGTGCTTTTCCGCCACCCGCGTCTCGCCCGTGTCGAGGCGATGCAGCGTCTCCTCGACGGCGGTGCGGATCGGGCCGCGGGTCTTTGGGCCGAGCGACTCGCGCGCCTCCCAGCCGGCTTCGATCTCGGCCTGGAGGTCCGATAGGGTGAGATCGGCCATGTCAGGGCGGCTCCTTGATGGCGGCGGCGGCCAGGAAGGGGGCCAGCCGCTCGGTGCGAAAATCGACGAAGGGCGCGGTGGAGGCGGTCGCGTGGGCGCCGACCAGCACCGTGGTCATCCCCAGGGCGGCGGCGGGGGCGAGGTTGCGCTCGGCGTCCTCGAAAAAGGCGGTGGCCTTGGGCGCGATGGCGTGGGCCTCCACGATCGCCTCGAAGGCGCGCGCCGAGGGCTTGGGCGAAAAGGCGGCCGAGCCGATGTGGAAGACATCGTCGAACAGGCCGCTCAGCCCCAGCCGCTCGATCACCCGCTCGGCGTGGACGGCGTCGGCGTTGGTGAAGATCAGCCGCCGGCCGGGCAGGCGGGCGAGGGCGGCCCTGAGCGCCTCGTCGCGGTCCAGGCCCTCCAGCGGGATATCGTGGAAGCGGGCGTGGTAGGCGTCAGGATCGACGTCGTGGTGGGTCATCAGGCCGCGCAGGGTCAGGCCCTCTTCGGCCAGATAGCGTTTCTGAAGGGCATACGCCTGATCGCGCGGCAGGCCGGTCGCCTCCATGACGAAGGCGGTGATGCGCGGCTCCATCAGCGCCCCCAGCCCCGATTCGCGCGGATAGAGGGTGTTGTCCAAGTCGAAGAGCCAGGTCTCGACGTGACGCAGATCGGCGCCTCCGGGCCGACCCGTGTCTTTGGCGTCGACGGTCACGGAAAGGCCGCCCGGGCGATCTCGGCCCGCAGATCCGCCATGCCGTCCCCGTTTTCCGCCGAGGTGGCGACCACGCGGGGGAAGGCGGCGGGGCGCCGGGAGACGGCGGCGAGGGTGGCGGCGGCCATGGCGTCCGCCTCGCCGGCCTTCAGCTTGTCGGCCTTGGTGAGCACGATCTGATAGGAGACGGCGGACTTGTCCAGGGCGTCGAGGGCGTCGGCGTCGGGTGGTCCCAGGCCACGGCGGGCGTCGATCAGCAGATAGACCCGCTTGAGGTTGGGCCGGCCGCGCAGATAGGCCCGCCCGAGATCCTGAAACTTGCGCGTCGCGGCCCGTGACACCTTGGCGAAGCCGTAGCCCGGCAGATCGACCAGCCGCAGGCGCCCGTCCAACAGGAAGAAGTTGATCTCCCGGGTGCGCCCCGGCGCGGTGGAGGCGCGGGCCAGCCGGTGACGATTCACCAGGCCGTTGATCAGGGACGACTTGCCGACGTTGGAGCGACCAGCGAAGGCGATTTCGGGGAGATCAGAAGGCGGCAGGGCCTCCATGGCCACCGCGCCCATGATGAACTCGATTGGTCTGGCGAACAGCACCCTCGCCACGTCGATCTCGGCGGCGTCGAAGCCGCCGGGGTCCAGCGCACGGCCCGGGTCTTCGGTCACCCGGACGTCTCGGGTTTGGCGGAGAACCGGCCCAGGAAATCGTCGATGGGATTTTCCACCTTGAATCGCCGCATCATCACATACTGCTGCACGATGGTGATCAGGCCGCTCCACGTCCAATAGATCAGCAGGCCCACGGCGTATTGAGCCAGAATGAAGGTGAACAGGATCGGCATCAGTTTGAACAGCATCTGCTGGGTGGGGTCGATGCCGGTCTGGGGGGTCATCGACTGGCTGAGCAGGGTGACCAGCCCATAGGCCAGCGGCCAGACGCCCACATGCAGCACCCCGCCCAGAAGGCCGCCGATCAGGGGCGCCGTCGAGGGATCCCACGGAATGAGGCCGAACAGATTGACGATGGTGGTGGGATCGCGCGCCGAGAGATCGTGGATCCAGCCGAAAAACGGCGCGTGGCGCATCTCGATGGTTACGGTGAACAGCTTGGTGAGCGAATAGAACACCGGAATCTGAAACAGGATCGGCAGGCAGCCGGTGACCGGATTGACCTTCTCGCGCGCGTAGAGGGCCATCATCGCCTTCTGCTGGGCGGCCGGGTCGTCCTTGTTTTTGGCCTGCAACGCCTTCAATTCGGGCTGGATCTTCTTCATCTTGACGCCCATCTCGAACCCCTTGTTGGCCAAGGGGAAGGTGATCAGGCGAATGACCACCGTCAGCATCAGGATGGCGACGCCGAAATTGCCGACCAGTTGGTAGAAAAATTCGAGCAGGGAAAAAATCGGCTTGGTGAGGAAGAACAGGATTCCCCAATCCACCGCGTCGTCGAAGCGCGGGATGCCGAGGGCTTTCTGGTAGGCCTTGAGCACCGGAACCGTCTTGGCGCCGGCGAACAGATGGGTGACTTCGACGATCTGGCCGCCGGGGGCGATGGAACGCGCCCGCGCCAGGTAGGCGGCCTCGTAGAGATCGACGCCGGCGGCGTCGGTGGCGGCGCGGATCTTGGCGTCGATGCGCTCGGCTTGCGGGGGGATGAAGGCGGTCATCCAGTATTTGTCGGTGACGCCGA
>JBBRPN010000038.1:0-25636 GCA_038227925.1 Caulobacterales bacterium | reverse complement strand
TGGACGACGCCGAGATCAAATACTCCACGGTGCAGAACTGGTATCCGGGCGACAAGGACGGCAAGGGCGGCATCTACAACTTCGTCACCAAGCGCGCCGATTGTCGCGGCGACCGCTCCAAGGTCTCGTGGACCCAGGTCGAGACCGGCTCGGCGATCACCTGGAAATATCCTTCCTGCATTTTGCGCGGCGAGGGCTCCAGCGGCGAATTCTACTCCATCGCCATCACCAACAACCGCCAGCAGGCCGACACCGGCACCAAGATGATCCATCTGGGGGCGAACACCCGCTCGCGGATCGTCTCCAAGGGCATCTCGGCCGGCCGCTCGTCCAACACCTATCGGGGCCTGGTCTCCGCCCACCCCAAGGCCAAGGGGGCGCGCAACTTCACCCAGTGCGACTCGCTGCTGATCGGCAAACACTGCGCCGCCCACACCACCCCTTACATCGAGGCGCGCAACGCCTCGGCCAAGTTCGAGCACGAGGCGACCACCACGCGGCTTTCCGACGACCAGCTTTTCTACGCCATGCAGCGCGGCCTTCCCCAGGAGGAGGCGGTGCAACTCCTGGTCAATGGCTTCGTCAAGGATGTCCTCCAGGAACTCCCCATGGAATTCGCCGTGGAGGCGCAGAAGCTGGTGGCCATCTCGCTCGAGGGGAGCGTCGGGTGACCCTCGAAGCTATCGACCACGTCCAGCTCGCCATTCCGCTCGGCGGCGAAGAGAAGGCGCGGGCGTTCTACGCCAGCCTGCTGGGCCTGGTCGAACAGCCCAAGCCGGCGGAGATGGCCAGGCGCGGCGGCTGCTGGTTCGAGCGCGGGCCGCTCAAGGTCCATCTGGGCGTCGAGGCGGATTTCCACCCCGCCCGCAAGGCCCACATCGCTTTTCGCGTGGATGACGTAGCCGCCCTCGCCGAGCGCGCCCGTGCCGCCGGCTTCGAAGTGGTGGACGATTCCGCGCTCCCCGGCCACGCCCGCGCCTTCATCTTCGACCCCTTTGGCAACCGGCTGGAGTTTCTGGCGCCAACCCGGCCGATTTGAGATTTCACATAAAACCCATGCTCTCCATCCAAAACCTCCACGTCGTCGTCGATGCCAAGCCCATCCTTGACGGCCTTTCCCTGGAAATTCCCGCCGGCGAGGTTCACGCCATCATGGGGCCGAACGGGGCGGGGAAATCGACGCTCAGCTACGCCCTGGCCGGGCGGCCGGGGTATGAGGTCACCGCCGGAACCGTCATCCTGGACGGCGAGGATCTGCTGGCCCTTGAGCCGAACGAGCGGGCGGCGAGGGGCGTCTTCCTGTCGTTCCAGTACCCCACCGAAATCCCCGGCGTTCCGGCCCTGACCTTCCTGCGTACCGCCCTCAACGCCCAGCACAAGGCGCGCGGCGAGGCGGAGGTTTCCGCCCCCGATTTCCTGCGCCTGGCCCGCGCCAAGGCGGCCGCGCTCAAGATCGACTTCGACATGCTCAAACGCGGCCTCAATGTCGGCTTCTCCGGCGGCGAGAAGAAACGCATGGAAATCTTTCAAATGGCGGTGCTTTCCCCGCGCTTGGCGATTCTGGACGAGACCGACTCCGGCCTCGACATCGACGCCCTGCGCATCGTCGCCGATGGGGTCAACGCCATGCGCTCGGCCGACCGCGCCATGCTGATCATCACCCACTACCAGCGCCTCCTCGACCACATCCGCCCCGACCGGGTGCATGTGCTGGCGGCGGGCCGCATTGTCGCCTCGGGCGGACCCGAGCTCGCCCACGCCCTGGAGGCCGAGGGCTACGACAAATATGCCCTGGAAAGCGCCGCGTGAGCCTGGCCCGCGCCATCGAGACCGGCGATCTGGCCGAACTTCCGTCGCGCCGCGACGAGGACTGGCGGTGGACGGATCTGCGCGGCCTGATCCGCGCCCTGCCAAGGCCGTCGCCGGTGAGGATGGAACGCCTGATCGTTCCGGCCGGCGAGACGCGCCGCATCGACCTCGCTTTCGTCTCCGCCCACGCCGGCGCCCATGTCTCTCGCATCGCCATCGAGATCGGCGAGGCCGCCCGGCTCATGCTCTCCGAGCGCTATGAGGGGGCGGCCGACTCTTTCGCCGAAGTGGATCTCCAGATCACCGTGGGGCGCGGGGCGGCGTTGCACCGCATGGTCGTGGCCGCCGACTCCGAAGACGCCGTCTCGGTGTCCAGAGCGGACATCGTCCTTGGCCCCGCCGCCCGCCTCGTCCAGACCGTCCTGACAACCGGCGCCAAGCGGCAGCGCCTGGAAACCCGCGTCAGCCATCCCGGCGCCGGGGCGTCGGTTCGCCTCGACGGCCTCTATCTCCTGGAGGGCCGGCGCCACGCCGACATCACCACCGTCGTCACCCATTCCGGTATCGACGGCGTCACCGACCAGATGGTCAAGGGCGTGGTGCGCGACCAGGCGCGCGGCGTCTTCCAAGGTCGGATCGTGGTCTCCCCGGGGGCCGACAAGACCGACGCCCGCATGGGCCACCACGCCCTGATCCTGTCGGATCGCGCCGAGGTGGACGCCAAGCCGGAACTGGAAATCTACGCCGACGACGTGGTCTGCGCCCACGGCAACACGGTCGGCGCCCTGGACGAGGAGGCCCTGTTCTACGCCCGCCAGCGCGGCATTCCGGACGCCCAGGCGCGGGCCATGTTGATGGAGGCCTTCGTTGGAGAGGTCGCGGATCGCATTGAAGACGTCGGCGCCCGCGCCGCCGCCCACGCCTGGGTCGCCGCCCAGTTGGGGGTCGCCGCATGAGCTTCGACGTTGCGGTCGCCCGCGCCCAGTTCCCGATTCTTCAGCGCCGGGTGAACGGCCATCCGCTGATCTACCTCGACAGCGCCGCCTCGGCCCAGAAGCCGCGCGCCGTCATGGAGGCCATGACCCGCGCCAGCGAATCCGCCTACGCCAACGTCCACCGCGGCGTGCACACCCTCGCCAATGAGGCCACCGAAGCCTACGAGGGCGCGCGCGAAGCGGTGCGGCGGCTGATCAATGCCGCCAGCGCCTCGGAAATCGTGTTCACCAAGGGCGCCACCGAGGCGATCAATCTGGTGGCCTCGTCGTGGGGCCGCTCCCTCCAGGCCGGCGACGAAATCGTGCTCTCGCAAATGGAGCACCACGCCAACATCGTCCCTTGGCATTTCCTGCGCGAACGAGCGGGCGTCGTCCTGCGTTTCATCCCCGCCACCGACGACGGCCGGCTCGATCTGGCGGCCTACCGCGCCCTGCTGGGGCCGAAGACGCGGATGGTGGCGGTGAGCCACATGTCCAATGTGCTGGGCACGGTGAATCCAGTCGCCGAGATCGTCGCCGACGCCCACGCCGCCGGCGCGCTCACCCTCATCGACGGCGCTCAGGCGGTGGTCCACGGGGCGGTGGATGTTCAGGCGCTGGACGCCGATTTCTACGTCTTTTCAGGCCACAAGCTCTACGGCCCGACCGGCGTCGGGGCTCTCTGGGGCAAGGCCGACCTTCTGGCCGCCATGCCCCCCTATCAGGGCGGCGGCGAGATGATCGAGACCGTTACCCTCGACGCCATAACCTACGCCGATCCGCCGCACCGCTTCGAGGCCGGCACCCCGCCCATTCTAGAGGCGATCGGCCTCGGCGCCGCCATCGCCTGGCTGGAGAGCCTGGACCGCGAGGCCATCGCCGCCCACGAACACGCCCTCTACGCCCGCGTGAAAGACCGCCTCAACGGCGCCAACTGGTTCACCGAGATCGGCACGGCGTCCGGCAAGGGGGCCATCTTCGCCTTCAACGTCGAGGGCGCCCACGCCCACGACATCGCCCAGATTCTCGACCGCTACGGGATCGCGGTGCGGGCCGGAACCCACTGCGCCGAACCCCTCATGCGGCGCTTCGGCGTCACGTCGAGCGCCCGCGCTTCGTTCGCCCTATATAACACCGTGGACGAGGCCGACGCCTTCGTCGATGCCCTGATCAAGACCCGGACCTTTTTCGCCTGATGCCAGATCTTAAACCTTATGGATGACGCGGCTCACATTCCCGACCAGACGGCCTCCGCCATCCCGCGGGCGGAGCTCGACGCCCTGACCGATCGGCTGGTCGAGCAGCTCAAGACGGTGTTCGATCCGGAAATCCCGGTGGACATCTATGAGCTGGGCTTGATCTATAAGGTCGATGTCTCCGACGAAAAGGCGGTGGCCATCGACATGACCTTGACCGCCCCCGGCTGCCCGGTGGCCGGCGAAATGCCGGGTTGGGTGCATGACGCCGTGGTCAAGATCCCCGAGGTCACCGCCTGCACCGTCAACCTGATCTTCGAGCCGCCGTGGGACCCCTCCCTGATGTCCGACGAAGCGAAACTCGAACTGAACATGTTCTAGCCCCATGGAAATCGCCGTCGAACCCCGCGCCCGCCGCCCGCGCCCCAAGGTGGTCACCCTGAGCGACGCCGCCGCCGGCCGCGTGCGCGAGATCATGGACCGCGCGGAAGCGCCCTACGCCGGCCTGCGGGTCGGGGTGAAGAACGGCGGCTGCGCCGGCCAGGAATATGTCCTCGAATACGCCGCCGCCGCGCATCCACTTGACGAAGTGGTGGAAGACAAGGGCGTCACCATCCTCATCGAACCCAAGGCGGTGCTGTTCCTGATCGGGACGGAGATCGACTACGAGGTGACGCGGCTGGCGTCGAAGTTCGTGTTCCGCAATCCGAACCAGACGGATGCGTGTGGCTGCGGCGAGAGCGTGACGATCATGCCGGCGGGAACAGCGGAGTAGGGAAGCCAAGAGTTTTCAGGCCTACCTCTAATCGATGACCGAAGCAGAATATCGAGGCGCGGGCCATGATGCTGGCAGAGAACAGGCTTGGGGAGTTTCTCGAGTGGGTCGAAGAACAGCGGCCAACAGCACTAATCGAGATCTACGTCGGCACTGGCGGAATGATAAATCGATATACCAATTTTTCCTGGAGATGTCACCCAACCATTGACGCAGCTATCCGCTGTTATTGCAGCATGAATCTATCCGGATTAAGAATTAATTGCAATGACGACACGTTCTTTTGCGTAATTCAGTTGAAATTTCGATGATGATTTTCAAATTATAGCGACCACGCTTTTGGAGTCGCCAGCCGAACCCAGACAACATTACTCTGCGAAGATATCTCCCAACAATCTGAGTGTCGCCTTCAACGTCGCCGGCGGGACGGCTCCGAGCCGCCGGACAAGGCGGTTCTTGTCGAGAGCGCGGACCTGATCCAACAGGATGAGACCGTCCCGGCCCTGGAATTTGACCGGTACGCGAAAGGCCGCGGCGCGACTTCCCGTCGTCATGGGCGCGGCGAGGACGGTCCTGAGATGATCGTGCATCTCGGGCGGCGAGACGATGAGGCATGGCCTGGTCTTCTGGATTTCACTCCCGACGGTCGGATCGAGCGCCGTAAGCCAGACCTCGCCGCGCCTCATCACCCCATCCTTCACCACGTCAGGGCGCCATCGTCGGCATTGGCGAATTCAGGCCAGACCAGTTCATCATCGCCGGCCTCGGCCAGCCGCTTGGCATCGTCCGCCCAACCGGCGCGGGGATGGGCATGGATCGGCGCGATCACGATCCGCCCGGCCTCCACAAGCATTTCCACGTCATCGCCCGCCTTGGCCCCGATCTCTATCAGCAGGGGCTTGGGAATGATCACGCCCGATGAATTTCCCATCCTGCGGACGGCGCTTCGCATGGTGCCATCTCCACCCAAGTTATAACGTCGTCATAACGTGTGGTGAGTGCGGATGCAAACGCCGCGACAAGTCTTACTTGAAGGCCCTTCATCGCCCCGTGAACTTCGCCGGTCGCTTCTCCAGGAACGCCCGCACTCCCTCCAGGAAATCCTCGGTCTTGCCGGCGAGACGCTGGGTGTCACGTTCGTTTCCGAGTTGCTCGGACCACTCGGCGTCGAGGCTCTGCCACATCAGTTTGCGGATCAGTCCGAGCGCCTTGGGCCCTTCGGCCAGTTCGAGGGCCAGGGCGCGCGCTTCACCCATCAGCTCGGCGTCGGGGACGACGCGGTTGATCAGGCCCCATTCCAGGGCCTTGGCCGCCGGAACCCGCTCGCCGAGCAGGGCCATTTCCATGGCCCGGGCGCGGCCGATCATGCGCGGCAGAAGGTAGGTCGAGCCGCCGTCGGGGACCAGGCCGATGCGGCGGAAGGCCTGGAGGAAATAGGCGCTCTTGGCGGCCACGATGATGTCGCCCATCAGGGCGAGCGAACAGCCGATCCCAGCCGCCACCCCGTTCACCGCCGTGACGATGGGCATGGGAAAATCGCGCATCAGAGTGACGAAGGGATTGTAGTGGCTCTCCAGGGCATTGCCGGCGTCCGGCCGCCCGTCCGCGCCCGCCGGCCGCCCCGCCGCGCCGCCGCCGGCGAGATTGGCCCCCGAGCAGAAGCCGCGCCCCTCGCCGGTCAACACCACCGCCCGCGCGCCATCCTCGCCCGCCGCCACGCGTCCGAACGCGTCGGCCAGCTCCTTGACCGTGTCGATGCCGGCCGCGTTCAAAGTCGCCGGATCGCAAAGGATGACCGTCGCCACGCGGTCTTCGACGGCGAGCCTGATTTTCTGATAGTCCACGTTCGTCCTCCGTGCGGTTATGCTGCTTAAGATACATCCAGCCGACGCGGCGGAACGCCAGCGGAAAATCGCCGCTCCCTTGCGCCCGCGGCGCGATCTCGCCATCGTGGCGGCGAGGGAGAACGCCATGGCCAACAACATGCAGACCGTTCTGGACCGCCAGAAGGCCGCCCATCTGCGCGATGGGGCGCCCAATGCCGAGCAGCGCATCGAGCGCATCGAGCGCTGCATCGGCCTGCTGGTCGATAACCGCGCCGAGATCGAAGAGGCGCTGAACGCCGACTTCGGGGCGCGCTCGCGCGAGGCCACCGCCTTCACCGACGTCGCCGCCTCCATCGGCACGCTCAAGCACGCCAAGGCCAATCTGGCGCGGTGGATGCGCCCGGAAAAGCGGAAGACCACGCCGGCGATCCTGGGCCTCTTCGGCGCCAAGGCGCAGGTGCGCTTCCAGCCCAAAGGGGTGGTCGGGGTGATCAGCCCGTGGAACTTCCCGGTCAACCTCACCTTCACGCCGCTGGCCGGGGTGCTGGCGGCGGGCAACCGGGCGATGATCAAACCGTCGGAATTCACCCCGGCCACGTCGGAGTTGATGGCGCGGATGTTCGCCTCGGTATTCTCGCCCGAGGAGATCGCGGTGGTCACCGGCGGGCCGGAGGTGGGCCAGGCCTTCGCCGGCCTCGCCTTCGACCATCTGATCTTCACCGGCGCCACCTCGATCGCCCGTCACGTGATGAAGGCGGCGGCTGAGAATCTAACGCCGCTCACCCTGGAGCTCGGCGGCAAGAGCCCGGTGATTCTCGGCCGCTCGGCCGACCTGAAGACCGCCGCGGCCCGGATCATGAATGGCAAGACCCTCAACGCCGGCCAGATCTGCCTGGCCCCGGACTATGTCCTGGTTCCCACCGACCGGGTGGCCGCCTTTGTCGGCGAAGCCGAGGGGGCGGTTAAGCACATGTTCCCGACCATGAAGGACAATCCCGACTATTCGGCGATCGTCTCGCAGCGCCATTTTGACCGGCTGAAGGGCTATGTCGATGAGGCCCGCGCCGCCGGCGCGCGGGTGGTGGAACTCAAGCCGGACGGCGAAGACCTCACCCAGCAGGAACACCGCAAGATCGCCCCGACCCTGATCGTCGATCCCACCGATGACATGAAGGTCATGCAAGAGGAGATCTTCGGGCCGGTCCTACCGGTGAAGGGCTACGCCTCCATGGATGAAGCCCTGGCCTATGTGAACGCCCATGATCGGCCGCTGGGGCTTTATTACTTCGGCCAGGACGAGGGCGAGCGTGAGCAAGTGCTCGCCGAGACCATGTCGGGCGGGGTCACCGTGAATGACGTGGTCTTCCACGTGGCTCAGGAGGACTTGCCGTTCGGCGGCGTCGGCCCCTCGGGGATGGGCAGCTATCACGGCTTTGACGGCTTCCGCGAGTTCAGCCACAAGAAGGCGATCTACACCCAGATCAAGAAGGATCTGCCCCAACTCAAGGCCCTGCGACCGCCCTACGGCGGGGCGATCCGCAAGTATCTGAGCGGCGCGATCGTCAGGTAATGTCCGAGGGCTTCGCCGTGGAGATCACCGCCCGCCATCGGGTGTTCGGCGGCGACCTCGCCTATGGCCGTCACGCCTCGCGCGCCACCGGCACGTCCATGCGCCTCACGATCTTTCTGCCGCCGGGGGAGGGTCCGCATCCCTATGTGATCTGGCTCTCGGGCCTCACCTGCACGGAGGATAATTTCACCGTGAAGGGCGGCGCGTATCGCGAGGCGGCGCGGCTCGGGCTGGCCGTGGTGGCGCCCGACACCAGCCCGCGCGGCCAGGGCGTGCCGGACGATCCCGCCTACGATCTGGGGCAGGGCGCGAGCTTCTATGTCGATGCCACCCAGCCGCCGTGGGCGGCGCATTTCCAGATGGAGTCCTACGTCACCGGCGATTTGATCGAGGCGGTGGAGGCGAATTTCCCGCTGGCGTCCTCGCGGCGAGGGCTGTTCGGCCATTCCATGGGCGGCCACGGGGCGTTGACCCTGGCGCTGCGCCATCCGGGCCTCTTCGCCGCCGTCTCGGCCCTGGCCCCGATCGCCGCGCCGTCACGCTGCGCCTGGGGCCGCAAGGCGTTCACCGCCTATCTCGGTCCCGACCGCGCCCTGTGGCGCGCCCATGACGCCACGGCCTTGATCGAGGACGGCGCGGCCCAAGGACGGTTTCGGGGGCGCTTCGACGATATCCTGGTCGATCAGGGGGCCGCCGATCCATTTCTGGACGACCAGCTCCAGCCGGCGCTCCTGGCGGAAGCCTGCGCGCGGGGCGGCCAGAAACTTACCTTTCGGATGAGGGACGGCTACGACCACTCCTACTTCTTCATCGCCACCTTCATCGCCGACCATCTGGCCTTCCACGCCGCGCGGCTGCGCTGAACGCGAAAAGGCCTATTCCTCGGGCGTCGCCGATGGTGCTGGGGCGGGTCGGGCGAGGAAGGCGGGCAGATCGGCGCCGAAACCGACGACGCGGCGGTCGTCGTCACCGCGAGGGGTGACCGGCTGGACGCCGCGTCGGCGCCCGTGGTCTGGTCGTTCCCCTAAGCGTTCCAGGGGACGTTCGGGGGCGCGTTCCGGCGTGGCCTGGGGCCTGGGCGCGCTCTGCTCGGCGGGCCTGCGCTCGCGCCGCCCGCGACCGCGGCGGGGACGCTCGGCGGTGGGCGGCGAGGCATGGGAAACGGGCGCCGAACCCGGCGACGCTTCAAGCGGCGCTTCGGGCGTCGCGGCAACTGGCGCGGGCGTGGGAACCGCCGGCTCCATGGAGGCCACAGAGGTCTCGGAGGCGGGTCGGCCTCGGCTGCGATCCCGGGCGCCGCGGCTGGCCGGGGCCCGGTCCGATCGGCCGCCGCGCGGGCGGATGTCGGCCTTGGCCAGGCTCCAGTCGACATCGAGGGTGACCTCGTCGGGCGCCTGACCGATCAGCTTGAGCACCTTGTCGAGCGCGCGCCCGTCGGCCGGGGTCACCAGCATGAAGGTGTCGCCCGACTTGCCGGCCCGGCCGGTGCGGCCGATGCGGTGGACATAGTCGTCGGCGTGGTGGGGCACGTCGTAGTTGAAGATGTGGCTGACATCGGGAATATCGAGGCCCCGGGCGGCCACGTCGGAGGCCACCAGCAGTTTCAGCTCGCCGCTGCGGAACGCCTCCAGGGTGCGGGTGCGCATGGTCTGGTCGAGATCGCCATGGATGGGCGAGGCGTCGAAGCCGTGTTTCTTCAGTGACTTGGCGACGACATCGACTTCCGACTTGCGGTTGCAAAAGACGATGCCGTTCTTGACGTTCGCCGCCCCGGCCAGGGTGCGCAGGGCCAACCGCTTGGTTCCAGGATCGGCCGAGGGGACGCGCACGATGTGCTGGGCGATGTTGTCGGCCGTGGTGGCCGGACGCGAGGCCTCGATGCGGACCGGATCGTGGAGGAACTGCTTGGTCAGCCGGGTGATCTCCGGCGGCATGGTGGCCGAAAAGAACAGGGTCTGTTTCTTCACCGGCGTCAGTTTGAAGATGCGTTCGAGATCGGGGATGAAACCCATGTCGAGCATCCGGTCGGCCTCGTCGACCACCATGATCTGAACCCCGTTCAGCAGCAGATTGCCACGCTCGAAATGGTCGAGCAGGCGCCCGGGGGTGGCGATCAGCACATCGACGCCGCGGTCGAGCTTCATATCCTGGTCGCCGAACGACACCCCGCCGATCAGCAGCGCCCAGGTGAGCTTCTGGCCCTTGGAATATTTGTCGAACGCCATCGCCACCTGGTCGGCCAACTCGCGGGTCGGCTCGATCACCAGCGAGCGGGGCATGCGCGCCTTGGAGCGGCCGGCGACCAGTCGATCGATCATCGGCAGGGTGAAGGCGGCGGTCTTGCCGGTGCCGGTCTGGGCGATGCCCAGCACGTCGCGGCCGGCGAGAACCACCGGAATGGCCTGGGCCTGTATGGGGGTGGCGACGGTGTAGCCGGTGTCGGCGACCGCTTGAAGAGTCGGGGCGCTCAGCCCCAGGTCCGCGAAATCTGTCATGCCTTGAATTGCAGCGAGCGCTAGGATGACCCGGTGCGAAAGATGCGCGCTCGGAACCGATGCTCGGGCGAGGCGAACATAGGGATTAAGGCCGGCAAGTCAATCGCCGCGCATGGCGGACAAACATCGACGCCGACGGCCGCCTCGGCTAGAAGCGGCGCGCTTTCGCCGCACTTTGAGCCGACGATGGCGTCGTTGCGTTCAACCCCGACCTGGAAGGCGGCGAACATGGATGGCGAGCGCGCGCCCGAGGCTAGAAGGTCTTCGCGGACGGACCTCACCGCGGCGGTGACGGCGTCGCTGGTCGCCAGCCTGGCGGGGGCCCGGCGCTTCGACGACCCATATCGCCATTGGATGGCGGCCGACGTCTTCCCGCCGGCGGTGGCGACGGCGCTGCGGCGGCTGCCGTTTCCCAAGGTCGATCTGCACGGCGTTTCGGGCAAGCGTGAGCTTCACAACGACGAGCGCCACTATTTCAACGCTGGGAACAACGCCCGCTTCGCCGAATGCGCCGCCGTGGCCGACGCCTTTCAGTCATCCGGCGTGGTTCAGGCCATCGAGGCGGGCGCCGGGGCCGACCTCGCGGCCAGCTTCGTGCGCCTGGAATACGCCCAGGACGCCGACGGTTTCTGGCTTGAGCCGCACACCGACCTGGGGGTGAAAAGATTCACCATGCTCATCTATCTGAGCGACGGCGCCGGCCAGGATGATCTGGGCACCGACCTCTACGCCGACCACGAGACCTGGGCCAAACGGACCGCGTTCGCCGACAACACCGCCCTGATCTTCGTGCCCGGCGGCAATACCTGGCACGGCCTGGCGCGCCGGCCGATCGCCGGGGTGCGCAAGAGCGTGATCATGAATTACGTGACCGCCGACTGGCTGGCCCGCGACCAGCTCGCCTATCCGAGAACCCCGGTTCGCGCCTGAAGCAGGCGCCGCACGGCCGCCGCCGCCTCGAGGGTGGCGTTGACCGGCGAGCGGGCGGGGGGAGGGGCGCCGTCGCCTTCGAAACGGCGAACCAGGCCAGCCTCGACCAGGCCGTCGAGAAACGCCGCGTAGCGCGGAAAACCCAGGTCGAACACCTCCACCGGATGGCCGCTCGCCAGGGCTTCGGAGATCATCGAGACGCTGTCGCTGGTGACGACCAGTCGGTCGGCCAGGGCGAGGATGGCGCGGTAGGGGTTTTCACCGGCCAGATCCCACAGGAAGACGCGCGGATCGTCCCTGAATGCGTCCCGCAGCAGGGCGCGGACCGGCGACGGCGTGCGGCGCGACGGGGTTATGGCCAAGCTCGCCCCGGCCTGTCGGAGCCGCCGCAAGGCGTCGATCAGGCCTCGCCCGTGGTCGAGGGTGAAAGCGGCGCCGCGCACGCTCCCGCCGATCGCCACCCCCGCCAGAGGCGCGGCGAGCGCCTCGAACCGGTCCCGCCAACTCTTCCCGGCGGCGGCCAGCTTTTCCGGCGTCAGGTCGTGCAGAGCCGTGGCCACCTTGATCACCCCCGGACGGGCGGCGATGCGGTCGTGCGCCATCGCCACCACCAGGTCGAAGGCGGCCGGGTCGCGTCGGGGGTCCTGGACGTGGACGGTGAGAACTCGCCCACCGCTCGCCTTGCGCAGCGCCACCGACATCGCCGCGGAGCGCCGCCCGCAGGTGACCAGAACGTCCGGCCATGGCGGCTCGAAGCGCTCCCGCGATCCGCCGCCCCACGGCCACGGCCAGCGCCCGCCCCGGGGTTGGTTTGGCGCGGTCTTCTCGATCACCGTGTCGGCCACCGCCTCCGCCAAGCCCCGCGCCTGGGAGCGCATCCCAGCCTCTCCGGTGGTGACCGCCCAAGCGGTAATCGACCGGCGCGATGGCGGGAGGGGCGATGGCAAGGGGGAATTCGCCACGAAATGCTCCACGGCCCCGCGCCGGCTGCAGGATTCGAACCCGCGACCTTCGCTTTACAAAAGCGCTGCTCTACCAACTGAGCTAAGCCGGCCCGCGGGCGGCAAGCTTATGCCGCACGGGGCCGGGCGATGGCAAATCGGCGAAGTGGCTGGGTTGCGCCTCGGCGAGATTTCACGCAGCCTCCTCGCGGGGAGGGCCGAATCATGGCGGTGGAAATTCTCGCGATCGATTATGTGGAACGGGTTGTCGTTACGGCGGACGACAGGCGCTGGCCGATCTGCGACCTGTTCGATCGGTCCGGCCTGAGCACCCAGGATCATCGCGCCGCGGTGATCGGCGTGGCCGGCGCGCCCGGGGGCTGGCTGAGTTTCAAGGTCGGGGCGTTCGAGAGGCGGGGCCTACAGTAACAGAAAATGGGCGCGCCGCGGCGGCGCGCCCATTCCGTGGCCAGCGCGAGATCAGAAACGTGGCGCCGGCGGGAAAGTCTTTTCATCCGACCGCCCGGTGGTGTCGTCGATTTCCACTTCGGTGCGGCGCACGTTTTCGTCGATGTCCTGCTTGCGCTCGCTGCTCTCCTTGCGAACGACGACTTCTTCGCGCACCACGGCGTCCTTGGCGATGACCGCCTCCTCCGCCGTTTCGGTCATTTCCACGGAGCGATCCTTGAAGTCGGCCCCGCCGGCGCCAGCGGGGCGATCGACGGCCCGCCGTTCGACCGAAACATGCTCTTCCCGCAGACCGATCTGCTCATGGACCGGCGTCTCCACCACATAGGAGCGGACCTTCACGCCGCCGAGTTCGACTTCGCGCTTGCCGACCCGCAGGCGCTCCTCGGCCAGCGGTATGACCTCTTCGCCGCCGCCGGCTGACTTGGGCGTCCAGCCTTCTTTTTTCCATTCGTTCTGGGTGCGGTCGAAATCGATGGCGTTGGAGGCCTCGAGGATGCCGATCGCCCGGTCGGCCTGATTGTCCTCCACCTTGGCCGTCAGCAGGAAGTGGCCGCGACGCAGGCCTTCGCCATAGGCCTGGGCGTCCTCATGGCCCTCGAAGAACTCTTTCACCTTTTCCATGAAGCCGCCTTTGGCCTGCGGTGACTTGGCCTCGAGGTCGCTCTGGTCGTGAATATCCACTTGGCCGAAGCCGGCGGCCTTGAGTTGGTCACAGGCGCGTTCGGCATCGACTTTGGCTTGGTACAACGCGGTGATGGTGCGTTCGGTCATGATTTTATCTCCATGTAGTGGGGTTTGGTTGGTCTTGATTTCAGTTCGATTTGGAGCGCTCGACGACCGCCTCCTGTCGCCGCAGCGTCACCGTCTCCTCGAAGGGCGTGGTGCGATGCGTTTGCGTCACCCGCACTTCCTCGCGAAGCATCAGCCTCTTGACGAAGATTTCCTCCAGGACGGGATAGATGGTGGCGTTCCCTTCCCGGCGAATCCCGGGCGCGACCTCGACGTAGACCCCCACCGCCACGCGCTCGATTTCGACGGTGTCCGACGCCAGATCGGCACCCACAATCTCCACCCGTTCATGGGTTTCGACCTAAACATGGACGCGGCCCCGCTCAACCGTATTCTTGGCGATACTCAGTTGCTCTTCGTAAAGCGGTAAAACCACGGGGTCGGACATTTGTGTAGTCACTATCCTCGACCGACAACGGTATGGGTTCGAAAACCCCAAAGCCGATGATAGGTTCCGGTGAAAATATGTTATTTCTGGTTTTGCCTTCACATACTCGTGAAGATCGATTTATTTAGCTTGGCCATTACTTTCAAAGCCAAGCTTTAGTTGGAGGCCGCCCGAAATCCGTCGCTTCAAGAAATAGCCGCCACCTTGCGCCGATCGTCGATCAGCGCCGCGAGCTCCTCGACCAGATCGGCCGAACCGAAGGGCTTGACCTTGACGATCAGGTCGGGGAAGCGGGCCGCCATTTCCGGCGGCGGTCCCACCCCGGTCTGCAGAATGAGCGGAACGCCAAGGGCGATGAGAAGCTCGGCGACGGGCGTGACATCCTCGTCGGCCAGGGTCACGTCCAGGATCGCGCCGACCACGGCCGTCGCCTCGAGCAGGGCCAGAGCTTCCTTGACGCTGGCCGCCGGACCCACCACCACGCCGCCCGCGTCCTCGATCGCCAAAACGAGGTCCAAGGCGATGAAGGGCTCATCCTCCGCGACGAGGACGCACGCGTGGTTCAGCAACGGATTGTCCAATAAGGGGAGGGTTGTCTGACCGGACCAATCCATCACCGCGTCAATCGTTCCACCGCCGTCGAAAGTCGCACGATCAGGCCGCTCGCCTTCCATTCGAACGCCAGAGCGCCGTCGAGTTGGCCGGTGACGCTCCGGCGGGCGAGCAGGCTGCCGAAGCCCTCGCGCTCCGGCGCGCCCTTGACGGCCGGCCCGTCCCGCTCCCGCCACGACAGCGAGAACTCGCCCTTCTTGACCGCCCAGGAAATATGCACCCGCCCGCGCGGTGTGGAGAAGGCTCCATATTTGGCGGCGTTGGTCGCCAGTTCGTGCAGCACCAAGGCGAGACTGGTGACGGCGTCGCCACCGATCGAAACCCTCGGGCCGGCGATCACGACGCGTTCTTCGTCTCCGCTTTTGCCAGGGTCGAAGTAGGGCGAGAGGACACCTCGGACCAGGTCGTCCAAGGTCGTTTCCCCCTCGGTTGGCAAAGAATCGGGCCCGCGCGGCCGGATCAGCAGATGGGCGCTGGCGAGCGCCCCGAGCCGGCCCTTTATGGTTCGGGCCAAGTCCGCCGGCGTGGCCGCCGACCGCGCGCTCAGACTCACCACCCCGCCGACCACCGCGAACAGATTCTTGACCCGATGGTCCAACTCTCGAAGAAGCAGCCCCTGCTGTTCCTCGTGACGTTTGCGCTGGCTGACGTCGAGGAAGATCACGCCAATCCTCGGAACGCCTTTCTCCTCGAAACGAAAAGCGAACAATTCCAGCGCCCGCCCCTGCGTCACCAGATCGCGCGCGAAACGGATCGGCTTTCCGGTCGCCATGACCGTGTCGTAAATGTCGAACCATTCCTCCGGTTCGCCTGGAGCCACTTCCCGAATGGTTTTGCCGATCACGTCGCGCAGACCGCTTTGCCTCTCGAAACCGGGATTGGCGAGGAGGTAGCGGAAATCGCTCGGCTCGCCTGGGCGGGTTTCCAGCTTTTCGATTACGCAGAAGCCTTCGTCGATGAACTCGAAGAGCATCCGGAATCTCGCCTCGCTCGCGAGGGCGGCTTTCTGCGCCGCGTGACGCTCGGTGATATCGATGAAGGTAAACACCACGCCGTCGATGACGTTATCGACCGTGCGATAGGGGCGGATGCGCAGAATGAAGGTCATTCCGGCGTCCTTCAGCGTCACCTGCCTCTCGACGATGGTGAGCTTGCGCAACACCGTCTTCACGTCACGCTGCAGCTCGCCGTAGTCGAGTTTCCCGGCGATTTCGGTGATGGGCCGGCCGATGTCGGTCTCGCGAAAATGAAAGATATCGATGACCCCGGGGGTGAAGTTTCTCACTTTGAGGTGTTCGTCGAGAAACAGGGTCGCGATCTCGCCGCTTTCGAACAGGTTTTTCTGATCGCTGTTAAGGATCGTGAGCTGTTCGTTCTTGCTGTTCAGCTCGGCGTTGATGGTCTGGATTTCTTCATTGACCGATTGCATCTCCTCTTTCGCGGTCTCGAGTTCCTCGTTCGAGGACTGCAGCTCTTCGTTGACCGACTGGTATTCCTCGTTCGAGGATTTCATCTCCTCATTGGTGATTTCCAGTTCGTCGATGGTCGATTGGAGTTGGGTGCGGGTGGTGCGCAGTTCCTGTTCGAGGCTCGCCACCACGTCGCTGGAAGCCTTCGCCGATCGCCCGGCGGCGCCGGTGGCGGGCCCGTCTCCCGCCTCCTGGAAGGCCAGGATAGTGAACCCGGCTTCCGCGCCGCGCTCGGCCATCGGCTCGGCGATCAGGGTGACCAGGCGGGCGCGCCCGTCGATGCGGACGGAGATGTTTTCCTGGCGGACCGGTCCGCCGGCGGCCTTCGCTTGCGCCAGCACCGCGCGCGCGCCCGCCCTAAGCGTTTTGCGCAGAATGTCGTAGAGGGCGAAACTTGGCGCGCCGGGCGCCGGCTCCAGGTAGCGTCCCATGCCGGCCCCGGAAAAGCGGACGATCTGGTCACGCCGATCGATGACCAGGTGCGGCGGATAGTATTTCTCCATCAGCCGGCGGGCGCTCTTGTCGAGGCGATCGTCCGACGGCGGCGCGGCCACCGGCGCCGGCGCGATGTCCAGTCGCCGACCGCCGCCGGAAAAATCGGGCAAGGTCGGGCCCTCGATCTCCCGCCGCTGGAAGATCCGGTGCTTGCGGTCCTGAACGCCGAACAGGCGGGTGGCGCGGGTGACCGATTCCGATGAGCCCAGGAACAGCCGCCCGCCGGGCTTCAACGCATAGTGGAAGGTGCGCATCACCCGATCCTGCATGTCGGCGTCGAGATAGATCAACAGATTGCGGCAGGAGATCAGATCGAGCTTGGAAAACGGCGGGTGCTTGATGAGGCTGTGGGTGGAAAAGACGCAGATCTCGCGGATTTCAGGGACGACGCAGCAGCCGTCGCCGTCCTCCCGGAACCAGCGCTCGACGCGTTCGGCGGTGACGCCCGCCGCGGGCGCGCGGTAGCGGCCGGCCCTGGCGACGGCGATGGCGCGGTCGTCGATATCGGTCCCGAAAACCTGCACCTTCGGGCGGGGGCGGCGAGCGTCCATGGCCTCGCGGATGAGGATGGCGATGGTGAAGGCTTCCTGACCGGTGGCGCAGCCGGGAACCCAGACCCGGATTTCGCCATCCGCCCCCCTGTCGGCCATTAGGGGCTGGATCACCGAAGAGGCCAAGGCGTCCCAGGCGGCGGGATCGCGGAAGAACTGCGTCACCCCGATCAGGAGCTCGCGAAACAGCAGGTCGAGTTCCTCGGGTTGCTCGCGGAACCGGGCGATATAGGCGGCCGGGCTGTCGAGCTTGAGAACCTGCATCCGTCGCTAGAGTCGGCGAACCAGGGTCTTTTCCTTGTATTCGCTGAAATCGTGACCGCTGCGCGCCCGCAGCGCCCCCATGATGGTTACCAGGGCCGATGCCGCGTCGGTGCGCGTCCCCTCGTCATCCTTTTTTGCCTCGACGCCGCTTAGATGCCTCCAGTGGGCGACGATCCTGGCCGGCATCGCCTCGACCGCCAGCACATCATCGACCTGGCCGGTGGAGGTCGCGCTCTGCGGCATGCCCGGCAGGGCGTGGTGGTCGAATTCGGCCTGGGCCAGGGTGAGGCCGCCCTGCTCCTTGATCGCGGTCATGCCCAGGGCCCCGTCGCTGCCGGTGCCGGCCAGGATGATGCCGATCGCCTTCTCGCCCTGATCCTCGGCGAGGGACTGCAGGAAGGTGTCGATCGGCCGCCGCCTTTCCCTGGGCGGGGCGGGCTTGACGACCTCGAGGCGACCGCCGGCGATGGTCATGGTGGCGTCGGGTGGAATGACGAAGACGCGATCGGCCGCGACCGCCATCCCGTCGGCCGCCTCGATCACCTCCATGACCGTGGTTTTGGCGAGCAGATCGACCAACATGCTCTTGTGGTCGGGCGACAGGTGCTGGACGAGCACGAACGCTATGCCGGTGTCCGCCGGGGCGCTGGCGAAAAATCTCTTGAAGGCGTCGAGGCCGCCGGCCGACGCTCCGATGCCGACGATCAAGGGCACGTTGGCCTCAGGCAAGGGCGGATGGCGGGCATGGGTCTGCCCCCCCCCACTGGGAGAGCGGCTCGTTTCGCTACGTCCCGCGGATTTCGATGCCATTGAACGGCGCCGTTGCTTCAAGGGGTGTCCCCCCGCGCCGACACCTGTAACATCAACGAGACGACAACTTCCAACGCTAAACCGACATTTGGGCAAAGCGCGCCCGGCGCCCTATATCCGCCGACCCATGGCCCGCGTCCTCATCACCTCCGCCCTGCCGTACATCAACGGCGTCAAGCATCTGGGAACCCTGGCGGGCTCGATGCTGCCGGCCGATGTCCACGCCCGCTTCCAGCGCGCCCGAGGCCGTGAGGTGCTCTACGTCTGCGCCACCGACGAGCACGGCACCCCGGCGGAGCTGGCGGCGGCCGAGGCGCATCAGGATGTCTTCACCTATTGCGAAGAGCAGCACCGGTTCCAGCACGACATCGGCCGCGGCTTTGGCCTGTCGTGGGACTGGTTCGGGCGTTCGTCCTCGCCGCAGAACGCCCGCCTGACCCAGCATTTCGCCGATGTGCTGGAAGATGGCGGCCTGATCGAGGAGCGCCTGGACAGGCTGGTCTATTCCATCGACGACAAGCGCTTCCTGCCCGACCGTTACATCGAGGGGACGTGCCCGGTGTGTGGCTACGAGCAGGCGCGCGGCGACCAGTGCGACAACTGCAATTCCCTGCTCGACCCGATCGATCTGATCGATCCCTATTCGGCGGTCTCCGGCTCGCGCAACCTGGAAGTTCGCGAGACTCGCCACCTCTATCTGCTGCAGACCCGAATCGAGGGACGGATCCGCGCCTGGGTGGACGGCAAGGCCGACTGGTCGGCTCTCGCCCGCTCCATCGCCTACAAGCACCTGGACGAGGGCCTGATCGACCGCGGGATCACCCGCGATCTTGCCTGGGGCGTGCCGGTGCTGCGCCGGGGCGACCCGCGCGCCGGCTTCGAGACCAAGGTGTTCTACGTCTGGTTCGACGCGCCCATCGAATACATCGCCGCCACGCGGGAGTGGGCCGACGCCACGGGCGGCGACTGGGAGGGCTGGTGGCGCACCGACAAGGGGGCCGGCGATGTCCGGTACCTGCAGTTCATGGGCAAGGACAATGTCGCCTTCCACGCCGTGAGCTTTCCCGCCACCATCCTGGGTTCGGGCGAGCCGTGGAAGAGCGTGGATGTGCTCAAGGCGTTCAACCACCTCAACTGGTATGGCGAGAAGTTCTCGACCTCCCAACGGCGCGGCGTCTTTCTGGACGCGGCCCTGGAGATTTTGCCGCCCGACTGCTGGCGCTGGTATCTGACCGCCAACGCGCCCGAACACGCCGACAGCGCCTTCACCTGGGACCAGCTCGTCTCGTCGGTCAACCGCGACCTCGCCGACGTGCTGGGCAATTTCGTCAACCGGGTGCTGAAGTTCTGCGAGGCGCGCTTCGACGGCGCGATCCCGGCCGGCGGCGAGCCGGGAGCGCTGGAAGAGACGCTCTATGCCGAGGTTTCGACCCGGCTCGCCGACCTCACCGCCCAGTTCGAGGCCATCGAGGTCCGCAAGAGCGCCCAGGCGCTGCGGGCGCTCTGGGCGGTCGGCAACGAGTATCTCCAGAACGCGGCGCCGTGGACGGCGATCAAGACCGATCCGGCCCGGGCCGCGACGATCGTGCGCACCGCGATCAACCTGGTCGCCCTTTACGCCGCCGTCAGCGCGCCGGTGATTCCCTTCGCCGCCGAAAAGATCGCCCTGGCGGTGGGCGAGGCCTATCCGCCCCCCTGGCCCTCGCTCGACGGGCGGGCGGAATTGAGCCGGCTGGAGGCGGGCCGCGCGATCGACGTTCCGGGTGTCCTGTTCAGGAAGATCGAGGCCGCCGACGTCGAGGCCTGGGCCGAACGCTTCGGCGGGGCCCCCCGAGGCTAAAACCGCCCCGCCACCTGCCAGGCGCCCTGCCAGATCATGTGGCCAGCGACATAGAGCACCATGGCGAGGCCCAGATAGCCCAGCCATGGGACCTTGTGTAGGAACCGGGCGATCCAGGCGGCGGCGAAACCGGTCAGGGTGATGGAGAGGACCAGGCCGAACACCAGGACTTGGGGATGATCCTTCGCCGCCCCCGCCACGGCCAGCACATTGTCCAGCGACATGGAGACGTCGGCGATGAGAATCTGTGTCAGAGCGCGCAGCAGGGTGGTGGGCGGCCCCGTCGTCGGCAGCGGGTGACCCTCCAGGGCCGCCTCGCCGATGGCCTCGCGCGCCCGGCCCTGCGTCCGCAGGTCGCGCCACATCCGCCAGCACACCCACAACAGGAGAAAGCCGCCGGCCAGCAGCAGGCCGACCTGCCTCAGCAGCCACACCGCGATGAGGGCGAAGCCGCACAACATCACCACCGCCGCGGCCAGGCCCAGCACGATGGCGCGGCGCTGTTGCTCGCGCCTCAATCCCGCCGCCGCCATGCCCACCGCGATCGCATTGTCGCCGGCCAGGGTGAGATCAATCAGCACCACCTGGAAGAAGACCGTCGCCGGGCCGATCCAGTGGGAAAGGAGACCCGCCACGGCGGAACCGGTTGGGATGTTCAACGCCGCCGCCCTCCCGCCTCGTAGAGCGCCACCGCCGCCGCCGCGGCGACATTGAGGCTCTCGAAGCCGCCCGGCATCGGGATGCGCGCCAAAACCTCGCAGTGTTCGCGCACCAGGCGGCGCAGGCCCTCGCCTTCCGAGCCCATGACCAGCACCGTGGGGGCGCCGTCCAGGACATCGGCGAGGTCGCGTTCGGCCGCGCCGTCCAGGCCCACCGAGCGCCAGCCGAGCGTCTCCAGACGCTCCAGCGCCCGCGACAGATTGGTTTCCCGCGCATGGGGGATCTTGTCCACGGCGCCGGCGGCAGCCTTGGCCAGGGCGCCGGTGAGGGCGGGGGCGTGGCGGTCCTGGACGATCACGCCGCGAACGCCGAAGGCCGCGGCGGTGCGGAAGATGGCCCCGACGTTCTGCGGGTCGGTGACCTTATCGAGCATCAGGAGGAGGCCTCGCGCCGGCGTCGCCAGGTCGGTCAAGGCGACCGGCTCGATGGGAGGGGTGCGCAGGGCCACGCCCTGGTGGACCGCGCCGGAGGGCAGGGCCTGGGCGATGGCGGCGGATTCCACGATGTCCAGCGCCAGATCGGCCCCGAATCGCTCGGCCAGCGCCCGGGCGCGCTCGGCGCTCGCCAGCAGGCGCTTGGGGATCGGCCGGGCCGGGTTGTCCAGGGCGGCGACCACCGCGTGCCAGCCCCACAGCCATTCCGACTGGCCCTCGTCCGCGCGGCGGCGGCGGCGCGGCCCGGCGCGGGGCGTGGGCGATGGCGACCACTGGACCCGCGCGCCCGGGCGGTCTCCGGGGCGGTCGTTGCGCTGGCGGTGCGAGGCCACTATAAGACGCCCTCCGTTTTTGGCCCCCCGCGAGGGCGCCTGAAGCGGGTCTTTATTGAAGAACACGCGCTGGGGGAATGTCCCGAGCGGCAAAGGGGGCGGACTGTAAATCCGCTGGCGTACGCCTTCGCAGGTTCGAGTCCTGCTTCCCCCACCACGCGGTTCTCGAGAGGAGCGGTTCTAGCCGGCGCGGGTATAGCACAATGGTAGTGCAGCAGCCTTCCAAGCTGAATATGCGGGTTCGATTCCCGCTACCCGCTCCAGGCCGGCGCCGGAGTCGGAGCCTACCTCCACTCCTGCGAACCGATTCTAGGCTTGATCCTACACGGGCACCACTGGAGTCCGATCGCTTCAATGACCAGGATCTGGCGCTCCAAAAGCTGAATTGAGGAGCGCCGACACGCGGTCTGCCTCCTCGCCGGCATTGCTTCGCACTGGGGAGCGCGATGCTGGCGGAGGCGCGGTTGCTTTGAGCATAGCATCTTTTGCCACGCTCCATTCTTTGAGAGTTTCACCCGTCGTCGTGTTGACGAAAGCGACCCGCGTAACCACAGCGCCAACGAAGCAAACCGTGTTGATGGAGTCGTAAGGTGCATCGAAGGTCGGGCTGTTCACGATGGGACCGCAGGCCGCCACATGGCCATCGGAAAGTTTGGTGACCTTGCCCTCAACGATGAGCTTTATGCTTCGGGTCAGTGCTTTGGCTTGCGGACCAGCGGCGGGGATTTCCAGGCCATAGCTCCCGAGTTTATCCGCGCCTTCAGGTTTGGAGACGAAGGCAACGCCGTCCGTGTGTCTTCTGTAAACTCCGACCCGCCTTGTCGCGCCAAAGGCATTCGATCCAACGTAACCGCGCTGTTGCGTTTCGGCTGAGGAAAACGTCACCAATCCGTCGCTCCCTTGGCCAACCGCCTCGCTCATGAAACTGACCCCAAGTTTGAGCTTGCCATCATCGTAAATCCAAAAGGCATTTCTCCCCTGCGTGAGCGGCACCTGAACCTTGAACGGGGTTCCTATCAAAACGTCGTAGTTGGGGATCGCCGCGAAGGGATCGCGCCAATGCCTGTCGTAATTGACGCCCGCTACGTCCAAGGCGTTCAGAATGACCGCCGGCATGGAAGCCGGGACCGGCTTTCCAACTGCTGACACTGCCAAGACGGCGACGCCAATCAGAGGGAGGCTCATAGCCACGTCTGCAGCTTTCAACTTCATCCGTAGCCCCATGCGTTCGCCCGGCTGGCGCCAGGTGGTCGGAGGCATTTACGCCGAGCGACGACAGGGGAATATCGCACTCACCCGCAACGCTGGCTAGCCGCGACTCTCGGGCCGCGCGGCGTTACCAATAGCCCGAGAAATCAAAACTTGATTTAGCGGCGTGGCGACGTGAGTGGCGCGGCAGGTGATTGCGAGCGAGGACGGCATCCACGGACCTTAACGAGCGTCGAACGTTCGCTGCATGCCGTTTTTGCGGCGCTTGCAAGGCCACGGTGTGACCCGCGCCGAAGGATTGCCGAAGCGACAGCGCATGGACGCCTGATCCAACGGCTATGACGGCCGCGCTTTGAAGTTGAAGCTGATCGGCTGAAAGAACCATTTGCCGTCTACTGCCCGACCGGCGGTATACCAATACGAGGTGGTCACGGCCATGCCACCCACCTCAATCGGGACGGCAATGACAAAGGAGTCTATTATCTCCGCGCATATGTCATCCATCACATCAGGGCCGTCATCAAATGCCGTGGACACGCATGGCGAGCAAAAGCCCTCAAGTCTCTCCGGCGTCCAGTGGCTGGGGTGGAAGCTAAATCTCACATGCTCTCGCAGCATGACGGGTGGCCTGGGACCTGAATCCATCCATGCCCAAATTCGTTTCTTGGCCAGGGCATCGCGAAGCCTCACGAACAGGGCAGACTCAATTTTAAGGAGCATAGACAGTTCGTCCGGCGCTAACCGCCTGCCCATGGTCTCCGCAAGGCGATCAAGACTCCACGGGCTGATCAAGTTCAGTTCCCCAACGGGAAAAGGAATTCTGGCCGCCCTCCCTCTCGTTCAGCGAAGTCCCTCAGTCGCGACCGCATAACGAGGGTTGCATTAGGTAAATCTGGAAGGTCATTGCCAGATCCCGGAGTATACGGCCACGCCCTTCTTTCAAGATTGATTACGTTAATCATGTTCTCGTATGCAGCCTGGACGCGTAACTTGCGAGCCCGTGCCGCCGTTTTCAGAATTGCAAGTTGCGCCCCAGCCTCGGCGCAGACGGGATTTCCTTCAGGCACAGGATCGACGCCAACCCACAAAGCAGCGGCCTGGGCAATGGTGAGTGGATCAACCGTCGCCCACCGGCTCGCGCCGTCCAGAGACCACACTTCTCTTGTTCGGCCGCCCAGGGGGTGAGCGATAAACGGCGGGAGATGCGGGCGGTAGTGCCACACGGTCGCAAGAATACCCCATCCGAAGAGCAAGGCTCCCAACCAAAATCCGGCGACCTGTAGCCATGGCTGGATTGTGGAGCCGGCAAACGCGGTCATCAACGTGACGCCCCCGGAGATCGGGAACGCCGCCCACCATGGAATTTTGAAGTCCCCCATCCCGCCACCATGCCCTCACGGGCCAGGTATCCGCAATCCGGGGACGTCGCTCACGTCACGCCTCCCCTGAAATGTGGACGCGGGGAGGCGCCGTGGCTTCTGGCGTTTGCGCCATAATACCGATCCTAACCGCGAATTAAGCTGCCCGGGGATCTCGGCCGCGTTAGGCTCGCCGCTCCGATTGGGAGGTCCGATTGGGAGGAATTATAATGCGAGAGATGTTGGCCCTGGCGGCGATGGCGGGCGTGGCCCTGGTGGCGGGGCAGGCGGCGGCCGCGCCGTCGGTGGAGATCCGCCACGCGGTGGCGCGGGTGACGATCATCCCGGAGAATCGGCCGGACGTCGCGATCACGGTGGTCAGGACCAATCCGCGCCTGCCGCTCCGGATCAGCCGAGTCGGGGATCAACTGGTGGTCGAGGGCGATGTCGGGATGCGCCTGCGCAGCTGTGGATCGCGGCTCGGCCGGCCGCTCGTCAAGATGTGGGGGGTCGGCGACGTGGGCTATGGCGACATGCCGCAACTGGTGATCCATACCCCCACCGAGGTTCGCGCCGGCGCCTCGGGGGCGGTGTTCGGGATCGTTGGGCGGGCCGCCAGCGTCGATCTGGGCAACGCCGGCTGCGGCGACTGGACGGTGGCGGATGTGACCGGCCCTCTGCGGGTGCGCATCTCCGGATCGGGCGACACCCGCGCCGGAGCCGCCGGCTCCGGCGACCTGAGGATTTCCGGTTCGGGAGACATTTCCGCGCGCCGACTTGCCAACGGCTTGAGCACCGCGACGTCAGGATCGGGCGACATTCAGGCCGGCGAGGTGAACGGGCCGCTGCGGATCCGGGTGGCCGGCTCGGGCAATGTGCGCGCCCGCGGCGGCCAGGTCACCGACATGGACGTCTCGGTGGCCGGCTCGGGCGACGTCACTTTTGGCGGCGTGGCCCAGAGCCTTTCCGCGAGTGTCGCCGGCTCGGGCGACGTCACCGTCGCGCGGGTGACCGGCCCGGTCGTCAAGCATGTCGCCGGCTCGGGGGATGTCCGCGTCGGAAGCTGAATCGGCTTCGCGCCGCCGTTGTTGACGGCGGGCGGCTCGGCGCGTATCACCCGCGCTCTTTATCCCGGCCACGCCGACGGCCCGATGAACCTTAACGCCCCCCTTGGCGGGCGAACGCGCCGAGCTCGCGACGAGCGGTTCGGCGCGGTTTGGTGTTTATCGGACGGCGTCGATTAGTGGCGTGGAATGATTGAACGACGAACGAAAGAGCGAATGCCGACCGTCAACCAACTGATCCGCAAGCCGCGCGTGAGCAAGGCCCCGCGCAACAAGGTCCCGGCTCTCAAGGGCTCGCCGCAACGGCGCGGCGT
>JBBRPN010000037.1:0-25644 GCA_038227925.1 Caulobacterales bacterium | reverse complement strand
CCGCCCGACGATGGCGTTGAAATTGGCCCCGTCGCAGTAGAAATAGGCCCCGGCGGCGTGGGTCAGGCGGGCGATCTCGATCGCCTCGCGCTCGAAGAGGCCGCAGGTGTTGGGGTTGGTGACCATCACCGCCGCCACGTCCTCGTGCAGCTTTTCGGCCAGGTCGGCCAGATCGACATGACCGTCGGCGGTCTGGGCGATCTCCACCACCTGGTAGCCGGCCAGGGAGGCGGTGGCCGGATTGGTGCCGTGGGCGCTGGTCGGCGCGAGCACCGTCTTGCGCGCATCGCCCCTCGCCTCATGGGCGGCGCGAATGGCCAAGAGGCCGCATAGCTCGCCGTGCGCCCCGGCCTTGGGCGAGAGGGCCACCGCCGGCATGCCGGTGAGGGTCTTCAGCCAATGGGCGAGCTGGTCCATCAGGGCGATGGCCCCCTGGACGGTGGAGGTGGGCTGCAGGGGGTGGAGGTCGGCGAAGCCGGCCAGGCGGGCGAGCTTTTCGTCGAGGCGCGGGTTGTGCTTCATGGTGCAGGAACCCAGCGGATAGAGGGCCAGGTCGATGGCGTGGTTCTGCTGCGACAGGCGCACGTAGTGGCGCAGGGTTTCGGGCTCGGAGAGGCCGGGGAGATGCGGGGCCGAGGCGCGGGTGAGGCCGGCGAGGTCGGAGGCGTCGAGGGTCTCGCCGCGCCGCTCGGCGGGGAAATCGACGCCGGTCTTGTCCCAGCCGCCGAGTTCGAAGATCAGCGGCTCGTGCTGGAGGAGACCGCGGCCGGGGTGGATGGTTTCCCGGTTTTCGGCGGCTGGTTGCGGGCGCGTCGGGCGACCGGCATTGGCCAGGGCGGTCATCGCCCGATCTCCTTGGCCAGCGCCTCGGAGAAGGCGGCGATATCTTCCGTGCTGGTGGTCTCGGTGGCGGCGACCAGGAGGATGTCGTCCATGCCCGCGGCGGGATCGAGGCGGGAGAAAGGGACGCCGGCCAGGATGTCGCGGCGGGCCAGGGTCTCGACGACACCGGCGGCGGCGCGCGGCAGGCGAACGGCGAATTCGTTGAAGAAGCGGGGGGTGAGGATTTCGACGCCGGGGACGGCGGCCAGGGCGGCGCGAAGCTCGCGCGCCTTGGCGTGGTTGATGGCGGCGAGTTCGGCCAGCCCGGTCCCGCCCAAGAGCGACATGTGGATGGAGAAGGCCAGGGCGCACAGGCCCGAATTGGTGCAGATGTTGCTGGACGCCTTGTCGCGGCGGATGTGCTGCTCGCGGGTGGAAAGGGTGAGCACGAAGCCGCGTCGCCCCTCGGCGTCCACCGTCTCGCCGCACAGGCGCCCGGGCATCTGGCGGGTGAGGGCGTTTCGGCAGGCGAAGAGGCCCACGTAAGGCCCGCCAAAGCTCAGGGCGTTGCCAATGGACTGCCCCTCGGCCACCGCGATGTCGGCGCCCCTCTCGCCGGGCGACTTGAGCAGGCCCAGCGACACCGCCTCGGTGACGACCACGATCAGCAGGGCGCCGGCGGCGTGGGCGGCCTCGGCGATGGCCCTCACATCGGTGACCTGGCCGAACACATTGGGCGTCTGGACCACCACGCAGGCGGTGTCGGTGTCGAGGGCCTCGATGACGGCGGCTTCGGCGTCGAGGGCGGCGGGCAGGCGGCGGGTCTCGACGCCGGCCGAATGGGCGAGGGTGTGGGCCGCTTCGGCATAGTGGGGATGCAGGCCACCCGACAGCACCGCCTTGCGCCGCTTGGTGACCCGGGCGGCCATCATCACCGCTTCGGCGCAGGCGGTCGAGCCGTCGTACATCGAGGCGTTGGCGACCGGCAGGCCAAGCAGGTCGGAGACCTGGGTCTGGAACTCGAACAGGACCTGCAAGGTGCCCTGGGCGATTTCGGGCTGATAGGGGGTGTAGCTGGTCAGGAACTCCGAGCGCTGGATCAGGTGATCGACGCTGGCCGGCACATGGTGGCGATAGGCCCCGGCGCCGCAGAAGAACGGCCCCGCCCCGGCCGCCCGGTTCTTGGCCGCCAGCGCCCCCAGCGCCCGCTCCACCGCCAACTCCCCGGCGTGGAGGGGCAGCTCGATGAGGTCGGGCAGGCGCGCGCCCGCCGGCACATCGACAAAGAGATCTTCGATGGTCGCCGCGCCGATCACCGACAGCATGTCGCCCCGGTCGGCTTCGGTGAGCGGAAGATAGCGCATGGGGGTTAGAGCGTCGCCAGAAACGCTTCGTAGGCGTCGCGGTCCATCAGGGCCTCGATCTGGGCGCGGTCGGCGGGCTTGATCTTGACGAACCAGCCGGCGGCTTCGGGCGCGTCGTTCACCGTCTGCGGATTTTCCGAGAGGGCGGCGTTGGCCCCGACCACCTCGCCGGAAATGGGGGCGAAGACGTCGGAGGCCGCCTTGACGCTTTCGACCACCGCCAGGGCCTCGCCGGCCTTCACCGCCTTGCCCGCCTGCGGCAGTTCCACGAACACCACGTCGCCCAGCTGCTCGGCGGCGTAGGCGGTGATGCCGACGGTGGCGACCTCGCCGTCGAGTTCCACCCATTCGTGGTCCTTGGAAAAACGCATTCAGGATTCCTCTTTAGCTGTCGGTTCAGGCGGCGCGGCGATAGCGATGGGGGACGAAGGGAAGGGCGACGACCTCGGCGCCTTGCGCCTTGCCGCGGACGATCGCCTGGAGCCGTGTTCCCGGCGCCGAGAGGGCCGGCGGCACATAGCCCATGGCGATCGGCGCGCCCAGGCAGGGCGAAAATCCGCCGCTGGTGACCGCGCCGACGACGGCCCCGGCGACGTCGGTAATCTCGGCCCCCTCGCGGGCCGGCGCGCCTTCGATCCGCAGGCCGACCCGGGTGCGGGTCAACTCGCCGCCCAGCTCGCGGGCGATGCGTCCCGCGCCGCGCAGATCGCCGCCCTTGCGCCGTCGTTTGGAAACCGCGAAGGCGAGGCCCGCCTCGATCGGCGAGACGGTCTCGTCGAGATCGTGGCCGTAGAGGGGAAGGCCGGCCTCCAGGCGCAGGGAATCGCGCGCGCCCAGGCCGATCGGCGCCACGCGCTCGTCGGCCAGAAGGCGGTTCCACAAGCGGGCCGCGACCATGGCCGGAGCGAGGATCTCGAAGCCGTCCTCGCCGGTGTAGCCGCCGCGCGAGACGATCAGGGTGTGATCCTCGAAGGTCATGCGGTCGAAGGTCATGAAGGAAAGATCGGCCGAGGGCGGAAGGATGGGGGCCAGCACATCGGCGGCGGCCGGCCCTTGCAAGGCAATCAGGGCGCGGTCGTCGGCGCGGGTCAGGCGGGCGCGGTCGCCGGCGGCGGCGGCGATGGCGGCGAAGTCGGCCTCCTTGGACCCGGCGTTGACCACGATATAGAGCGTGCCCTGGCGGCCGGGGCTCAGCGGCCGGCCGATCATCAGGTCATCGACGATGCCGCCCTCGCGGTTGAGCAGGAGCGTGTAGCGCATCCGCCCCGGCCCCAGGCCGGCGATGTCGCCGCTGACCAGGGGTTCAATCACGGCGGCCACGCCGGCGTGATTGGCCTCCTCGTCGCCGGTGCGGGCGATGACCTCGAGAAAGGCCGGGCCCATGTGCGAGACATCGAACAGGCCCGCCTTCTCGCGCGTCCACAGATGCTCCTTGAGGATGCCCATCGGATACTGCACCGGCATCTGGTAGCCGGCGAAGGCGACCAGCCGGCCGCCGAGGGCGCGGTGCGCCGCGGTCAGTGGGGTGGTTTTCAGGGCTTCGTCGGACACTTGAGCGAGACTCCAGCGGCGGTCGCGCGCCGGCGGACGCTCCGCCGTTTCCCGCGCGCCCCCGCTGTCCCTTGGGCCTGAGAGATTTCGGGCGCCCGACCCTAGAAAAGGGCCGCCCCTGCTCCTTCGGCGAGCCGCCGCGCCGCCTTCAGGTGCCGCGTCTCTTTCCAGCGTTCATCGGCCCGCGCGGTCCTTTTGCCTGAGCGTTTCCGGGGCGGTTGCGCCTTCGGCGCCGGCCCTTTTCAAGGGGCGCGGCCTCTCCCGCGAGGGTCGGCGGAAGGTGGGGGAGGCGGGCGGGGGAGTCAAGCCGGTTGCAAGAGCGGCGCATAAAGCTCTGCCTCCCTCCCCTTCATGGGAGGGAGGAAATCCTCACATCCGCTCCGACGCCTCGATGCCCAGCAGGCCCAGCGCCAGCTCCAGTTGTTTCAAGGTCAGCGCGGCCAAGCCCAGGCGCGAGGCGCGCAGGCCGGGGGGGTCGGCGGCGAGGACGGGGCAGGCGGCGTAGAATTTCGAAAAGGCGTGGGCCAGGCGATAAGCGTGGTCGGCGACAAGATTGGGCGCGCGCCGGGCGTAGGCGTCGGCGAGGGTGCGGTCGAAGGCGTCCAGCAACAGGGCCAGGTCGCGCTCGGCGCCCGCCGCGACGGCGATCTCGCCGGGCGCCGCGCCCTCGGCCGCCGCCTTGCGCATGAGGGATTTCACCCGCACCGCCTGATAGAGCAGGTAGGGACCGGTCTTGCCCTCGAAACTGGAAAACCGGTCGAGGTCGAAGACGTAGGCGGCGCCGCGGAAATTGATCAGGTCGGCGAACTTCAGCGCCGCCACCGCCACTTTCAGCGCCGTCGCCTCGAACTCTTCGGCCGGAAGCTCGCCGCCCAGGCCGGCGGCGCGGAGCCGCTCGCGCGCCTTGGCCAGCGCCATGTCGATCAGGTCGCGCAGCTTAAGCACCCCGCCCTCGCGGGTCTTGAAGGGTTTGCCGTCGGGGCCGTTCATGGTGCCAAAGCCGATGTGCTCCAGCGATCCCTCCTTCGCATAGCCGGCCAGATAGGCGGCGCGGAACACCACCTCGAAATGGTCGGCCTGACGCTGATCGACGACATAGAGAACCAGGTCCGGTTCGAAGAAGCGCCGCCGGTCGAGGATGGTGGCCAGATCGGTGGTTCCGTACATGGCCGACCCTTCCGAGGAGACCACCAGCAGGGGCGGCACGTCGCGGCGGTCGCCGCCCCGCGCCACGCGGACGATCCGCGCGCCCTGATCGTCGATCAGCAGGCCCTTGGCCTCCAGCTCGGCGATCATCGGCGCGATCAGCGGATCGACATCGCTCTCGCCGCGCCACAGGTCGAAATCGACGCCCAGGGCGTGGAAGTCGCGCTCCAGGGCGGCTCGGGTCACCTCGGCGAAATGGCGCCAGATCAGGCGGTGGCCGAAGCGGCCGGCCTGCAGCTCGGCGGTGGCCCGCCGGGCGCGGTCGCGGTAGGCCGTGTCGCTCTTGGCGCGCGCCGCCGCCGGCGGATAGAGCCGGCCCAGATCGTCCAGGCCGACGCGGGCGGAAAGGTCGGCGTCGATGGCCCGCCGGCGATCGTCGGAAAAATCAGCCGGCTCGCTGGCCAGCCCATCGAGCAGGGCGGCCAGGGCCGGATCGGCGTCGGCGCAGGCGACGATCAGCAGGCCCATCTGGAAGCCCCAGTCGCCGAAGTGGGCGTCGCCCTGGACTTCGTCGCCCCGGAAGAGGAACAGCCGCTTGATCGCCTCGCCGATGATCGAGGCGCGCAGGTGGCCGACATGCATCTCCTTGGCCACGTTGGGGCCGCCATAATCGACGAGCACCCGGCGCGACGCCGCCACCCGCCCGGCCCCGGCGCGCGGGTCGGCTGCCATCTCGTTGGCGCGCGCCGACAGCGCCGCGTCGCTCACCCGAAGATTGACGAAACCAGGACCGGCGACCTCGGCGGCGGCGACGGCGGGCGCCTCGGCGAGGGCGTCGGCGATGGCCTTGGCGATTTCGCGCGGGTCACGCTTCAGCGCCTTGGCCGCCGCCAGGGCGCCGTTGCACTGGAAGTCCGCCAGGTCGAAGCGGTCCGAGACCGTCACGGCGCCATATTCCCGGTTCAGGCCCAGATTGGCGAAGGCCTCGCCCGCCGCCGCGCCGAGCGCCGCGCGCAGATCGTTCATGGTCTGGCGGCGACCGCCTGGACGGGAGTCTGGCCGGCGTTGGGGCGGAAGCGCTTGCCCTGCCGGTTGAACTCCGCCATGGCCGGGGTCACCTCGAAGCCCACCAGGATCTCGAAATTGGACCCGCTGACCTTAGAATCGGCGCGGGGAATGGTGATGTCGCCCAGGGGTTCGGTGAGCGTCACCCGGTCCTGGCCGGCCGGAAAAGTCACCGGCAGGGAGAAATATTCCTTGTTCAAGACCGCGTGGTTGCGGTCGGTGACGGCCACCCAATACTGATAGGTCTTGCGGCTTCCCGCCGCCTGGGGCCCGCGCCCCAGTTCGAACAGCACCTGCATCCTGAGCCTGATCGGCTCGGCGCCCTTGTAGGCGCAGGCCGAAGCGATGTTCTCGATCTCGCCGGTGAAGCCCACCGCCGCCGAGGCTTCGTCGCCCCCCTTGAACTCCACATAGCGGGCGGCGTCGTAGAGCACCTTGACGAACGGGCAGGGGCCGGCGTTGCGAAGCTGGGGCAGGGGCGCGTTCAGCTTGCCGAATTCCTCGTCGCGCTTCTTCCTCTTGGCGTCGTCCTCCTGCTGCTGGTCGCCCGCGCCGGTCGAGCCGCCATACTGGGCGTAAGTGGGCGGGGCGGAAATGAGGGTAAAGGCCGTGCAGAAGGCGAAGAGAAACGGGTGAAGAGGGCGCATGGCGTGTCCAGACTGAAAAGCCCGGCCGTGATAACGGCATATCCCCGTCGCCGCAACGAAGGGCCGAAGGGGGGCGACCTCGACTTCGGGCACTGCGTCAGTTTGAATTAGGACGCCCTTAACGCCGCCCGCTCCTGTATGCTTAGCGGCGCGCCGGACGACGGGAAGGACAAGGCGGCCCAAGCGATGGGGCGCCGGGGCGGCGCGGCGCGCGCTAAGTCCATGACGCCAGAGCGGCGCGCGGAGATCGCGCGGGCTGCTGCCGCCGCTCGCTGGCGTGAGGAGTAACGGTGGTTATGCCGGCGGCTTCAAGAGGGACGCGATCTTTTCCATCTCGGCAAGGTGTTCTGGCGTCGATTTCAGCCGAGCATCATTGATCATAGGCACGGCCTTTTCTTCCGGAATGTTACCTGCTTCATATCCCTCTATGGTCCGGTCGATATTTAGCTTGAGCTTGGCCCCGCCGGAAGCGAAGCCCTGGCCAATTGCCGCCTGATATATGCGGTCGTTTTCCCCAGTGCACAGCTTGACGCCGAAGGTTTTAACCCCGTGACCGAGCGGAAGGCATGACCGGGCTTCAGCGTCCGTTTCTGGCGGTTTATCGCGATAGTTCGGGCGTTTGGCGGTCTTCAGATAATATCTGGCGTTCACGATACATACCTTGAGACCATAAGTCTCGCCCAATACTTTACAAATCGCCTTGATTCTCTTACAGACACCGTCATAAATCTCACCCCCAAGCACGTCCGTCCCAAAGTGCTCAATGGCGATCTCCTGCGCCGATGGATCGGTGCGGTTGTCGCCGAACATCTTCTCCACTGTTGCGGCGAGGTCTTGCAAATAGGCATCCTTTGACATGACAGCTCCTATTTCCGATGGGTGAGAGCGGGATGCTCAGTTTTCGCACCGGCTGTATTGGAGTTTGGCCACAGGTCATCGGCATATTCTATGAACCGCTGGCCGGTCTGGCGCAGTGTAGTCGCTGCGTCTTTACGCACTGAATCTCGTAGATATTCCTTATACTTCACGATCTCTTCTAGTCGCACCGTGCGGGTATCATCGTTTGGGCGCAGAATCTTGTTGACGTCCGTCATAAGACGACGGACGAAATCTTCGAAGGCGGGCGGCGGTCCCGGTTTCTTGTCCTCCATCTTCATCGCCACGCCGGCCGCCTGCCGGTAACCGATCTTTCCGGCCTTCAACTGTTGGCTGACTTCCCGGCCGATGGTGGTCGCGCTCTCGCGGCCTTCCTTCTTCTGCTTCTGAACATGGCGCTCGGCAGACTGCTGGCGTTTCTCGGCCTGCCGACGGGACTCGTCAGCCTCCTGCCGGTCCCGCTTCGCCTGTTCGGCCTGTTCGGTAGCGCGCCGCCGGGCCTCTTCCGCCTTCGTTCGATCCCGGCCCGATTGCTCGGCCTGTTTCTGTGCTCGGCGTCGGGCCGCCTCGTCACGCGCCTTGGCCGCCTCAGCCTCTCGCAACCGACGTTGACGATCTGCCTCCTCCCGCTGGCGCTTGGCCTCTGCGGCCTGGGCTTCACGGAACGCCCGTTGGCGCTCGGCTTCCTCTCGGCGCTTTTGGGCCTCCGCCGCCTCGCGAGCGGCTTTCTCCGCTTGAAGTTGGTGGGCGCGAGCGGCGGCTTCGCGACGTTCGCGGGCCTTGCGAGCCTCGCTGATCACTGCCTCCGCCTGCTTGGTCGTCAGACCGTCGAAATCGGCGTCCTCGAGCAGCCCTTCCTCGATGAATTGAAGGGCAGCCAAGGCGCTGTGAACCTTATCCTGCGGCTCCCCTGACGGCTGGCGCCAGCCGATGAAATCGGCGACGGTCTGCGCTGTGTAAGGATGCGGGGCGCGCGCGCGCCCCGCATCCTCAACTCCCGGAACAAACGATGGGGCATAGCGGATTTGGCCCTTGTTCGCGGTCTTGCTGATGGCCCCAATATGGACGCGCCCCTCGGCAAACGCCTCCACAACGGCCCGAATCGTCTCCTGCTCAACGGCGGCGCTAGTCCCCCATTCCTCCATGTTCTCGCGCGCCATGATCTGGAGCATCGAGTCGTCGTCGAGATCACGGACAAGCAGATCGACCTTGTGGCCAGGGCCATACTCTTCCTTCAGCGCGACGAGCCGATGGTGGCCGTAGGCTATCTCCGCGCCGCCCTTGACCGCTCGCGCGACGATGTTTCCCCAATATCCAGTCGTCTTCAGGGATTCCCGAAGAGCGGCCACCTTGTCGCGGCGGATCGGGCTGCGCTCAGATGCACGATGAGTTGGTTCAAGGCGTGAACGCCCGCCGCCATTCAATGCGATGAAATCTGGGCGTTCAACTATTGCAAGCAGCGCACCGTCGCCACGGCCAAGGCCGCGCCCGCCGACGCGGGCGATATCTGGACCTGGACCGGGATCGACGCCGACTCCAAGCTGATCGTTTCCTACCTGGTCGGCGACCGCTCCGGCGCCGCCGCCATCGACCTTATGGACGATCTCCGCTCGCGCCTGGCCAACCGCGTCCAGATCACCACGGATGGCCACCGCGCCTATCTGGAAGCCGTCGAAGGGGCTTTTGGGGGCGACGTTGACTATGCCCAGGTGATCAAGATGTATGGCCCGACGCCTTCGCCAGCGGGCCGCTACAGCCCGGCCGAATGCACCGGGATCAAGAAAATCCGCGTGGAGGGCGATCCCGACGAAAAGCACGTCAGCACGTCTTTCGTGGAAGCCCACAACAAGACGATGCGGATGCACATGCGAAGGTTCACGCGCCTGACGAACGGCCACAGCAAGAAGGTGGCCAACCACGTTCACATGGTCGCGCTCTACACCCTGTTCTACAATTTCATCCGCACTCACTCCAAGCTCCGCATGACGCCCGCCATGGAAGCCGGGATCGCCTCAACCTTCCTGACCTTCGCCGACGTGATCGCGCGGATCGACGCGGCGAAGGCCCCGGCCAAGGTTCGCGGCCCCTACAAGCCCCGCGCGGCTAGGAATTCAAAGTGATGCAGTGCCCGACTTCGCCCTGCCTTGACGAAGACCCCGCACACGCCGATCAGGCGCCATGGCGGTCTACACCGATATTTCCGGCGTCGAACTGGAAATCTTCCTGGCCGATTTCGACCTGGCGCCGATCGGATTCACCGGCGTCGCCGAAGGGGTGGAGAATTCCAACTTCCTGGTGGAGACGCAGCGGGGCCGCTACGTGCTGACGATCTATGAGCGGCGGGTCAGGCGCGAGGACTTGCCCTTTTTTCTGGATTTGATGGGTCATCTGGCGGGGCGGGGCTATCCGTGCCCCATGCCGATCGCCGACCGCGGCGGTGACATTCTGCAAACGCTGCGAGGCAAGCCGGCGGCCCTGACCGCCTTCCTGCCGGGCCTCTCGGTGACCATGCCGGAGGTTGAGCATTGCCGCGAGGCGGGGGAGGGGCTGGCCTGGCTGCACTTGGCCGCCGGGGGATTCGCCGGCCGGCGCGCCAACGATCTCGGCGAGGGAGCGTGGCCAGGGATGTTCGCCCCACTGGCCGAGGCGGCCGAAGCGCTCGAGCCGGGGCTGGCGCGGACGATCGAGCGGGATCTGGCCCTCATCGCCGAAAGCTGGCCGACGGACCTGCCGCGCGGCGTCGTCCATGCCGACTATTTTCCCGACAATGTGTTCTTTCAGGACGGCGCGTTCGCCGGCGCCATCGATTTCTATTTCGCCGCCTGGGATACCCTGGCCTATGACATCGGGGTGGCCCTCAACGCTTGGTGCTTCGACGAGGGCGGCGCCTTCGACGCCACCAGGGCGCGAGCCTTCATCGATGGCTACCAGCGACGCCGGCCCCTGTCGGAAAAGGAAAAGGCCGGCCTGCCACTCCTCGCGCGCGGCGGCGCCATGCGCTTCTTCCTGACCCGCCTGGCCGACTGGGGCGCCACGCCGGCCGGCGCCCTGGTGGCGCCCAAGGATCCCCTCGAATACGAGCGCAAACTGGCCGTATATCGCGGCGGCATGGACCTGTTCGGGGTCGGCGGGTGACGCCCGGCGTGGTGATCTTCACCGACGGCGCGTGCCGCGGCAATCCCGGGCCCGGCGGCTGGGGCGCGATCCTGATGTTCGAGGGTCGCGAGCGGGAAATCTGGGGCGGCGAGGCGGCGAGCACCAACAACCGCATGGAGCTCATCGCCGCCATCGAGGCCTTGGGCGCCCTGAAGAGGCCCTGCCGCGTCGAACTTCACACCGACAGCCAGTATGTCAGGAACGGTGTCACCCAGTGGCTGGCGGCTTGGAAGGCGCGGGGCTGGCGGACGGCGGCCAAGGCGGCGGTGAAGAACGAGGATCTGTGGCGGCGTCTCGACGAAGCGCGGCTGCGCCATGAGATCGACTGGCGCTGGGTCAAGGGTCACGCCGGCCACGTCCTCAACGAGCGGGCCGACGCCCTGGCGCGGCGCGGCCGGGAGGAGATCGAGGCGTCCGCGTAGCGAAGTAAGGGATTTTTCCTACAACCGGTCGGTCGGCGCGGCGGCGACTGGCGTCAGGCGCGGGGTGACCAGGCGGCCCAGGCGCGGGGAAAGCCAGCGCTCGAAGTCGTCGACGAACTCATAGACCACCGGGATCAGGACCAGGGAAAGGACGGTCGAGGTGATCAGGCCGCCGATCACCGCCACCGCCATGGGCTGGCGGAACTCCGAGCCCTTGCCAAGGGTCAAAGCGGTGGGGAGCATGCCCGCCATCATCGCCAGGCTGGTCATGACGATCGGCCTGGCCCGCTCGCGGCAGGCTTCGATGAGGGCGTCGCGTTGCGAGGCGCCGTCGCGCTCGCGCTCGATGGCGTATTCCACCAGCAGGATGGAGTTCTTGGCGGCCAGGCCCATCAGCATCAGAAAGCCGATCAGCGAGGGGATGGACAGTGGAAGGCCGGTGACCAGCAGGGCCAGAAACGCGCCGCCGATCGCCGTCGGCAGGGCCGAGAGGATGACGAAGGGTTTGAAGAAGCTGCGGAAAAGCAACACCATCACCGAATAGACTAGGCCAATGGCCGAGACGATGGCGATGATGAAGCCGCCGAATAGTTCGGCCGATTGCTTCTCTTCTCCCTGCGAGGCCTTTTCCACGCCCGGCGGCAGATGGCGCATGATCGGCAGCTTATCGACCTTGGCCTGCACATCGCCGGCCTGGGTGTCGCCGGTGGTGTCGGCGATGGTGGTGATCTGGCGCTTGCGGTCGAAACGGTCGATTTCCGCCGGACCGGCCTGGAAATAGACATCCGCCACGCTGTCGAGCGTGGTCACCCCGCCGGCCGCGGTAGGCAGGCGCAGGTTCTTGATCACCGAAAGATCGGTGCGGTCGCGCTCGGGGAGGCGCACCCGGATCGGGATGCGGCGCTCGCCCTGGTCCAATTTGGAGACATTGGCGTCTATGTCGCCGACGGTGGCGACGCGGGCGGCGGCGGCGATGATGGCCACCGGAACGCCCAGCCGAGCCGCCTCGTCGGCTTTTGGCCGCACCACCAGTTCGGCCCCGCTGGGCGGCTTTGTGGGCCTGGGATCGGCCAGGCCCGGGACGCCGCTCATCTGCCGTTGCAGCGCTAGCGCCGCCGCCTCCAGGCCCTCGCCGGTTTCGCTCACCAGAGTGATGTCGATCTCGGCGGCGCCGAACCCGGAGGTGTCGAAGGTCACGCGTGCGTCGGGAATCTGGCGTAGAAGCGGGCGCAGGCGATCACGGATCCGAGGCACCTTGGTCAGGCGACCGGGCTTCAGCACCGCCACCACCGCCCCCTGGTTGACACCGCTGCTGCCCGCGAAGGTGTTGTTGCTGGCGCTGCCGACCTGGGCGAACACCGCGGCGGTCTCCGGCTGGCGGGCGATGAGGGCGTCCAGCCGATCGACGGTGGCGCGCATCTCGGCCAGGGTCGCGCCCGGCGGCCCTTCGACGTTGACGTAGTAGTAGTTGGGGTTGACCTCGGGCTGGACGGCCTTTTTCAGGGGCACGATCAGGGCCACCGAAGCGACGAAGATCACCAGGCCGATCGCCGCGGCCATGATGCGATGATCCAGGGCCCAGGCCAGCGAGCGGGTGTAGAAACGCGGCAGCGGCGGCCGCTCGCGGCCCGCCTTGGGCTTGAGGAAATAAGCCGCCATCAAGGGGGTCAGCAACCTGGCGACCACCAGCGAGAAGAGCACGGCCACCGAGACGGTGATCCCGAACTCGCGGAAAAACTGCCCGGTTATGCCCGGCATGAAGGCGGTGGGAAGGAACACCGCGACGATGGCGAACGTGGTCGCCACCACCGCCAGGCCGATCTGGTCGGCCCCCTCGATGGCGGCCTCGAAGGGCCTCATGCCGGTATAGACGCGCTTTTCGATGTTCTCGATTTCGACGATGGCGTCATCAACCAGGATGCCGATCACCAGGGTGAGCCCCAGAAGCGTCACCACGTTGAGGCTGAAGCCGACCAGGCTCATGAAGGCGAAAGTCGGGATGAGCGAGGCCGGCATGGCGATCGCGGTCACCGCCGTCGCCCGCCAGCTACGCAGGAACAGCCAGACGACCAGGGCGGCAAGACCCATGCCCTCCAGCAGGGTATGGAGGGTGGCCGAATAGCTCGCCCGGGTCTGATCGACGCGCGAGACGATCTTGTGAACCCTGACGCCGGGGTATTGTTTCTCCAGGCCCCCGAGCGCCCGATCGACGCGATCCTCGACTTCGACCTCGCTGGCGTTCTTGATCTTGCTGAGTTCGAAGCCCACCACCGGCCGGCCGTCGAGGAGAGCGAAGCCGCGGGGCTCGGCGGCCCCGTCGCCCACATCGGCGACGTCGGACAGTCTCACGAATCCTCCACCGAGGGTGGGGATCGAAAGGTCGCGGATCTGATCGACGCTCACCGCGGCGCCCAGAACCCGCAGCGTCTCTTCGCGCCCGCCGACGGTCACGCGGCCGCCCGGCGCGTCGATGTTCGCCTGCGCCAGGGCGTCGTTCACCTCGGCTGCGGTGAGTCCGTGAGCGGCCAGGCGGTCGGGATCGACCAGGATGTTGATTTCGCGGTCGGCCCCGCCCAGGCGGTCGATCCGTGACACCCCCGATTGCGCCTGGAGCGTCCGGGCCACCGTGTTGTCGATGAACCACGAGAGTTCGGTGGTCGACATGGTCGGCGCGGTGATCGCGTAGGTGACGATCGGCTGGTCGTCGATTTCGATGCGCTGGACGATGGGCGGGTCGATGTCGCGCGGCAGATCGTTGCGCGTCTGATCGACCCTGGAGCGGACGTCGTCGGTGGCCTTTTGCAGATCCTGACCAAGATGGAACTGAATAAAGGTTTCCGAGGAGCCCTGGACGATCGTCGATTGAATCGCCTCGACATTGGGAAGCCCGGCCAAGGCGTTCTCGATCGGCCGGGCGACCTGATTTTCCATTTCGGCGGGCGCCGCGCCGCTGCGGGTCACCGTCACGGTCACGGCGGGAAATTCTATATTGGGGAAGTTCTTGATCGGCAGGGTGGTGTAGGAGAAGAGACCCGCCAGGATCGCGGCGATGAACAACACCACGATCGGAATGGGGTTGCGGATCGCCCATTCGGATACGCGGAACCGCCTCTCGCCGCTCATTGGGGGCCCGCCAGCCGCACATAATCGCCGGGGACCAGCATGGCGGCCGCCCTCTCCACCACCCGCGAGCCGGCCGGCGGCCCGGTGAGGAGTTCGACATAGCCGCCGCCGCGCTGGCCGGTGGTCACGGCGACGCGGCTCACCCGATCATCGACCCCGACCGCCATCACCGAGGCGCCGTTGGCGTCATAGCGCACGGCGGTTTCCGGCACGGCCAGGGCCGAGCGGGTGGCGCCCTCGAAACTCGCCTTGGCGAAACCGCCGGCGCGGACATCGGGGCGGACGGGCAAGGCGATGCGGACCTTGCCCAGCTTGGTCGCCGCGTCGATGGCCGGGCTCACCAGCCGCACCACGCCGGGAACCACGGTCCCGTCGGCCAGGGTCACCTGGGCCGTCGAACCAGGCCGAAGCTTGCCCAGGGCGTCTTCGCCGACATCGGCGGCCAGTTCGACCTGGCCGTTCTGGGCGATACGATACCAGGGCGTCGTCCCGGCTCCGGCCAGGTCGCCCAGGCGCACGTTGCGCTCGATCACCAGGCCGGCGCGCGGCGCCCGCACCACCATCAATCCCTCCCGCGTGCGCAGGTCGCGAACGGCGGCCGCCTGGGCATTGGCCTGCGCCCGCGCCGAGCGGGCGGCGAACCGGCGGGTGTCAATCTGCTCCCGCGAGAGCAGGCCCTCGTCGTCCAGGCCCTTGACCCGCACCGCCTGGCCGTCGGCTTCGTCGGCCAGGACGCTCTGCTGCGCGGCCAGGGCGGTCTGCTGGGCCAGCTGGGCCTGAAGCAAGGTGTCGTCGAGGCGGGCCAGCGGTTGGCCGGCGGCGACCTTCGCCCCCACGTCGATCAGGACCTGGGCCACGCGATAGCCGGTGAGCTGCGGGAAGACCGCGATATCCTCACGTGGGACCAGGGCGCCCGAGGCGATCAGGCCGCCGGCGATCTCGCGCGGCGCCACAATCGCCACGCTGACCGCCCGCGCCTGCTGGCGCGGCGCCTCGGCGGCCTTCTTCGCCTGGCAGCCGGCCAGGGCGGCGGCCAGCGCCAGCGCCATGGCGGCGGCGATCGGGGTTTTGAGGCGGGGCATGTCGGGACGTCTCATCGTAATTTGGCCGTGGACGTCGCATAGGCCCATCCGCCGCCCAGCGCCTTATAGGTCTGCACCGCGCGTCGCAACGCCGCCACCCGCTCGGCGGTGAGGGCGGCGCGGGTGGTTCGCCAGGCTTGTTCAGCGCTCAAGGTGGTGGTCAGATCGTCCAGGCCCATGGCGTAGAGTTTCCTGGCGCCCTCTGAAGCGCGATGGGCGCGCGCTTCGCCGGCGGTCAGGACGTCCACGGCCCGTTCGCCGGCGCCGAGATTCACCAGGGCGTTCTCGGCCTCGCCGTAGGCGGTCTGGACGGTTTTTTCATAGGCGATCACCGCCTGTTCGGTGCGCGCGTCCTCGGCCCTGGCGTCATAGAGAAGCCGTGGAATATCCAGCACTGGAACACTCACCCCCGCGCCGAGCGTCCAGAAGCCCAGGGTGGTGGTCTGCTGGGCCGGCACGAGGGTATTCGGCGGAATGAAGGAGACGCCCGGCGAGGTCACGCTCGACAGGCCCAGCCCCGGCAGCAGGGTGAAGGTCGGGAACACCGCCAGATGCCGCAGCCGGGCCGTCCCCGCCTCCGAGCGGAGATGGGCCTCGGCCTCGCGGACGTCGGGCCGGCGGGCGAGCAGGTCGCCGGGGAGGGCGGCGGGCGGCCGGGGGGCGTCAGGCGCCGCCGCCTCCACCGGCAGGCTGGCGGTGGGGTCGATCCCGCGCCCGACCAGGATGAGAAGCTGGCGCTCGGCGATGTGAAGCTGAGCCGCCAGATCCTCGGCCTGGGCCTTGGCCTGGGAGAGATCGCCCGCCACCCGGTCGGCGTCGGTCGCCGCGCCCAGGCCGAGCTTCGCCTTCTCCTGGGCGATGCGCTGCAGTTCGCTCTCGATGCGCACGCTTTCGCGCGCATCGTTCAGTTGGATCGCCAGGCCGTCCGCCTGGAAATAGTTGTCGGCCACGCCGGCGGCGAGGCTGGCTCTCGTCCCTTCGATGTTGAACCGCGCCTGAGCCAGGTCGGCGTTGGCCACCCGCCGCGCCGTGGCCAGGCGGCCGAACAGGTCGAGTTCCCACGAGACGTTGAAGTTCAGGTTCTCGGTGTCGGTGGTTCCCCCGATCGGGAACAGCTGGGTCGATGCGCCGCCAAGGTTGTAGGCGTGCTGGCGGCTGACGTTTCCGGCCAGGTTGCCGGTCGGCAGGGTCTGAGCGGTCTGGCTGTCGCGGGTCGCCTTGGCTTCCAGCACCCGCGCCGCCGCCGTGCGCGCATCGGGCGAATAGCGCGCCGCCTCGTCCTCCAGGGCGTTGAGCCGCGGATCGTCGAACAGCAGCCACCAGCGGTCCAGGGCCGCCGGGGCCAGGGCCTCGCCGCCTGGAGGCGTTTCGTAGGCCGCCGGCAGTCGCACATCCGGCGCGCGGTGCGGGGCGGTGGCGCAGGCCCACAGGGGCGCGGCGAAGGCGAGAAGGACCGCGAAGCGTCTCATCGATCCATAAACTCGCGCCCGCCCCCGACAGAAAAACGCCCACCTGGAACGTGGGGCCCCAGGCGCCGGCGTCACTTAGGCGCCGTGGGCTGGAAAATCATCTTAACATGCGTTCACAATCGCCGCACGATCACCGAAAGCGAATGGCAACTTAAGGAGGCGTCGCATGGCGGGCAGGATCCGGGCCGGGATCGGCGGCTGGACGTTCGAACCCTGGCGCGGGGTCTTCTATCCGGCGGGGACCCGCCAGGCCGACGAACTGGCCTTCGCCAGCCGCCATGTCACGGCCATCGAGATCAACGGCACCTACTATTCCTCGCAGAAGCCGGAGACCTTCGCCAAATGGGCGGCCCAGGCCCCCGATGGATTTGTCTTCGCGCTCAAGGCCTCGCGGTTCTGCACCAATCGCCGCGTCCTGGCCGAGGGCGCCGAATCGGTAGCCCGGTTCCTGGGCCAGGGACTGGTGGAACTGGGCGATCGCCTGGGACCGATCCTTTGGCAATTCATGGCCACGAAAAAATTCGATCCCGTCGATTTCGCCGCCTTCCTGGATTTCCTCCCGGCCACCCTGGAGGGCCTGCCGCTTCGCCACTGCGTGGAGGTGCGCAACCCCAGCTTCGCCGATCCGGCCTTCATCGGCCTTTGCCGCGAGCGCGGCGTGGCCATCTGCGTCTCGGAAAGCCCCGACTGGCCGCTGATCGCCGATGTCACCGCCGACTTCGCCTACGCCCGCCTGATGAAGGGGGCCGACGACATCGAAACCGGCTATGCGAGCGCCGACCTCGACGCCTGGGCGCGACGGCTGCGCGCCTGGGCCGGCGGCGGCGCGCCCGACGATCTGCCGCCGATCTCCCCCGACCGCCCGCCCGCGCCGACCGCCCGCGACGTCTTCGCCTTCTTCATCAGCGCCGGCAAAGTCCGCGCCCCCGCCGCCGCGGCGGCGCTCATTGAACGACTGACTTAGGGGCGGGCGACAGGCGAGGCGGCGAGGCTTTTCGATAACGCGGCCCCAATCGCCTCTCGATCCTCGGCGGCCAGCGCGCCGACCCGCCTGACGATCGCCCGCCCCTCCAGCGTGAACAGCTTCAATCTCACGCGGCACGGAACGGCCAGCCCGGCCGCCCGCCAATCTCGAATGGGTGTGTCGCTGGGCCAGTCGCTCCGAGCGGCGCTGGTAATCATCGCGAGGATGAGTTGATCGTGGCGCTCGTTGAAGGCGCGGCTCGACGCCACCAGAGCGGGCCGGCGTTTGAAGGCCGACGTGTCGGTGAACGGAAACGGGACGACCACCACATCGAAAGGCTCAAAGGTCGCGCCAGGCATTCTCGTCCTCGGCGCTGTTCCATTCGCTGAGCGTCTCTTGGACTTCCCTCAGATAGGCCTCGTCATTGCTCGGCAATTTTCGCAGGGTGACCGTCTCGCCCTCGACGACGAATGTCACCACATCGCCTTCCGCGAGGCGGGCGGCCTGGCGGACCTTCTTGGGAATGGTCATTTGACCCTTGGAGGTTATGCGCGCCAGTTCCACGATTCGTGTTCCATATTTTCTTACAAGTAAGGATAATGGAATGATGGTCCTCGCGCAACCGCGCCCTCCTTTCGGCGCTTGACCTCCCTTCGGTAAGAGCCGTTCAATCCCCAACTCCAGGGAAGAGGAGCCGCGCCATGACGCCCGACGATCTGATGTTCAAACCCGGCCTGATGAAGGGCGAGCGCATTCTGATCACCGGCGGCGGCACCGGCCTTGGCAAGGTGATGGCCGAGGCCTGCCTGATGCTGGGGGCGGAGGTCTATATCTGCGGGCGGCGCGGCGGAGTGGTCGAGGAAACGGCCAAGGAACTGACGGGCGCGCACGGCGGCACGGTCACCGGCATCGCCTGCGACATCCGCGTCCCCGAGGCCATCCACGACATGCTCGACCAAGTATGGGCCGGCGGCGGGGCGCTGACAGGTCTGGTCAACAACGCGGCGGGCAACTTCATCAGCCGCACCGAGGATCTGTCGCCGCGCGCCTTCGACGCCATCGCCAACATCGTCTTTCGCGGCTCCTTCTTCGTCACCCTGGACTGCGGCAAGCGATGGATCGCGGAGGGCAGGAAAGCCTCGGTGGTGTCGATCCTGACCACCTGGGTGTGGTCGGGCGGACCGTTCACGGTGCCCTCGGCCATGTCCAAGGCCGGCCTCAATGTGATGACCCAGTCCCTGGCCGTGGAGTGGGGCACCAAGGGCGTCCGCTTCAACGCCATCGCGCCGGGCCCCTTCCCCACCGAGGGCGCCTGGGCCAGGCTCAACCCGGGCGGCGAGCGCGGCCAGAGCGACCGCTCCAACCCCATGGGCCGGGTGGGGCGCATGCCCGAGTTGGCCAACTTGGCGGTCTACCTGCTGCACCCGATGTCGGAATATGTGAACGGCCAGACCATCGCCATCGACGGCGGCGCGTGGAACGCCGGCGGCGGCGCCTTCTCGGCCCTGAAAGACTGGGACGAGCAGCAATGGGCCGACGCGCGCGCGGCGATCACCGGGGCCAACGAAAAGGACCGGGCCAGGCGAACGGTGTGAGGCGAACGCGAACATCCAGGGCCGATGGATGCCAGTCGTCTTCCGAAATCGGGGCTTTCGCTTCTTCTTCTACTCAGACTAGGGCGATCCTCGCGAGCCGATCCACGTCCACGTCTACAAGGATGACGCGGACGCCAAGTTCTGGCTTTTTCCGTCGGTGTCGGTGGCTTACAATCACGGCTTCAACGCCAGAATCCTGGCGAGCCTGTTGGAGTTAGTCGAAAGGCGGCGCGATGAAATCGAGAAGGCCTGGAATGACCACTTCGGCTAGAGCCAGATCGGTACGTTTCGATGACCATTCCATGTGGGTTGAACTCGACGATGGCCGCACGATCGGGGTGCCCATGGCCTGGTTCCCACGCCTTCTGCACGGCTCGCCTTCCGAGCGAAACCAGGTGACCATCAGTCCCAGCGGCCTGCATTGGGAGACGCTGAACGAGGACATCTCCATCGCCGGCATCCTGGCTGGTCGGGGGGATATGACGCGCGCCCGGTCCAGCGCGGCTTAACGGCTCTGTGGCGTAATCACCGTGTCCGAAACAATGACGCCCGAGTTCGCCGACACGCCCGAGCGGACAGCCATTCTCGACAACGCCGACGTCGATGCCCTGCTGGGCATGCCCGGAGCGATCGCGGTCGTGCGGCAAGCGCTGAAGGCAAAGGCCGCCGGAACCTGGGTCGCGCCACCGCGGCACCACGTCGCCTTCCCCGGCATGGGCGAACTTGTCTTTACGGTCGGCGGGGCGCTCGGCGCCTCGGGCGTCGCGGGGTTCCGGGTCTACGACACCTTCGGCCGGCGCGAAGCCGAACACACCCAGATCGTCGCGGCGTGGGATCCGGCCACCGCCAGGCTCCTGGGCCTGGTCCTGGGGAAGCGCCTGGGAGAGCTGCGAACGGGCGCCATTGGCGGCCTGGCGGTCGATCTGATGGCCCGCCCCGACGCGGCGATCGTGGCGGTCGTCGGCAGCGGGGCGCAGGCGCGCACACAGCTCGAAGGCGCGGCCGCCGTCCGAGCGATCGGCGAGGTCCGCCGCTCGGCCGTTCGGCGCGAGGCCTTCGCGGCCGAAATGAGCGAGCGGCTCGGGCTGTCCGTCCAACCCGTTGCCGACGCCGAGGAGACCGTCCGGGGCGCCGATATCGTCCTGCTGGCGACATCGAGCCGGTCGCCGGTCATTGAGGCGCGGTGGCTCTCGGCCGGCGCCCATGTGAACACGGTCGGCCCAAAGACCGTCGGGCGCGGCGAGCTTAGTGTCGATGCCGCCGAACGCGCCGCCGTCATCGCGACCGACTCTCCGGCCCAGGCGAGGGCCTATGGCGCGCCGTTCTTCCTGGAGGGATCGCCGGCGATGGCGCGAATGGTCGATCTCGCGGCGATCGCGGCCGACCCTTTGTCAGGGCGTCCATCACCGAATGCGATAACCCTGTTTTGTTCGGTGGGCCTCGCCGGCACGGAGGTGCTGATCGCGGCCGAAATCCTACGCCGCAATACCCGACGAACCCCCGCCCGGGTAGACGTTTAGAAAAATGCCGACGACCTCATATTCTTACCGATACACCTCGCGGCGGTTGCCGATGCGGACCACGAGGATTTTCAAAATACGATCTTCGATGCGTGCGATGATCCGGTAATCGCCCACGCGGTATTTCCAGAATTCACCAAACCGCGACCCCTTCAGACTCTCGCCGATGCTCCGGGGATCGTCCAGGCGAGCGACCCTCTCGTTCAAGAAGGATAGAATGCGGCGGGCTATTTGCGGGTCCAGGCGGTCGAGGTTCTTCTGGGCGAGGGCCGATAGCTCAACCGCCCAGGCCATGGCGTTTCATCACGTCGGCCAGCGGCGTCGTGGCGGAATGCCCGGCGCGGATCGCTTCCAACTCGCGCTCGGCGAGATACAAATCCTCGAGATCGTCGAGGTGCGCGAGAATAGCCTGGGTGACGTAGTAGGTTTTGCTGCGCCCTGTGAGGGCCGCCAAGTCCTGCAGTCGGGCTTCGACATCGACGGGCAAGCGGACGGAAATGGCCATATCCTACCTCCAGTGCGATACAGGTATCGCACTGGAGGTAGGTCATTGCAAGTCGCGGGGTGGACTTCACCGGCCGCGTATCCGATCCTCTCGATCCGTCTTCAGCGTCTCGCATGGCCGCGCCCCTGATCGGTGAGCATGTCCCAACTCCTCTGCCTCTCCCCCGGCAAGCGCGAGCAAACCAAGGCGGCCAACCGTCTGGCGATCCTCGACGCGGCGCGGGAGGTGTTCGGGGAGCTGGGTTTCGAGGCGGCGACGGTGCGCGACATCATCCGCCGCACTGGCCTTTCGGTGGGCGCCTTCTACAATTACTACCGGTCCAAGGAGGAGGTGTTCGACGCCCTGGCCGACGACGGGGCGCGGCGCTTTCGGCCCATCCTCCACGCCCTGTCGGCCAAGGCGAGCGATTTCGAATCCTATCTGCGGGCGGCGGTGAGGGCCTATTTCGATTTCATCGCCAGCGAGCAGGAAAGCTGGGTGGTCAGGGCCTCGGCCGCCCAGCCCCTGCCGCACGCCCGCAACACCCCGGAAATCCTGGCCGTGTTCGAGGACGTGCGGACGGTGTTCGCCGATGTCATGGACCGCGGCCTCGCCCCCAAGGTCGATCTCGACTATCTAGCCGCCAGTTGCATCGCCGTGGCCCGCGAGATCGGCGACAAGATGATGGAGCGTAGCCCCGTGGATGTCGAGGCCGCCGCCGAGTTCGTGGTGCGCCTGATTCTGGGCGGCGTCACCGCCCTGCCGAGGTCGGAGGCTTAGAGGCGCCGTGGCCGACCAGACGCTCCGCAAGCTCGCCCTGCGGGCCATGCTTTCCCTGCCCAGGCCGGCCCTGAGGGGCCTGGCCGGCGGCGGCGTGGTCTATGTGGGTGGGCGCACCCTCGATCCGCGCCTGCAGTTCCTGGCCGCCCAGGCGCGCCGCGCCCCGCCGATGTCCGCCGCCACCCCGCCGCAGGCCCGCGCCGGCGGCGCCGAGGCCCTGGCGCTGGTGGCCGGCGCCCTGGAGCGCGGGGTGCGCGTCGAAGCGCTGACCGTGCCGGGGGCCGACGGGCCGATCGGCGCGCGCGCCTATAGGGGCGCCGACCAATATCCCGCCGCGCCGCTGATGGTGTTCGCCCATTTCGGCGGCGGGGTGATCGGCGATCTGGACACCTGCGAGGCGTTCTGCTCGATCCTGGCCAAGGTCGCCCGCTGCCCGGTGCTGTCGGTGGACTACCGCCTGGCGCCCGAGCACCGCTTTCCGGCCGCTCTTGACGACATGCTGGCGGCTTACCGGTGGGCGCGGGAAAACGCCCCGCGCTTTGGCGCCCCGGAGGGCCACGTCGCGGTGGGCGGCGATTCCATGGGCGGGGCCTTCGCCGCCGTCATCGCCCAGGAGATGAAGCGCGCCGGCGAACGCCAGCCGGCCTTGCAGCTCCTCATCTACCCGGCCGTGGATGTGGCCAGCGAGAGCGCTTCGATGACCACCTATGGCGAGGCCTACCCGCTGTCGCGCGCCACCATGGAGTGGTTCATGGGCCACTACATGGGGCCCGGCGACTCGCCGGCCGATCCCCGACTTTCGCCGCTTCGGTCCGAGGATTTTTCCGGACTGGCCCCGGCGGTGATCGCCACGGCGGGTTTCGATCCGCTTCTGGACCAGGGCGAGGCCTACGCCCGGCGCCTGGGCGAGGCGGGCGTCGCGGTCGTCTATCGTTGCTACGACCATTTGGCCCACGCCTTCACCGCCTCACCGGAGCGGTTCCCGCCGCCGACCTGGCCTGCCGCGAGATCGCCGCCCTGGTCCGCGCCGCCTTCGCCGTCCCCGCCGCCTAAGGCATGCGCGCCCTGGTCGTCGAGCGCCTCGCGCCGGACTACGCCGGTTGCTCGCTCAAGGAAGTTCCCGCCCCATCGCCTGGGCCCGGTGAAGTTCGCGTCAAGGTGATCGCCGCGGCGGTGAACTTCCCGGACCTGCTGATGACGCGCGGCGAATACCAGCACAAACCGCCCCTCCCGTTCATTCCCGGCCTGGAGATCGCCGGCGAGATCGACGCCCTGGGCGAGGCGGCGGACGGCTGGAGGGTCGGCGACGCGGTCGTCGGCGGCCCCCGCATCGGCGGCTTCTCGCAATTCGCCGTCGTTTCCGCCGCCAGTCTGAAGCCCAAGCCGGCGCGGCTGTCGTTCGCGCAGGCAGCGGCCTACGGGGCCGCCTATCTGACCGCCTGGGTGTCCCTGGTCCGTCGCGCCGAGGTCAAGCCCGGCGAGTGTGTGCTGGTCCATGGCGCGGCGGGCGGCTTTGGTCTGGCCTGCGTCGATCTCGCCAAGCTCTTGGGCTGCCGGGTGATCGCCGCGTCGGCGTCGGAGGCGAAGCTGGCGCTGGTGCGGGCCGAGTATGCGCCCGATGCGACGGTGAACGTCACCGGCGGCTTTCGCGAGAAGGTCAAGGCGCTCACCGGCGGGCGCGGGGCCGATGTGATCTGCGACCCGGTGGGCGGCGATATTTTCGACGAAAGCGTTCGCTGCATCGCCTTCAACGGCCGATTGCTGGCGCTCGGCTTCGCCGGCGGGCGCATTCCGACGCTTCCCGTCAACATGGCCCTGATCAAGGGGTTTTCGCTCATCGGCGTGCGGGCCGGCGAATACGGCCGCCGCTTTCCCGATCGGGGCCGCGAAGACATCGACGCGGTCTGGGCCCTGGCCAGCGAGGGCAAGATCCGCCCCCGCGTCCACGCCGAACTTCCCCTCGCCGACTGGCGCGCCGCCTTCGACCTGCTGGCGAACCGGGCCGTGGTGGGCAAGGCGGTGATCCGACCGGACCTGTGACGGGGGCCTCGGCTGATTGACAGTCGGGGCCTCTTGCCTTATCCCCGCGCGCTCATTCGCCCCCGCCGCCATGGAGGGCGCCTAAGCCCTTGTCTTTCGGAGCCCGTCGTGAAGCGGACCTTTCAACCGTCTCGTCTGGTGCGCAAGCGCCGTCACGGCTTTCGCTCCCGCATGGCCACCAAGAACGGCCAGAAGATCGTCGCCCGCCGCCGGACGCGGGGCCGCAAGCGGCTGACGGCCTAGGGGTTTCCCCTCTCCTTCCCTTGTCCATCGACCGCCTGCGAAAAAGGCCGGATTTCCTCGCCGCCGCCAAGGGCGCCGCCTGCGCGCGCGGCGCGCTCGTGGCGCAGGCGCGCAGCCGGAACGATGGGGCGGAGACGGTGCGGATCGGCTTTACGGCCACCCGCCGGGTCGGCGGCGCGGTGGTCCGCAACCGGGCTAAGCGGCGTCTGCGCGAGGGGGCGCGCCTTCTCGTCCCCCTTCATGCCCGGGCCGGCTGCGACTATGTGTTCATTGCCCGCGGCGGAACCGCGGCGCGGCCCTGGGGGCGTTTGCTTGACGATATGAAAACCGCGCTGATAAGGCTCGCGGTCGATCTTCAAGCCAGCCTGGGCGAGCCTCCGCCTTGACGCCTCCCCACCCGGCCACAGTTCCATGCCCGACGACAACAAGAACCTGATCGCCTTCGCCGTCATGGCGCTGCTGCTGTTCGGGACCTATTCGATCTACACTTGGTTCGTCGTCGATCCCGCCGCCCGGCAGGCGGCGGCGCGCGCCCATGCCGAGGCGCCCGCCGCCAATACGGCCGCTCCGACCCCGGTCGCGCGCCCGCTTTCGCGGGCGGCGGCCTTGGCGCTCAGCCCGCGGGTGATCATCGACACCCCCTCGCTTTCCGGCTCCATCGCCCTCAAGGGGGCGCGGCTCGATGACCTGTTCCTGAAAAACTATCATGTGGACGTGGCCAAGAGCTCCCCGCTGGTGGAGCTGTTGCGCCCCGAGGGCATGACCGACGCCTACTTTGCCGAAACCGGCTGGGTGGGGGCCAATCTGCCTGGACTGCCGGGCGGCCAGACCCCGTGGACGCTGGCTTCCGGCCGCGATCTGGCGCCCGGGCGCCCTATTGTCCTGACCTACGCTGCGCCCAGTGGCCTCGCCTTCACCCGCGAGATCGAAGTCGATGCGCGCTCGATGTTCACCATCACCGATACGGTGGCCAACCAGGGGTCCGCGCCGGCGACCCTGGCCCCCTACGCCTCGGTGGAGCGCCGCGGCCTGCCGCCCGATCCGAACAAGAGCGGCCTGGTCCACGAAGGCGCCATCGGCGTGCTCGGGCTCGGCAAGCCCGAATTGAAGCTTACCAGCTACAAGTCGTGGAAAAAGAAGGGTGAGGAGGACTGGCAATCCACCGGCGGCTGGCTCGGCGTCACCGACAAATACTGGATGACCGCCTTCATCCCCCCGCAAGCCGAGCGCATCGACGCCAAGATCCGCGCCGCCACCGACGCCGCCGGCGTCGATCTCTACGAGGCCGCCTACCT
>JBBRPN010000036.1:0-25861 GCA_038227925.1 Caulobacterales bacterium | reverse complement strand
TGCGTAGCGCAGGCCCTCCCGCCGATAGTGCGCGCGGGTGGTTTCAGTCCAAGCCATCGTGTCCTCCATTGAGCTTCGCAACCCAACGGAATCACAACCGATTGAAATCACCCACCTTCTTTTTCAGTCAGCCTCTCAGGCTCAAGGTTGAGAGGGAGTCACCGTCGGCGAGCGAAGACTGACGAGTTAAGTCCAAAATCTACTAATTTATAGGGAGCCGCGCGAGGCGGCGAACAGCCCGCCGGACGCGGTTTGGCGTCAGGCCGTCAGCACCTCTGGTTGAACGCGTCATCAATCTGCTCAATCAGATTGTGAAGTGTGGATGATTTAAGAGGCGGCGCCAGCATCGTCAGCAGCAGCGCGATAACTGGCACAGGTTCGCGCACATTCAACTCGATGAGCGATCCCGATGAAAGCTCCTCGGCTATGGCGTAGGTCGGCAAGACGCCTATGGCGTCACTGTTCTGGACCCCGCGCTTCACGCCATCGATGCTGCCGGCCGATTCAAATCTTGGACACCGAGCCAGATCCCTAAACCAGGCGCGCAGAAGCCCGTGGAAGGGGCCGTCGGGATCGGCAAGCAAAAATGTCCGTAAACCCAGATCTGCCCGGCCAACGACTTCTCGGGCAGGCGAATTGCGCGGCGATGCAATGAGCTGAAGTTGGGTTGGCGAAAGGGTCCGGCCCCACCCACCTTCGCTGTCGAGCGCGTGTTCCGTTCCCTCGATCGTAAGCGCGGCGTCAAGCTCGGACCGTCGAACGCGTTTGCGCAGATCATCACACAAACCAGTGGTGATCCGCACATCGATGTCGGGCCAGCGCAGTCGGAAGGCCTTCAACGGTCCAGGAAGCAGGAACGAACTGATCGATTCCACAGCCCCCAACCGAATGGTCCCCCGGCCGTTCGTTGAGAAGATCGCGCGCGCCGTTTCCGAAACCGAAATCAATGCCTGAGCGTGAGGAAGCAAAGTTGCGGCGGCTGCGGTCAGCGTCGCCTCTCGGCCGGGGCGGCGCAGGGTGACTGGCGTGCCAAGCACTCTTTCCAGCGATAGCAGCGTCTCGGAAACCGTTGATTGCGCAAGCCCCAGCGCGCGCGCCGCGGCGGCGACGCCGCCATTTTCATCGACCGCGACGAGAATGCGGCAGTGGCGAACTTCCAGGTCTTTGCTCATTTGACCTTATCGGCTTTTCCGACGGCCCCATCGCCGTTTTGCTCCCCCGCGCCCTGAGGAGCAAGGTTCGACAAATGGCTGGAAGGGAAACGAAGGTTGAAAAAGCTTAGTCAGAATGCCGCTCTCCTGGTGGTCGATCCGCCGGAATTCCCTCGGCGGTCGTGGACCGCCAAAGGGATGTACATCCGCCAGCAATTATCGTCAAACGGAGACTTCAAATGAAACTATCAGGTATTACCTTTCCCCTGGGAGTTAATAGCTCGATTTCCCCCGTAGAAGGCGCCAAACAACTTATTGAAAACGGCGACTTCACGGAAGGACATCTCGCGAATTGGACTACCTTCACCACGTCGAACGGCACACTTGGTTTTCCGCCTGATCCTAGGGGGCGTTCGTTCGATGTCTCGGGATCGGAGGTAGAGCGCGCGGCGCAATTCCAGGTTGGTCAGGCCGGCGATGTTGGAACCGAGGAAGGCGGCGGCCTCATGCAGACGATCCATACCAAGGCCGGCGGCCTGGTTTTCTCCGCCGACATCGCCGCCTTCGCCAAGAGCGTGAACCTCGAGGGTGGCACGTTCAGCGTTTTGCTCGATGGGGTGACGGAAGACACGGTTTCCTTCGGCATAATGCCCAGGGGGACGACAGATCGCGGAACACTCTCGTTCGATGTCCCGGTGACGGCCGGCGCGCACGTCGTGGAAATCTTGATTACTCGCCCTGCCACCGACGGCTCCAAGAGGGGCGACACACCCTTTCAATACATAACCGATATCTCGGCTACCCAGTCGGGCGGCGGGGTCGCGTTCCGGACAACCGCTGCCGCGCCAGCACACCAGTTCGTCGCCGCGATGGCCGGTATGGGACCTTCGGCCGGCGGGGCGATCCACACCGCCCAGGCCATGGCGGAACAACCACACATGCTCTCCAAGCCTCATGCCATGATCGCTTAGAGGGCGACAGGCCCTGGCCGCCCTCAAGATATTTTTGGGCGACTTTGAACCTGCAGCTCGCGACTTTGTATTAACCCAAGCCGAAGCGCTCTCGCAATCGCGCTTCGGCTTGGCCAAATGGGAAACCGCTTTCGCCTACGTCGGCATGTGACGGCGGTCGCCCCGACGAAACATAATCTGCCCGACACGCGCCCCCTTTTGGCTTAGGAAGCTCATCATGACGATTAAAACGATTTCTGGGACGTACGGTAACGGCTACACTCTGGCTCCGAATTACACCGGGCTCAGCATCACGAGTGCTGGCTTGGTCGCGAGCGCGATTGGCTCCGCGGGGCCGGATGGCGGAACGGGCGGCGCGGCCGGCGCGGCGGTCACTCTGCCCAACGGCGGCATCCTCGCCAATGACGGCCACATCCAAGCAGGTGCGGGCGGCCGAGGCGGGGACAACAGCACCGGGTTCGCGACAGGGGGGACAGGCGGAGCGGGCGGGTCGGGTGTCGTTCTTTCAGCCATCAGTTCGGTCACCAATCATGGTGCGATCATGGGTGGGGCGGCTGGCGCCGGAGGCATGGGCGGCCCTGGATACTATACCGCCGGCTCCGGCGGTGTGGGCGGTGTGGGAGGGGTCGGGATTATTCTATCGGCCGGGGGCGGCATCACAAACACCGGGGCGATCACGGGAGGCTCCGGGGGGAATGGCGGCGCGCAGGGAAATGAAAACGCTCAGTTTGGCGACGGAGGCAACGGCGGCGCCGGTATTGATCTATCAGGGGGCGGCAATGTGTCAAACCTGGGCGCCATCGTCGGCGGTCAGGGCGGTCTAGGGGGCCGGTCGCGCTTTGCTATCAGCCCCCCGGGCGTGCAGGGAACCGGGATCGTGCTTTCAGCCGGCGGCGCCGTCACGAACGGCGCGGCTGGCGCCACGGCCGCCCTGATTGAGGGTGGCGTGGGAGTGCAAGTGGCCGGCGCCGGGACGGTGATCAATTTCGGAACCATTCAGGGGACGGCCGGCGCCTCGGTCGCCTTCGCCTCATCTAGTGATCGGCTCATCGCCGAGGCGGGATCGGCGTTCCTTGGGCAAGTCGTCGGGGGAGGCGGCACGCTCGAACTGGCGGGAGGAACCGGGACCGTTACAGGCCTCGGGGCGACCGGCACGCTCTCGGGTGGCGTGACAGCGACGTTCACCGGCTTTGGCGCGTATGTGATCGACGCCGGCGCCGCGTGGAAACTCGCGGGCGCGAATACACTCGCCGGCGGCCAGACGCTGAACGTCAATGGCGGCCTGACCAATGCCGGCGCGCTGAGCGGCGCCGGCGCGCTGGGCGGAGCCGGATCGCTCGTCAATCGCGCTCTGGGCGTCATCAACGCCAATGGCGCCGCCGCTCTGACGCTAGGCGTCACAACGATCACCAACGCCGGCCTGATCGAGGCCACCGGCGCCGGCGGCCTCGTCATCCAGAGCGCGGTGAAGAACACAGGCACTCTGGCGGCGATCGGCGGAACCCTGACCGTGAACGGGGCGGTTACCGGCACGGGGCGGGCCACGGTCAATGGCGCGACCCTCGACTTCGCCTCCAGCTTCACCCAGAACGTCGCCTTCACCGGGACCGCCGGGGTCTTGGAATTGGCCCGCTCGCAAAGCTACACCGGAAGGGTGTCCGGTTTTTCCAAGACCGGCGGGACATCCCTGGATCTGCGCGATATCGCCTTCGTGAGCGCGAACGAGGCGACGTTTAGTGGCGGGATCCTCACCGTCACCGATGGGACGCACACGGCGCACATCCGCCTGGCCGGGAATTTCACCGGATCGACCTTCATCGCCAGCAGCGACGGTCACGGCGGCGTCACCGTGATCGATCCGCCGAAAGGCGGAAGCGCGAGCGTGGTCCCGCTCCATCTTCTGGACACCACGGCGCGCCACCAGTTCGTCGCCGCCATGGCCGGCCTAGGAGGTTCGGCCGGCGGGGCAATCCACACCAGCGAGGCGGGGCCGCTCCACGCGCCGATGCTCGCCAGACCAGCATAGGAACCGACTACCGGACATCGACTCGCCCGGCCCAATCGCGCGAGCGGCGCCTCCATGGACAAGGGGACGTTTCGGGCCGATTCAACCGCCTCACAAAACTAGGGTCACAAACATGAAAGCGTTCGTAAGCGTCGCATTGGCTAGCATGATGGCGTTCGGAGCGGTCACCTCCGCGTCCGCCTTTTCCTTTTCGCCGCCCAATACCAAATTCAAACTCAACGGAACGGTGTTCGTCGCCATGCATGGTCGCCAAGTGCAATGCGTTGCGAACATGGTCGGTGTGACCGGCGCGAGCGGGACCAGCACGGCCAAGATCACGCGTGCGGCCTTTGGTGGCACCGGCACTTGCTTTGTCAGCGCAATGGGCCTGCCCTGGAAGCTTAGGGCCACCGGCTCCGGCACGGCCACGCTTTCCGGCCTTGCGTTCATCGACGGTGGCGCCCCCTGCGGCCCTTCAACGGCGCCTGTCACCGTCGATGCCCAAGGCGTGTGGTCCATCAGGGCGACTGACGTCAGTGGCGGCTGCAGTTTCCTCGCCAACACGCTCGCCACCTCGCCGCCGATAACCATCGTACCGTAGAGGGACCTACCGGCGAGCAAGACGGTTCTGTAGCATCGACCGCGCCTGTCGATGCCGGAACCCCGCCGAGGGTAGTTCCGAATCAACCGCGAGCTCTTAGCGGTGGCTGGGATCGTCTGAACAGGGATCGACGTTGGATAAGTGGAATCTCCGCCGGTTGTGTTTCGCCGTGCTTGGCTCTGAACGCAGGCAGGGCGTAGCCCGACCGGAGTGAAGAGCCAAGCACGGCGGCGAAAAATTCATGCCGCCCGCGCCAGGGGCTGGTGGTTGAAATAGGCCTGATCGGGGGTGCGGGCGCCGAGGGCCGAATGGGGCCTCTTGGCGTTGTAGAAGGTCAGATACCGGTCGAGCAATGCCCGGGCCTGGCCGACGCTGTCGTAGGCTCTCAGATAGACCTCCTCGTACTTGACCGAGCGCCACAGCCGCGCAGCAGATCGCGCAGCATCCGGCTGCCCGCGAACGGGTAGAGCAAATGCAGCTCGTCGATCCGGCGCATGATCGCCAGATCGGCCGCCGATACCGGGTGGGGCTGGTAGTAGAGGCTGCTCCGGCTCAGACTTCGCCTGACGCGTCAGCGGCAGGGCGTGCGAACGGTCGATCATCGCCTTGCGCTCGGCATGCCGGCCTTGCCAAGCGCGCCGGCTAAAAAATCATTCTCCAGCGTCAACTCGCCGATCTTGGTGCAGCGTCTTCTCGCCCTTCACCGCCGCCAAGGCCACCTTCGCCTTGAAACCCGGCGTGTGGTTGCGTCTCGTCATGGTCTCTCCTGTTCAGCGGCATCATCGCCGCAGTCAGGCAGAAACTCCACTTATCCCCCTGTCCAGATTCCCCAGGCCGGCTCTGTGGGGTGGTGAGCGGTCATTCACCTTGTGGAGAAATGGATCACCGAGGGTGTAGCCGGTGCTCCATCGTTCGCGCCGGTGAAGTTGTGGTGACTGGCGTCGTTGAAGCCGACATCGTAACCCCGGTGGGCTTCCGTTAGACATTCAAGGATGAATGTCCGTCCGTCGGCGGATTGCGTCGCCGGCTTCACGCAGGTCGGAAAGCTCTCAGGGTCTCGCTCGATGAAGGAGTAGCTCCCAGGGCTCATTGGTCTGTCGAAGGTGACGCGCAACGTGAGCTTCCCCGGCTCTATCTGCGAGTTGGTGGCCGGGTAGCTCGATACGACATGGGGCGGTGATGCGCGCCCATCCGGTGCGGCTGCGAGCGCTAGGGCGAGAAATGCGCCTACTCCGGAGGCTAAGGTGACCAAAGCCAATGCTCCTATAGAAAATGACCAGCGTCCCGATTGGCCTGCCTGACGTTGGCTCATCTTGGCCCCTGATAACACGAGTCGTTGGCCCCTGATAGCGGTGGCTGGGATCGTCTGGACAGGGATCGACGTTGGATAAATGGAATCTCCGCCGGTTGTGTTTCGCCGCGAAAAATTCATGCCGCCCGCGCCAGGGGCTGGTGGTTGAAATAGGCCTGATCGGGGGTGCGGACGCCGAGGGCCGAATGGGGCCTCTTGGCGTTTGTGAACCGGGGATGCGGGTGAATATGTGTGGACCGCCTTACTTTGCGCCCCCCGCCGCCGGTTCGACGATCAGCTTCCAGGCCGGAGCGTCGGTGAAATAGGCCTTGGCGGCGGCCTGGACATCCGCCGCGGTGATCTTGGCGTAGTCGGGAAGGGTGGTGCGGATCAGGTCCAGGCGGCGGGGATCGGCCAGGGCGCCGGCCAGGCGGGTCAGCCAATAGTCGTTGGTCAGCCGCGCCTTTTCGATCCCGGCCACGCGCGGATTCTTGGCCCGCGCCAGCTCGTCGGCGGTGACGCCGCGGTTCCGCATGTCGGCGGTGATGGCCGCCACGCTGGCGTAGAAGGCGGCGATCCGGTCCGGCGGCGTCTGGGCCACGCTGAAGGCGACGCCGTAGCGCGGAAAGGTTTCCGACAGTTCCGCCTCGGTCTCGGGGCTGTAGGAATCGCCACGAGCGATCCGCACCTGATCGAGAATGCGATTCTGCAGCACCTCGCCGGCCAGCATGGTGGCGCGCGAACGCCTCATGTCGGCGAAGAAGCCGGTCAGCGGCCAGGCGACCACCGCGATGGCCTGATCGGATCGGCCGTCATGCGTTTGGGTGACCGGCGCGGCGGTCGGGGCGGGAAAGGCGGCCCGCCGCGCATCGGCGGGCAGGGGGGCGGCGGCGGGCCTAGCCGGCAGGGCGCCGAAGGTGGCGGCCACCGCCTCGATGGCCTGCTGGATCGTCACGTCGCCGACGATGGTCACCTCCAACGGCCCGTCGGCTAGCGGGCCTTTCAGCAGGCTCGCCAGATCGCCGGGCTTGGCGGCTTCGAGCTGATCGCGGGTCGGAAACGCCCACCGCGGATCGCCGGCGTGCAGCAGGCCCTCGAGGTCACGGCCAAGAACGCCCTCCGGCGTCGCCTGAAGTTGCGCCAGGGCTGTAAGATAGGCGGCGCGGGTGCGCAGGAAGGCCTCCGGCCGAAAGCCGGGGTCGGCGACATAGGCGGTCAGCACCTGGAGTTGGGTCGCCAGATCCTTGGGGTTGGTGGCGCCGGCCAGTTCGAAGGCCTGGTCGCCGATGGTGAACTTCGCCACATAGATGCGGCCGGCCAGGGCGCGCTGCTCGTCCTCGATACCGATCGCCTCGAGGCCGCCGTTCACGAAGCCGGGGGCGGCCCACCCGGCGACGGCGCGGTCTCTCGGCAGACCTTCGCGGCCCGCCCCCACGCTCACCTTCACCAGCACCTGATCCTTGCTGAACTGGGTCGGCTTGACGATCAGGCCGACGCCATTGACGAAGCGCACTTCCACCGCTCCCAGGTCGGCGATGTCGGTCCGGCTGGCGACCGTTCCGGGATCGCCGAAGTGGGCGTAGGGCCAGGCGACCGAAGCCTGGGGACCCGACGCGTTCACCGGTTCGGCGTGGGCCTTGTCGTACTCGACCGCCAGCATCGCGTCACCGCCTTCGATGGGCTCGGGCGAGGCCAACTCCACCACCGGGCCCGCGCCAGTGAACACCTGGCGGGCGGCGGAATCGACCTCGGCGGTGGTCAGGCCCTTCACATCCTCTTCGAACAGCGCCAGATCTTCGGCCGGATCGGTGAACACCTCGTTTTCATCCACCGCATCGACCAGGTCGTTGGCCAGGGTCGGCGTGACGCGGGTCGCCGCGCCGGCGACGGCGTTGGCGAGCGCGGCGCGAGTCTCGGCGATCTCCCGCGCCAACTCCTCCTGGCCGACGCCATAGGCGACCAGGCGGCGGACCTCGCGGTCGGCGGCGTCCAGGGCCGGCCGCCAGGCCTGAGGCGCGGACACCGCCGCGACCATGGCGATCTTGTCCGAGTGCAGCAGATTTTCGAAACTCGCCCGCGCCCCCAGAAACGGCGGATGCTCCGATTGTGCGAGCGCCTGCAGCCGGCGGTTGAGAACGGCGAGGCCCAGGGCCTCGACGGTATCGCGGCGGCGCTTGGCGGCGCTGTCGGGGGAGGCGTCGTAGGGGCGAACCCAGGCGATCAGGATCCGCGTCGATGAGCCGGGAACGTGGATCACCTTGGTCGTTAGGCCCCGCGGTTCGACCGGGCCTAGAACCGGCTCGGCGGTCGGCGCCTCGACCGGCTTCCAGTCGGAGAACCGCGCCTTGATCTTTGCTTTCATGGCCGCCGGATCGAAGTCGCCCACCGCGATCAGGGTGGCGCGGTCCGGCCGATAGTTGGCGCGGTAGAAATCGGCGATGAGGCCGACCGGCGCGTGTTCGATCACCTCCACCTGACCGATCGGGAAGCGCCGGGTGATGCGTTGGCCGTGGGCCAGCAGGTCGATCTGGGCCTTCTCGGCGCGGTATTCCGGGGTGTCGCGCAGCCGCTGCTCGGAGAGCACCACGCCGCGCTCGGGGGTCAGGGCGGCGGCGTCCAGGGTGAGATTGCCGGCCGTCTCGCGCATCAGCATCAGGCCGGTATCGAGGCTCTCCTGGTCGCTGCGCGGCAGATCGAACTGATAGACGGTCTGGGTCCATTCGGTCTCGGCGTTGGTGTCGGCCCCGAAGGCCAGGCCCTCGCGCTGCAGGATCTTGACCATGTCGCCGGCCGCCACATGGGCCGACCCTTTGAACGCCATGTGTTCGAGGACGTGCGCCAGGCCTTGCTGGGCGTCGTCTTCCTCGAGCGATCCCGAACCGATGCGCAGGCGCAGCGAGGTCTGGCCGGCGGGGGTGGTGTTGCGCATCACCGCATAGCGCATGCCGTTGGCGAGCACGCCGAAGCGCACCGCCGGATCGGGGGTCAGGTCGCTGTGAGCCTGCGGCCAGGTCGGAGGCGGAGAGGTCGCCGGCGCCCGCTGCGCCCAGGCGGTCGCCGCCACCAACCATCCAAGGCCGGCGATCGCGGCAAGTCCGGGGGTGCGGCGCATGAACGGGTCCTGCTGTCTCGGCGCGGACGCCCGTCGCCGTGTGCGGCGATGTAAAAGCGGCCCGTGGCGAAGACAAGGCGCGGCGCGAACGGACGGCGCCGTTGCCAACGCGGAGCCGGCGTCTAAGGTGTGGCGATCGGTTGGAGGGAAACAATGTCAAACCCGCTGCTCGGCGCCGGCGCGATCGCCGGCCTGTCGATCGGCTTGGCCCAGGCCGCGCCATCGCAGCCGCCGCCGCCGACCCCATCGCCCGTCACCGAAACCCTCCATGGCGTCCAGGTGACCGACACCTGGCGCGGCATGGAAAAGCTCGACCCGGCGACCGTCGACTGGATGAAGGCGCAGGGGCGCTACACGAGAGAGCTTCTAGGATCGATCGGGCCGCGGGCGGCCTTGCTCAAGCGGATCGCCGACTTTTCGGCCAGTTTCGGGCCGGTGAAGGATGTGGAGGTGTTCGGCGGTCGCACCTTCTATCTGGAGCAGCCGCCGGGATCGGACAATTTCAATCTGAGGGTCCGAGCCGCCGATGGATCGGCGCGGACCCTGGTGGATGTCGCCCGACTGCGGGCCGAGCATGGCGGGACGCCTTATGCGATCAACTACTACGAGGCGTCTCCCGACGGCGCGCGGGTGGGCGTGGGGATATCGGCCGGGGGCAGCGAGGCAGCCCTCCTCTTTGTCTATGACGTTGTGAGCGGCGCGCTCATTGCCGGACCGGTCGATCGGGCGGAATTCGGCGCCCTGGCCTGGAGCGACGACGGCAGGACGCTGTTCTTTCTGCGCCTGCAAAAGACGGACAACCCACAACTGAAGTATAACGACATCACCGACCAGGTCTGGGATCTGAAGGGCGCGCCGCGCGACATTCTGGGCGCGCCGGTCAAGGAAAGCCCGATCAAGGTTCCCCCGGTGATGGCGGCGGGGGTCTCGCTGACGCCCGGATCGGATGTCGCCCTGGCTATCGTGCAGAACGGCGTCCAAAACGAGATCGAGATTTGGACGGCGCCCGCCGTCCGAGCGGGCGAGCCCACGGCGCCGTGGCGTCCGCTCACGACCCGGGACGACGACGTGACCTCGGCCGCCGCGCGCGGCGAGGATGTCTATCTGCTCAGCCACAAGGATGCGCCGACCTTCAAGGTGCTGCATGTGAAGGCGGGCCAGGCGCTCTCGGCCGCCGACACGGTGCTGCCCGCGCAACCGGGGCGGCTGGTGGAATCCATCCACGCCGCCTCGGATGGCCTTTATGTGCAGGCGCGCCAGGGAGTCTATTCGCAACTGCTTTTCATCCCCACCGGCGGCGCCCCACGAGAAGTCGCCCTGCCGGCGCGAGGATCGGTCAATGCGCTGTTCACCGATCCCCGCAGGCCGGGCGCGGTGATCCAATTTGAAAGCTGGACCGTCCCCGTCACCTTCTACGCCTATAATCCCGGCGACGACCGCTTCACCGATCTGCGGCTGGGCGCCAAGCCGAACTACGACGACAAGAACTACCTGGCCACCGACTTGAAGGCGCCGGCCCAGGATGGCGTCGAGGTTCCGATGACCTACGTGGCGAAGAAGGGAGCGGCTCGGCCGGGTGTCGTCCTGGTGCGAGCCTACGGATCCTACGGAATCTCCTACTTTCCATCGTTCAACGCCCGCGCCATTCCCTTCCTCGACGAGGGCGCGGCGTGGGTTACGTGCAATGTGCGCGGCGGCGGGGAGTTGGGGGAGGCCTGGCGGCTCGGCGGCAAGGACGCCAACAAACCCAACACCTGGCGAGACCTGATCGCCTGCGGAAAGGCGCTGGTCGCGCAAGGCTACGCCACCCCGGCAAAGCTGTTCATCATCGGCGGTTCCGCCGGCGGGATCACCATGGGCCGGGCCCTGGAGGAGGCGCCGACGCTATTCGCCGGGGTTATCGACCAGGTTCCGGCCGCCAACAGCCTGCGATCGGAATTCACCCCCGGGGGGCCACAGAACATCCCCGAATTCGGCACCATCGACAACGAGGCCGGTTTCCGCAATCTCTACGCCATGGACAGTGTCGTCCATGTGATCAAGGGCGCGCAATACCCCGCGGTGATGATCACGACCGGATTGAACGACCCGCGGGTCTCACCCTATGAGCCCGCCAAGTTCGCCGCCGCCCTCATGGCGTCGGGGACGAGCAAGCCGGTATTGCTGCGCATCGAGGAGCAGGCCGGTCACGGCATCGGCTCCACGAAAACCCAGACCGACGGCCTGTTCGCCGATACCTACAGCTTCGTCTTCTGGCGCGCCGGACGGCCCGGCTGGGCGCCGGCGAACTGAAACGGCGTGGCCCGCGACCGACGCCCGTCGCCGGGGCGGACGCACAAAAATGCAACGGCGAGCCGCCGCGCGCGGTAAACATCGTTTTCACTATTCCAGATTAGCGGTATTGGCCTTATGAGTAGGTCACTGAATCGAACCCACAGGGGAACTAGACACATGAAGCTTCCAGTCATAGCCGTCGCGGCCTTCACCGTCGCGGCCTTCGTCGGCGGAACCGCGGTCGCCCAAATGGCCCCGGCCGCGACCATGCAGCCGATCCCGAATCCGCCAGGATCGGCCATGTCGCACGGGACCATGCATCATCATATGCGCCACCACATGCGCCATCACATGATGCATCACCACATGCACCACCACATGGTGCATCACATGATGAAGAAGTCGGCGAAGATGTCGTCGGGCATGAACGACTCGTCGGCGCCGATGAATGGCGCGCCGCCGGCCGACAACATGGCCCCTCCCCCGCCGCCGTCGCCGCAATAGGCGACGTCGCTCCAGCTTCCTAAAGCCCTCCGCGCCCGCGGAGGGCTAGCGGGACGCTCCTGAAAGAATGAAGCCCGCCATGATGACTCGTGGCGGGCCGTAGCTCGTTATGCCAAATGCGTTCTGGCCGGTGGCGACGGCCGCGTCGAACAGATTTTCGGCGGCGATGAACAGCGTCGTGGCCGCGCCCGCCCGCCACTCGGCGCGGGCGTCGATGGTGGCCGCCGCCCCCAGGGACCGCAGATTGAGATCGTCGTCGAAGCGGGCGCTCTCGTAACGCAGATCGGCGGTAAGCTTCAGTCTCGGCGCGGCCCGCCAGGCGAGCGAGCCGGTGGCTGAAAAGCGCGGCGTCTCGGCCGGCGCGAGGCCGGTGAGCTGGGGCGCGGTCGATCCGCCATCGACGCGCGCGTGGGTCCAGCCGATCGCCGCCCGGACGGTCAAGGTCTGGGCGAGACGGGCGGAGGCGTCCGCCTCCACGCCCCAAGCGTCCACCGCCCCGACGTTGCGTCTCTGGAAAAGCACCCCTCCGGCGGGGATAAAACCCGCCACCGGATCGACGAAGGGGCCGAACCCCACCGTGACATTGGTGACCGCGTCCTCGAGGCGATTGTAGAAGGCGGTGACGCTCCAGCGGATGGCTCCCGCCTCGCCGCCGCCGCCGATCTCGGCCCCGTAGAGGCGCTCGGGAACCAGGTCGGCATTGGCCTCGGTGACGTTGTTGCTGACCCGAAACGGGCGGTAGAGCTCGTTGAGGGTGGGGATGCGGAATCCCGAATAGGCGGCGGCGCGCAGCCAGGCCCGCGAGGTCAGATCCAGCCGCGCGCCCAGCCGCATGCTCGGCAGCACCCCGCCGCGCGCCGGCGGATGCAGGTCAAGGCTCGCCGCGCCGGTGGCGATGTTCCGTTCCAGGCGGTGCGAATCGAAGACCTCCCATCCATCGACGCGGGCGGCGGCGACCAGCAGCAGCGGACCGATCCGATGGGTGTCCTCGCCATAGGCCCCGCCGATCGCCTCCTGGCCGCCGGCGTGGCGGTCGAAGGTCAGAATTCCGCCGACCGGCAGGAACCGCTCGCGATCCTCGCCGGCCGCGCCGCGCCCATCAAGGCCCAATTCGAAGGTGTCGTTCGCGGTGACGCGCCGGGCCGCCAGATTGGCCCCGTAGCCGATCGCCGGGGTCTGATACTGATCGTTGGCGAGACTGGTCGATGAGCGGTCCGGGGCCACGGCCACCGAAACATTGGCCAGGTCGGAAACCCGGGTCCAGGCCTGGGCGCGCCAACCCCAAGCGCCCTCGCCGGGCGGCCTGGCGGCGGCGAGGCTCAGGCTCCCACCCCGGGCCAGCGAACCGGCCCCGGCCAGGCCGGCCCCGCGCGTCTCCTGATAGGCCGACACCCGGGCGGCGGCGGTGGCGGGGCCAAGATCGGTCTCGAAGCGGGCGCTGGCCTCCTCGTCCCGCAGCGTCAGGCGGGTGTCGGCCGCGCCGCGCCCCGCATCGACCGGAATCCAGCCATCGCTGCGTTCGGCCGACCCGGCCAGAAACAACGTCCCCGGACCGGCGGCGAAGGCGGCGGTCGCCGCGCCCCGCGCCTCGCCCAGAGATCCGCCCTCCCCGCTCACGGTCCATTGGCCTGGTGCGAGATCCGCTTCGTCCAGGGCCACCACGCCGGTCAGCGCCCCCGCCCCGTAGGGTCCGGCCCCGGCTCCGCGGACGACCGTGGCCCCGGCGATGTCCTCGGGGGGCAGGGCAGTCCAGATCACCCAGCCCCCGAAGGGATCGTTCTGGGGGACGCCATCGAGGGTGACCAGGGCCCGGCTGGCGGCCGAGCCGGCGATCCCGCGCAGGGAAACGCCCTGGGTGGTGGGATTGGCGCCCAGACTGGAGGTGCGGCGGAACAGCGACAGGCCGGGAACCTGGGCCAGGGCCTCGTCCAGCCGCGCCGCGCCCTTCAGGACGTCCGGCGGCAGGCGGACGATCGAAAAGACGGCGTCGGCCGGGCTGGGCGGCAGGCGCGCGGCGCGCACCACCACGATCTCGACGCTGGGGGGCTGGTCGGGGGTCATGGCCTCGTCGGACGCATCGCTCTTAGGCTTTCCCGTGGCGATATCCCTATTGGCCCACGCCATGGGGTTCGACAATGCGCGGCGCTTGGCTAAGGTGACAGGCTTTCGAGGGAGTTGTTCGCCATGCGACTGGCCAGGCTGTCGATGCTCGCCGCCCTGACGCTCTGCGCCTGCGCCCCGGCCTGGGGGCAAACGCGGGGCGGCCCGATCTCGTTTTCCGAGCTGCTCGCCCGCCCCAAGCCGGTGGCGGCGCGGCGCATCGCCTATGGCCCCGCGGCCAGCCAGTTCGGCGAGCTGTCGATGCCCAAGACAGGGGGATCGCATCGGGTCGTCGTCCTCATCCATGGCGGTTGCTGGCAGAAGGATTTCGGGCTGGATCTGATGGCCTACGCCGCCGACGACCTTCGGCAACGCGGGTTCGCGGTGTGGAACATCGAATACCGCCGGCTGGGCGAGGCGGGTGGCGGCTACCCCGGAACCTTCCTCGATGTGGGAGCTGCGGTGGACCAGCTCAGGAAGCTGGCCCTCCGTTATAACCTCGACCTGCGTCATGTGGTGCTGGCCGGCCATTCATCGGGGGGGCAACTGGCGCTGTGGGCGGCGGCGCGCCATCGGATCGACAACAAGAACCCGCTCTATGTCGCCCATCCCCTGCCGGTGGCCGGTGTCGTCAGCCTGGCCGGCATCGACGACCTGCGAACCTACCGGCGGGTGGGGCCCGAGGCGTGCGGCGGCGCGGCCACCATCGATCAGTTGATCGGCGCCGCCCATCGGACGGCGGGCGATCCGTTCGCCGACACCTCCCCGGCCGCGCTGGTGCCGATCGGCGCGCCCCAGACGGTGTTTTCCGGCGCTCTCGATCCGATCGTTCCGCCGATCTTCGGCGCCGACTACGCCGCCAAGGCCGCCGCCGCGGGCGACGCGGCGCGGAGCGTCGTCATCCCGGGCGCGGGCCATTTCGAACTGATCGATCCCCAGGCGCCGGCGTGGACGATCATCCAGGAAACCATCGCGGGGATGTTGAAATAGCGCCCCTTAGAGGGCGTCAGGCTGATTGGCCACGCCGACGCGGTGGCGGAATACCAGTTGACCGCCCAGGTAGGCGGTGAACAGTAGAAGCGCGACTCCAACCCCGGACAGAACCACGCCGTAGGGCGAGATGACGCCCCAGCCGTCTCGGCAGCGCAGATAGAAGTTCACCGCCTCGACGACGACCAGGACGACATTGCCGATCATGTGGCGCCAGGCGTCGCCCAGGGCGCGAATACGACTGTCGCCGAAAAAGTCGATGAGGCCGCCGGCGGCCGCCACCAGAGCGATCAACAGGCCCGCGCCGAGGAGCCACTGACTGGCGACCGCCCAGCCCGCGTGCCCGGTGCGCAGGAAAACGATGTCGCACACGAAAGTGGAAATGAAGAAGACGATCGGGAACTTAACCGCCATGGGATGGATTGGGTGGCCAGCGATCTTGAGCGTACTGCAGGGATTGACGTCGAGCATGGGACCTCCTGCGTCGATCAGGCGACCTTTGGGAAACCCTTGGCAAAGTGAATCCTTGCCGGTCGTCGCCGGTCCTCATCCGCCCTTGGAAGTCACCAGCGCAGCAGCCGCGTCCCCAGAAGCGCGCCGAGCACCGCGCAGGCGGCGACGCCCAGAGTGTACCAGGTCAGAACGAAGAGCGCCGCCGTTTCGTCGCAGTGGAGGCCATACACCGTGGCGCCCGCCGCGCCGGCCAGCAGACCCGCCGCCGCCCCGGTCAGGGCCAGCCGGGTGGGGGCCAGCCGCCGAAGCGCCCAGACCACGCCCAGATAGACCGGCGCGGCCAAGGCCACGATATGCAGCGAGCAGCTTTGCCAGGTGTGGCCGAGCCAAAGATCGCCCAGCTCGCGTGGCCGGGCGCGGGCTGTTTCCACGCCGGCCAGGACCGCCATCGCGGCGATGGCCGCGAGGGCGATCAGCGGGGCGCGACCGAGCTTGACGCCGGGGCGGCCCAGGCGCTCGACCGCGATCAGCCCGGCCAGGGCCAGGGCGAGGGTGTAGAAGGCCTTCATCCAGAACGGGCCGGTGCGGACGGCCTCGCCGAGGGACCGGGGACCCAGCCACTCCACAAGAACGACCAGGGCGGCGGCGGCCCCCAGCAGGCTCGCCAGGACGACGCGGCGCGCCGCCGGAACCGGCGACGTCGGCCCCGCGCCGGCCGCCAGGGCGGCGATCAGCTCAGCGGTCCTCATCGCGGACCTCCCTTTCCAGACGCTTCATGCTCCGATGGACGGCAACCTTCACCGCCGATACCGACATGCCGCTCCGGGCCGCCGCCTCTTCCATGGAAAGGCCCGTGAGTTTTACATCGGCCATCAACTGGCGCTGGCGGGGGGGCAGTTTGGCCAGGAGCTTGTCCACGTCGCGCCGAACCGCCCCCTCCTCGGTGTTCTCGAGCGAGAACAGCTCGCCGGCATCGTCGAGGGGGACAGCGTGGCGCGCGCCCACCCGCCGGAAGTGGTCGAGGAGTTTGTAGCGGGCGATGGCGTAGACCCACGGCGTGAACGGCTGGGTGCGATCGTAGACGCCACGCTTGAGGTGAACCGCCAGCACCGTTTCCTGAACCAAGTCCTCCACGTCGCCCGCTCCAGATCCCAGCCGCCGGCGAAAATGACCGCGCAGATATCCGCTCAGAACGCCCAGAAGTTCGCCATAGGCCGCGCGGTCGCCGTCCAGGGCGGCGATCATCATCGCCTTCAACCGAGGTTCCACGCCTGCCACGCCTGATCCGTTATTCGCGCCCGGGACTATAAGGGTTACACCGCTTCGAGCCGGCGCGTAACCGACGAGCGCCTTGGCGCGAATTCATCTTGTGCGCGGCAGGACTTCTCTGGTCCCGACGCCGGCGCCCAACCAAAGGCCCTAAGAACAATGACCACCCGCTCCGCTTCCGATTCCTCCCTTCCGCTCTCGCGTTCGACGTTGGCGAGCGGCGCCGCCGCGCTTGCGCTGGCGATGGCCGGCGCCGTGGGGGCGTGCTCGGCGGCACAGGCTTCGATCCGCCTTCCCGCCCCCGCCGCCGACGTTCCGGCCGGCGGCGGACTTCAGACCGCGGTTCTGGCCGGCGGCTGCTTCTGGGGCGTCCAGGGGGTGTTCGAACACGTTCGCGGCGTCAAGCAGGTGGTGGCCGGCTACGCCGGCGGCAAACGCGCCACCGCCAACTACGAAACAGTGAGCACCGGAACCACCGGCCATGCCGAGTCGGTGCAGATCACCTACGATCCCAGCCAGATCACCTACGGGGAAATTCTTCGCATCTTCTTCTCGGTGGCCACCGACCCCACGCAGGTCAACCGCCAGTTCCCCGACAGCGGGACTCAGTACCGTTCCGAGGTGTTCTACACGAACGCGGCTCAGAAGACGGTCGCCGACCGCTATATCGCCCAGCTCAATCGCGCCAAGGTGTTCGACCGCCCGATCGCCACCCGGGTGGACCCGAACGCCGGCTTCTTCCGCGCCGAGGCCCACCATCAGGACTATCTGGTCCGCCACCCGGACGCGCCCTACATCGCCACTTTCGACATGCCCAAGGTCGCCGCGCTGAAGATCCTGTTCCCGGCCCAATACCGGCCGGCGCCGGTGACGGCGTTGTAAAGCAACGGGCTGCGTCCACCGCGGCTGCGGGATGGTTTGTGTATATTGCATTTGTTAATCTGCTTTGGACGACCAAAGCCGCCCGTTGGGGAACGATTTTGACTTTTTGACCGTTGAGGCGCTACGCATCATTCTGACCGACGAGCCACCCATGTCCCCGCCCCCGCCCGAGCAGGGCGTTCTCACCGAGAGTTCGGCGGCTTCATGGGCCGGCGGCTGGTCGGCCGGCCTGGACGGTTCGTTCCGATCGATTGCCGTTCCCCCGCAAGCCGGCTACTGGCGCAAGCTCGCCGCTTTCGCCGGACCGGGCTATCTGGTGGCGGTCGGCTATATGGATCCAGGCAACTGGGCGACCGACATCGCCGGGGGGTCGCGTTTCGGCTACGCCCTGCTGTCGGTGATCTTCCTTTCCAACTTCGTGGCGATGTTCCTGCAGTGGCAATCGCTGCGGCTGGGCATCGCCTCGGGCCAGAATCTGGCGCAGCTTTGCCGCCAACGATTTGGCCGGCGCAGCGTCATCGCGCTCTGGGCCGTCAGCGAAGTCGCCATCGTGGCCTGCGATCTGGCCGAGGTGATCGGCACGGCCATCGCCCTTAAGTTGCTTTTTCATCTGCCGCTCTTGGCCGGGGTGGCGATCACCGTGGTCGATACCCTGGTGATCATGGGCCTGCAGAGACGCGGGTTTCGCTATATCGAGGCCCTGGTGATCACCCTGACCGGCGTGATCGGGGCCTGCTTTGTGGTGGAACTGGCCCTCTGCAAGCCCGATGGCGGCGCCATCCTGCGCGGCCTCGCGCCCAGCGCGCACCTGCTTTCCAACCCGGCCATGCTCTATATCGCCCTGGGGATTTTCGGAGCGACCGTGATGCCGCACAATCTCTACCTGCATAGCGCCATCGCCCAGACCCGCCGGTTCGAGCGCACCCCAAAAGGGCGGCGTGAAGCGATCCATTTTTCCACCGTGGATTGTTTCGTCGCTCTGGGCTTCGCGCTCTTCGTCAACGCCGCGATCCTGATCCTGGCGGCCGCCGCCTTTCACGCCACCGGCCACGGCGGCGTGGCGCAAATCGCCGACGCCTACAAGCTGCTCACGCCCCTCTTCGGCACGACCGCGGCCAGTATCCTCTTCGCCGTGGCCCTGTTGGCCTCGGGGCAGAACTCCACCCTGACCGGCACCATGGCCGGCCAGATCGTGATGGAAGGCTTTCTGGGCCTGCGCATGAAACCGTGGGCTCGCCGCCTGGCGACCCGCGCCGCCGCGGTCGTTCCAACCTTCCTCACCATCGCCATTCTCGGCGAAGCCAGCGCCAACAAACTGCTTATCCTCAGCCAAGTGATCCTCAGCCTGCAGCTCGGCTTCGCGGTGATCCCCCTCATCCTGTTCACCGGCGATGCGAAGGTCATGGGCCCCTTCGTCAGCGGGACCCGCGTCAAGGCCATCGGCTGGGGCGTCGGCGTGGCGATCGTCGCCGTCAACGGCTGGTTGGTCGTTCAGACCCTGGCGGCGTGAGACCCGGTTTCGCGACCGGTCAGGCGGCGAGATAGGCACCGTCGAAATCGGCCAGGGTCCTCAGACGATCGCCGTCGATGATGGTCAAGACGCCATCGTGAAATTCGATCAACCCCTCGCCGCGCAGTTGCTGCAGGACCCGGTTCACATGGACCGGGGTGAGGCCCAGAGCCCAGGCCAAGGCCTGCTGCGTGAGGGGCAGGGCGAAGGTGGCCGGGGAAGGGCGATCGGCCCCGTTCAAGCGCTGGACCAATTCGCAGAAGAGGTGAGCCATTCGTTCGGGGGCGGGCCTTTGGCCAAGATTTACCACCCAGGCGCGCACGGTGGCCTGCTCTATGGCGGCGGCCATCCGCAAGGCCTGGGCGAGGCCCGGGTAGTCCCGAAGCGCGGCGGTCAAGGCCTCTGGCGCAATCCAGGCGATCCTGGCCCGAGTCAGGGCGCGCACCGCGTGATCGCCGGCCCTGGGATGAGTGGCGTCGCCATGATGGATGAGGTCGCCGGGAATCAACAGGGCGGCGATTTGCCGGCGCCCATCCCGGAAGTCCTTGCAGCGGCAGGCCCAGCCTTCGAGAAGCATGCACACGCCATCCGGCGCGCGCCCCTCCCCCAGCACCACCTCGCCGGCGCCCACCCATTGGCCCTCGCCGAGCAGGCGATCCAAGGCCCCGCGTTCATTTTCATCCAGGCCGCGCAGGCGGCCCAGATTTCGTCCCACCGCGCCGGCCGAGGAAATACCTTCGGAATCGAAGCCGCCCATCGATCGTGACCTTGGAATTGGCGCGACCGCTCCCATCGAACTGTTCCGTCGAAACATCAGTTTGGCGGGTTGAATTTCGTGGGCGGGCGGGGGTGCGCGCGGATAGCAACGTCTACGGCCGGCGCGGCCGGATGGATCACCTTAGCGGCCCAACCGGGTCCGAATTAGCGCCCGTCGCCGCCCGAGGTGTCGAGGCCGCGCAGGAATTGCACCACTTCCGCCCGCGCCTTGGGATCAGCGACGTAGAAGGGATGAGGCGAGGCGCGACCCCGGTTCGGGTTGAGCAGGTCGTTCAGGCCGCGCACCTCGCCGTCATGCAGGAACATCGGCTTGCGGGCCAGATCGAGGAGCATGGGGACGGCGTTGCCGCGATGGCCGCCGCCAGGGCTGGCGTCGACCACGATCATCTTGTCATCGAAGGTCCCCGGCGCGTTCTGGATTGGATCCAGAGGCGGCATGCGATTGGCCAGCACCGCCGGGCGATAACCCGGCCAGATCCGGTTCATCTCGACCAGGGCCACCTGCACCGGACGGCTCTGGTCGGCGTTGTGGCAGGACGCGCAGCGGGCCGCGAACACCCGCTCTCCGCGCGCCGCCATCGCCCGATCGACCCGCTCGCCGGCTGGGGCGGGCAGGGAGTCGAGATAGGCCCGGATATCGGCGAGCTTCTGCTCATCGACCCGGCGTCCCACCAGGCTCCCTGGATCGCCGACCTTGTAGCCGCCCATCGATTCGACGACGACGCGACCGCTGACGTGGGTCCGGCGGAGAATGCTGGCATAGTCGTCCGAGAGCTGGGTCCCGGCCTTTCCCCCAAGGATGGTGAGGAATTTTCGACCCTCGGGCGTGGTCAGGGAGACCGGATCGAAGGCGACCGTATAAACCCCGTTGGAGAAGCTCTCGACGCTCGGCTGTTCGCCGGCGCTGCCGAAGGGGGCGGCGAGATCCTGGCGGAGCAGCGGCGATGTCACCACCGGATTGCCATTGCCGTCGGGCGTGTCGTGGAAAAAGCCCACCGGATAGTTTCTGGGATTGCTGAGATAGGCCTTGGCGTCCGCCTCGCTCGAATTGACCGTGAGGCCGCGCGGCGCGCGGCCGATCGTCTTGCCGCCGAGGGTCGCCTGCAGGAAAGGATAGAAGGCCAGTGGGTTGTCGGCCGTGGCCAGGATCTTGCCGAAGTTCAAATTGTGGTTGGCCCGGCCGTCCTCGCGATGGCCGATCGAGCCGCCGCCGGGCATGGAGTAGACCGAACCGTCGCTGATCGTGTGGCACAGCGCGCAGGTCGCGCCGACCTTGTCGCCCTTGGGCGCGAAGCCGACGACGGCGCCCACCGCGATCAGCATCATCGTCGTTTTCGGATCGTTGAGCAGGGGCGCGTTGCGCGGCGACAGATCGGTCTTCAGTTCCGCCGTCAGCGGTCCGCGCATAGCCTCCGGGACGGCGTCGATGTCCACCACCAAGCCGAGCTTCAGGGCGTCGATGGGGGTGACCTTCGCCTCCATCATCCCCTTGGGCAGGCGCACGGCGTCGGTCCAAAAGCCTTCGTTGCCGAAGGTTTCGTTGCGGAACACATCGCGCCCGGCCTGGGGATGGCCGGTCAGGCCGGAATGAGGCGGGGCGATTTTTTCGCCGCCGGCCTGGTCGCCCTGGGCGCGGCTCTGATCGCGCGCGCCGGCGAAAAGCGCGGCGCCCAGGACAAGCGCCCCGAGCGGGATCGTGGTCCCGGGACCCCAGTGGAACTTTGCCATGACGTCGCCTTCCTCGCCATTTGGGCGCCCGCGACCCTATCGGGCCGGGATGCCCATCGTTCGAACCTCCCCTTGCTGCTTCCATGATTTGTTCGGCCTTCGAGGGTCCACGGTCAAGCGAGAGCAAGGCCGGATTGCTGGTTTCGTGCTGTCCTTACCGATATGTTGCTGCGATATTTCCAATCGGATTCATTCACAACGTCAGTGTTCGTCGCGCCATTGGCTGGGGTTCAGTCCGGTGACGCGCTTGAACATTGTGGTGAACTGACCGTGGGTGTTGAAGCCGCATCGCCTGGCGATTTCGGCCAGGGGCCGGTCGTGGCCGGCAATCAAGGCCTTGGCGCGCTCGATGCGGCGATCGATGACGAAGGCGTGGGGCGCGAGGCCCGTCACCCGCTGGAAGGCGCGGCTGAAATGATAGCGGCTCAGGCCGGAAACGTCCGACAGGACGGCGAGACTGAGGTCGGCGTTCAGATTGTCCCCTATGTAGTCGAGCAGCCGCCTCAACCGGTAGGGCGCCAACGAATGGGGGGCCCGCGCCTTGATCATCGACAGCGTCGAATGTTCGCCCACCAGACGCACCAGGGCGGCGTGGAACAGGGTTTCCAGGTAGAGGCCGCTGGGACCGGCGGGCGCGGCGAGTTCGAGCATCATGAGGCTGAGCAGGCCCTCCAGGAAGGCGTCCGACCGGCCGACCTCCTCGCGGAGGGTGACCCGCCGCGGTTCGCGGTCGAACGCTTCGACGATGGCGTGATCGACGTCGCGCGGATGGATGTACAGGTGGCTGAAATCGATCGGCCCCTCGGTGCGCCAGGTCGATGCGGACCCGGCCGAAATGATCGTCAAGGCGCCGGAGCGGACGTCGGTGACGCTGCCGCCGGCTTCCCGTTCGCGGTGGATGCGTTTGGCGCCGCCCAGGTTCAGGACGACGACGTGATGATCCAGCGCCGGCTGCTTCATCTCCGCGGAGGTGCCGGACCAGCGGCGCAGCAGGCCGTGCCGCAGGCCGCCGGGATCGCTGGCCAGCACGGGCGGGGCGGAGATGGTCCTTCCCCACTCAAAAGGATCGAGAACCGGTTGTCCGATACCCCAAGCCAAGCTTCCGTCTCCTAGCCGCGCGTACTCACCACGCTCTTGCCCACCGGCGCGATGGCGATGAGGGCGAGTTTAAAGTTCTGGATGGCGAAGGGGATGCCGATGAGGGTCAACATCTGCGCCACGCCCAGCAGGATGTGCGCCAGGGCGATGTGCCAGCCGCCGAACACGATCCACACGATGTTGAGGACAAGGCCGGTCTCGCCGGTGCCCAGATCGTGGCGACCGGTGACCATCCGGCGATCCTCAACCCGCCGGCCGAACGGGGCGAAGGCGAAGCCGGCGATGCGCCAAGCGGCGAGCGTCCACGGCAGGCCGACCACGGTGAGGGCGAGCAGGGCGCCGCCCAGCAACCACAGGCACCCGGTGATGAAGCCGCCGAGGATGAACCACAGAATGTTGAGCAGAAGGGTCACTTAAAAGGCGCTCCAGATCAGGGCTTCGGCTTGCCGGCCAAGGCCAGGGCGACGGCGGGGTTCATGGCGTCCACCATCGACGAGGGCATCAGAATGGTCGTGCCGCGCTCCTTGGTGGTTTCATAGATAATGTTCATCGCCCGCAGCTGCAGGGCGGCGGGGTTGTCGGCGTAGGCGCGGGCCGCCTCGACGAACTGGCCGGCCACGGCGACCTCGGCCGAACCGAGGATGATCCGGGCCTGCTTTTCGCGCTCGGCCTGGGCCTGGCGGGACATGGCGTCCTGAAGGGCTTCGGGGATGGCCACGTCGCGGATCTCCACCGACAGCACCGATATGCCCCAGGCCGCCGTCTTGCGGCCGATCTCCTCGCCGAGACGCTCGTCGGCGGATTTGCGGTCCGATAGCAGGGTCGAGAGCATCGAGGAGCCGATCATCTCGCGCAGGGAGGTCTGGGCCACCCGGTCGATGGCGGTGCGGTAATCGGTGATTTCCAGCGCCGCCGCCCGGGCGTCGTGGACGCGCCAGAAGATGATCGCATCGACGTTGACCGGCACGGTGTCGCGGGTCAGCGCCTGCTCGGCGTTGAAGGCGGTGGTCTGGATGCGCTCGTCGATCACCGCGACCACATTGTCCAGGACCGGGAAGATCAGGAACAGGCCCGGGCCCCTGACGCCCCGCAGCTTGCCGGCCCGCAGGATCACGAACTTCTGCCAAGTGTTGGCCATCTTCAGCGAAACCGCCACCAGGACGGCGGCGACGATGAACGGCGCGCCCGCGACCAGGCCGGCGCTGCGGCCGACAAACGCGCCGATCAGGACCAGAATCACGGCGAGAAAAAGGGTGATCGGATTCATCGGGGCCTCCTGGTGCGCCACGCGCCTTCATCAAGCGCGGCATTGGCGGCGCGGTCAACGCGTCAAGCCAGCCGCCTTGACCTCGCGGCGTTCGCGGCGCCCTATCGCTATCGCGGGGAGACAAGCCAAGGGAGATCGCCATGAGCGTCTATCGCGTCACGGAAATCATCGGCACGAGCGGGAACGAGTTGGGAGGACGCGGCCAAACAGGCCCTGGCGGCCGCGGCGGGGTCCCTGCGTGACCTGCGGGTGGCCGAGGTGGTCGAACTGGACATCACCCTGGCCGCCAACGGCGAGATCGAGGCCTACCGGAGCCGGCTGCGGGTGAGCTTCAAATACGAGAAGGAATAGGCGGCGGCCGCCCGCGCCCCTTCGCGGGCGCGGAACGGCGCGGAACGTCGGCGGCGGCGAGCCGTTGCGCTGAAGTTCAGCAGACCAAGGGGCGCCGCCTTCCATGATGACCGTCGACAGCCGCGCCGCCGAGGCGCTGAATAAACGGGTCGTCGCCGTGCTCAACCCGGCAAGCGGTGGGGTGGACATCCACGCCGAGGCGCGGACCAAGGAAATCTTCGCCCAGGCCGGCCTGCCTCACGCCGAGGTCGTCAGCGCTGGGCCGGCGGAGATCGACGCGGCGCTGGCCAAGGCGGTGGCCGAGGCCGACGTGCTGGTGGTGCTGGGCGGCGACGGGACCATCCGCGCCGCCGCCGCCCGCTGCGCGGGTTTCGCCGGCTTCCTCGTCCCGCTGCCGGGCGGCACCATGAACATGCTGCCCAAGGCGCTCTATGGAACAAGGGCGTGGCCGGAGGCGCTGGCCGACACCCTGGCCGATCCCCATGCCCACGACGTCAGCGGCGGCATGGCCGGCGATCACGCCTTCTTCGTCGCCGCCCTGCTGGGCGCGCCGACCCTGTGGACCGACGCCCGCGAGGCGGTCCGCGCCGGTCACTTGGTGGAGGCGGTCGAGAAGTCGCTGACTGCGGCGCGGCGCAGCCTTTCCGAACCGCTGAAGTACGAATTCACGCCCACGATGCGTGGCGCGGCCGAAGCGGTGGCCGTCGTCTGTCCCCTGATCTCCAAGGTGATGAACGAGGACGAGCGGATGCTGGAGGCGGCGGCCATCGACCCCGAAACGGCGGGCGAGGCCCTGCGGCTGGGTTTTCACGCCCTGTTCGACGGCTGGCGGGAGGATCCCACCGTGAAGCGCGCCAAGGTCAAAAGCCTGCGGGTGGTCGGCCGCGGCCCGGTGCCCGCGATCGTCGATGGCGAGAAGGTGCGCATGGGCCGCGTCGTGGATGTGCGGTTCACGCCCCTGGCCTTCCGCGCCCTGATCCCCGCGCCGCCGGAAGAGACGCCCGCGCCATCGTGAAGCCCACGCCATCGTGAAGACTGGCGAGGCCGGAGCGATTATGCTCAGATGGCCTTGAAAGCGGCGGAGGATCGACGTGACGGTGCTGGAAAGATCCTCCGCGGCCATCGACAACCCACCCCCGCCGCTGCTCGCCGCCTTCCGCCCCCTCATTCCCGCCTCGGCGACCTTACGCGAACTGACCCCGGTTCCGCTGATCGTCGGCATGTTGCTGGGGATCGTCTTCGGCGCCTCCTCGCTCTATCTGGTCTTGAAGGTCGGCCTGACGGTGAGCGCCTCCATTCCGGTGGCGGTGATCTCCATCACCCTGTTCCGCCTGGCCGGCAGGCTGGGCTTTAGGCCGGTCAGCATCCTCGAGCACAACATCGTCCAGACCGCCGGCTCGGCGGGAGAATCGATCGCCTTCGGCATCGGGGTGACCATGCCGGCGATCATGATTCTCGGCTTCGACCTGGAGATCGGCCGGGTGATGCTGGTGGCGATCCTGGGCGGCCTGCTGGGCATCCTGATGA
>JBBRPN010000035.1:0-26111 GCA_038227925.1 Caulobacterales bacterium | reverse complement strand
CCTCTTCGTTGACCTGGTGGCTATTCCGGAGGGTCCCCACCCGATCCCATTCCGAACTCGGTCGTTAAGCCCTCCAGGGCCGATGGTACTTCGTCTCAAGGCGCGGGAGAGTAGGTCGTCGCCAGGTCTACCAAGAGGATGTATTTCGGTTCGCCCGACCCTTCATCACGCCCTTTTTGCCCACCAGTTTGACGCGGGGTGGAGCAGCCCGGTAGCTCGTCAGGCTCATAACCTGAAGGTCGCAGGTTCAAATCCTGCCCCCGCACCCAAATCTCCACGTCAATGGCCCCGCGCGGGGCCATTTTCGATTGGGCCGGCGCGTGTCGCCGGCGGTTGCGGCGAGGCTCAACTCGTAGTTTTCTTTCCGATGTCGCGCCCGGCGCGGGCCATGCGCATTTGGGGGAAGAGGTAAATGGACAGACGGGGTTTGCTCAAGGCGGCGGGCGCCGGTTCCCTGGCGGCCCTCGCCGGGTCGGCGGCGGCCCTGGCGACGGCGCGAGGGACGGCGCGGCGGGCGCGCCCCGGCGATCCGGCGTGGCCTTCGCCCGCCGCCTGGGAGCGGCTGAGACGCCAGGTCGGGGGCCGCCTGATCGAGCCGCGTCCCCTGTTCGCCGACTGCCAGGCCGCACCCAAGGGGCCGGAATGCCGGGAGGCCGTGAAATATCTGGGCGACCCCTATTACATCGGCGATCAGCCGGGCGGGACGCAGGTCTCCGGCTGGCTCGACGCCTGGTCGCCAGCCGCCAGCACCTACGCCGTGGCCGCCAGGGACCCCTCGGACGTGGCGGCGGCGGTCGATTTCGCCCGGACCCATAACCTGCGGCTGGCCGTGAAGGGCGGCGGCCATAGCTATCAGGGCACGTCCAACGCGCCCGATTCCCTGTTGATCTGGACACGGGCGATGAACGCCATCGCCCTTCACGACGCCTTCGTGGCCCAGGGCTGCGCCGGAAAATTCGCTGCTTCGCCGGCGGTCACGCTCGGGGCCGGGGCGATGTGGATGGACGCCTACAACGCGGTGACCACCAGGGCCGGCCGCTACGTTCAGGGCGGCGGCTGCACGACCGTGGGCGTGGCCGGCCTGATCCAGAGCGGCGGGTTCGGAAACTTTTCCAAGCATTTCGGCATGGCGTCCGCATCGCTGCTGGAAGCCGACATCGTCACCGCCGACGGCGCCCTTCGCACCGTCAACGCTTGCAAAAACTCCGATCTCTTCTGGGCGCTCAAGGGCGGCGGGGGCGGCAGCCTGGGCGTGGTCACCCGTCTCACCCTGCGCACCTTCGACCTGCCCGAGTTCTTCGGCGGGGCCAGCGCCACGATCAAGGCCTCTTCGGACGGCGCCTTCCGCCGTCTGATCGACCGGTTCGTCGCCTTCTATGCCCAAGACCTGTTCAATCCCCACTGGGGCGAGAGCGTCTCCATAAGGCCGGACAATCGGCTTAAGATCTCCATGGTGTGCGCCGGGTTGGAATCGGCCCAGGCGGCCGCCGTCTGGCGTCCCTTTTTCGATTGGATCGCGGCGTCGCCGGGCGACTTCACCCTCACCGACAAGCCCGATGTCGGCAGCGGTCCGGCGCGGGGCTGGTGGGATGTCGAGGCGCGGCGCGCGCGCGGATCGACCGCGATGAGATCGGATAGTCGGCCAGGCGCGCCGGTCGATCACGCTTGGTGGTCCGGAGACCAGGAACAGGTCGGCGCGTTTCTCTACGGCTACGACTCGCTCTGGCTTCCCGCCGCTCTGCTGGCGCCCGACCGGCGCCGGCGGCTCGTCGATGCCCTCTTCGCCGCCAGCCGGCATGCGGGGGTGGATTTGCATTTCAACAAGGGGCTCGCCGGCGCCCCGGAGGCGGCGAGGCTGGCGGCGCGGGACACGGCGGTCAATCCGGACGTCCTTTCCGCCTTCGCCCTGGCGATCATCGCCACCGGCGGGCCTTCGCAATATCCCGCCCGGCCCGTTCCGCCGCCCGATCTGGCCCGCGCGCGGGCCGTCGCGCGGGGCATCGGCGAGGCGGCGGCGGCCGTGCGCGCCATCGCGCCGTCGGCGGGCTCGTATCTTTCGGAAAGCAACTATTTCAACCCGTCCTGGCGCGAAGCCTACTGGGGCGCGAACTATTCACGTCTGAGGGCGGTGAAGGCGCGTTACGATCCCGGTGGCCTGTTCACCGTCCATCACGGTCTCGGCAGCGAGGACTGGAGCGCCGACGGGTTCACGCGGGTGGCGGGCATGGGGCATCCCTCGACATCGACTTAACCGCGATTACTTGACAAAGGCCGACCCCGCCGCTTCCGATGGCGCCGACCTCAAAACGGAGACACCGAAACCATGGCGCTGGACGCCGAAGCGCTGGAGGCGGAACGGCCGGCGGCCGACGATCTCGGCTTCGATCCCGCCGCTCTGCGGGAAAAATACCGCGCCGAGCGGGATCGGCGCCTGCGCGCCGACGGGAACGATCAGTATCTCGAGATCAAAGGCGCCCTCGCCCACTACCTCGACGATCCCTATGTCGAGCCGGGTTTTTCCCGCGCGCGCCTGAGCGACGACGTTGAAGTCGTGGTGATCGGCGGCGGCTTCGGCGGCCTGCTGGCCGCCGCCCGCCTGCGCGAGGCCGGCGTCGCCGACATCCGCATCATCGAGAAGGGCGGCGACTTCGGCGGCGCCTGGTACTGGAACCGCTATCCGGGCGCGGCCTGCGACATCGAATCCTACATCTACCTGCCGCTTCTCGAGGAGATCGGCTACATGCCGGTCGAGAAATATTCCCGCGCCGGCGAAATCCTCGCCCACGCCCAGGCCATCGGGCGCCATTTCGACCTCTATCGCGACGCCTGCTTCCAGACCGAGGTCACCGAGCTGCGCTGGAACGAGGCGGCCGACCGGTGGATCGTCTCCACCAACCGGGGCGACGCCATACGGGCGCGCTTTGTAGTCATGGCCAACGGTCCTCTGCACCGGCCCAAGCTGCCCGGCATCCCGGGCGTCGAGACCTTCGCCGGCCATTCCTTCCACACCAGCCGCTGGGACTATGCCTATACCGGCGGCGACGCGGCGGGGGGACTCACCGGCCTGAAGGGCAAGCGGGTGGGGATCGTCGGCACCGGGGCCACCGCCGTCCAGTGCGTGCCGCATCTGGCGGCGGGCGCGAAACATCTCTTCGTCTTCCAACGCACCCCCTCGTCCATCGACGTGCGCGCCAACCGGCCCACCGATCCGGACTGGGCGGCCGGCCTGACGCCGGGCTGGCAGAAGAAGCGGATGGACAATTTCAACGTCCTGGTCAGCGGCGGGGTTCAGGAGGAGGACCTGGTCGCCGACGGCTGGACCGACATCATCGGCAACCTCCTCTTCCTGGCCCGCAAGAAACGCGCGGCCGGCGGGGCGGCCGGCGACCCAGTCGCCCTGATGCAGCTGGCCGACTTCCGCAAGATGGAGCAGGTCCGCGCCCGGGTGGAAGCCATCGTCCGCGACACCGCGACCGCCGAGGCCCTCAAGCCCTGGTACAACCAGTTCTGCAAGCGACCGTGTTTCCACGACGAATACCTGGACGCCTTCAATCGGCGCAACGTCACCCTGATCGACACCGGCGGGCGCGGGGTCGAGGCGATCACCAAGAGCGGCGTGGTCGCCGGCGGCCGGGCCTACGATCTCGACTGCCTGATCTACGCCACCGGCTTCGAGGTCGGCACCGGCTACACCCGCCGCGCCGGTTATGAGATCTATGGGCGCGGCGGCGCCTCGCTCGCCGACAAGTGGGCTGGCGGGGTGGCGACCCTGCACGGTCTGATGAGCGCCGGCTTTCCCAACTGCTTCATCATGAGCAACGCCCAGTCCGGCTTCACCGCCAACTTCCCGCACATGATGAACGAGCAGAGCCGCCACCTGGCCTACATCGTGGCCGAATGCGCGGCCCGCCAAGCGCGCGCGGTCGAGCCATCGGCGGCCGCCGAGGACGCCTGGGTCCGGAGCGTCGTCGAGTGCGCCGTCCTGCGCCAGAAATTCCTGGAGGACTGCACCCCCGGCTACTACAACAACGAGGGCAAGCCCTCCCCCCTGGCCGCCCGCAACGGCCCCTACGGCGGCGGCCCGATCGCCTTCGTCCACATCCTCGAAGCCTGGCGCGCCGATGGGCGGCTGGAAGGGCTGGAACTGAGGTGAGTCCAGGTCGCCGGAATTAGCCAATCCGACCCTCAAGGGCCGCGCCGCCGATATGGACGCGGCCCCAGGGCGCGGCTTCGATCAGGGGGCGATGCGGACCGCGTGGGCGGTTCCGGGAACCTCGGCCAGGACATGGCCGGAGAGGTCGAAGATTTTGGTGTCGTTGATGCCGGAATAAACGTTGGCGCCGACCTTGTCGGTCTCGGTCTCGGTGAAATATCCCGTCAGGGCGCCGTTGGTGTAGAGCCAGCCGACGTGGAACCGGCTCACATGCAACGAATCGACTTCCTTCCAGGAGCCGACGCAGATGTTGCCGTTGAGGATCGGCATATTGATGTTTTCCCATTCGGTCCGATCGTCGTGCCATTGAATGAAGGCTTGGCCGAGCGGGTTTCCCCCGGCCGTGTAGGTCACCAGCCATGAGCCGATGACATTCCGGGCCGCGTTGCCCGGAGGAGGCGGCGGCAGCGATATATTCGGATTGAGGTGGGGAACCATGAACGAGGGGATGGTGTGCATCGCGGTCGCGTCCGCATTCCTGGGGTCGGCGCAGCCGGCGTGGGCGGAAACCGCGCCGACCGCAAGGGCGGCGACCGCGGCGGCAAGGGTGATGGTGTGTTTCATGACGATAGCCCTCCTTAAGGAACCGGCGTCGCCAATCGGCGCCTTGTTCTACGCCGATTAAGGGGCGAAGGTCGCCGGCCAGGAAGGGCGGGGAGCCGATCAATTGCCGATCAATTTCCGATCATCGCGGCCGGCGGGCCGATGAACGACGCCACCACCGCCATCGCTCTGGGGCGCCGGATCGATCTGACGCGCCATCCGGACTTCCTTATCGGCGGCGTACAAATCCGGCCGACGGCATGCGAGGTGGTCGCCTCCGGTCGGCGCGTCCGGCTGCAGCCGCGCGTCATGCAGGTGCTCATCGCCCTGGCCCGATCGGGGGGCGAGCCAGTGTCGCGCGAGGCGTTGATCGAGGGCTGCTGGGGCCAGGTCAGGGTGGGCGACGACGCCCTCAACCGCTGCGTCCAGAGGCTGCGCCGCCTGGCCGAGGCGGAGGTCGGCGGCGCCTTCGTCATCGAGACGATCCCCAGGCTCGGCTATCGGCTGGCGACGGCCGGCGACGGGGCGAGCGCGACGCCGATGCCGGCGACGCCGCTGCTGGCGGTGCTGGCGTTCGACAATCTCTCCGGCGATCCCGACATGGCGTGGTTCTCCGACGGGGTGTCGGAGGAGATTCAGCAGACCGTCGCGCGGGGCGCCGATCTGAGGGTTATCGGACGGACGTCCAGCTTTCAGTTCCGCGGGCCCGACAAGGTGATCACGCGCGTGGCGGCGGAACTGAAGGCCACGCACGTGCTGGACGGATCGGTGCGGCGAAGCGGAGACATGGTGCGCATCGCCGCCCAGCTGGTCGAGTGCGCCAGCCAGACGAGTCTGTGGTCCGACCGCTTCGACCGCGACCTCACCGACATCTTCGCCCTGCAGGACGAGATCGCCGCCGCCGTCGCCGTGGCGCTGAAGGCGACGTTCGCTTCCATGACCCCGGTTGGGAGAATGGTTCCCGCCGCCTATGATCTATACCTGAAGACCAAGTCGATGTCCGGTGGGCGCCCCATGCCCAACATCGACGCCATCGCAATGTTGGAGCGAGCCGTTTGCCTGGCGCCGGACCTCCTGCCGGCCTGGGCGGCGCTGGCCCATCGCCGGGCCACGGTGAATCGCCGCATTGCTCTGGACTGGATGGCGGAGACGGTTGATTGTTCGGACGTTTTCGCTGCGGCGGAGCGGGCATTGGCCCTCGACCCCGGCTGCGGACTAGCCCACGCGGCGCTCGGCCTGTTGTTGCCCTGGGGGGACTATCTGGGGCGCGACGCATCCCTGCGACAGGCCCTGTCCATGGGACTTCGCGACCCACAGGCCGTTGTCGAAATGGGCTGGTTCATGGCGAGCGTCGGTCGCAACGAGGAGGGTCTGGCCTATGCCACCGAAAGCCTCGCGTTGGACCCTCTCGACGCCAGGGCGGCCAACATCTACTCGCAATTGCTTGCCGTTGTTGGGCGCTACGATGACAGCCAGCGCGCATACGCCGGGTTCCAGGAAAAATGGCCGCTCACGCTTGCCTTCACGATCGTGCCGCTTTCCCACGCGGCGTTCATGGCCGACTGGGAGGAATTCGACCGGCTGCGTCGGGCGGTCGCGGACCTAGAACTCTCCGGGCGGTATGTCGACCAGGCGCTCGCCAGCGCCGCGATGCTGCGTGATCCGACCTCAAAAAGACGCCAGCGAATGCTCGAGGTCATCGGCGAGCAAATCCATCAGGCCGGAACGGTCACGTTCGGACCCTTGGTCCTGGCTTACAAGATGGGACTGACGGAGGAGGTTTTCTCGTTCATCGGCCAGGCGTCGTTCGCGCACCTGTTCGAAGAGGACGGCCCCCCGCCCGCGTCCAACCTTTCGCCGGGCATCATATTTGATCGAGCGGTGAACCTTGAGATGATGGCGGATGCCCGTTTCGCCGGCTTCTGCTCCAAACTCGGCCTGTGCGACTATTGGGTGAAGACGGACCGCTGGCCCGACTGCGCCGCCGACGACGTCCTGCCCTACGACTTCAAGGCCGAATGCAGGCGCTTGGCGACGGCCTAGCCCACGGGGGCGGGCGCTGCCCGCCCCCGGATTCAAGCCGCGCGCGTGTCAGGGGCTGGTGAACGTGCCGGTCGCGCAGGCGTTGGTGCTGTTGGTGAAGATTTCCTGCACCGTGTAGGTCTCGCCGCCGCCGGTGAGGGTGGTGTCGCGGCCCTCGCACAGATCGCCGATCTCAAACCCATTGCTGGTGTTCCAGGCCTGCGGGTAGGCCGGATTGGAGCCGGGCGTGGGGATGGCGTCGGTGACCGCCTCGGCGAATTCGTGCGACGACGCCACGGTGATGTTCGCGAAACCGCCACCGCAGTCGGGCATGACGCCGTAGAAGACATTGTCGGGGGTCACGGTGGCCGAAACCGCCTCGTGGTAGGCGCCGAACGCCTGGCACGACCGGCTGCCGCCCAGGGTGATGGTGATGTCGGCCGGGAAATAGATCATGTAGAGCGTATTGAGGTTGGCGGCCGGCAGGGCGCTGGCGGCGATCTGCGCCTTGAGTTCGGTCTGGACGTCACCGTCGGTGAGGGTTTTCGAGGTGTTGGCCGGGGTGATCCTGAACTTGCCGCGGAAGGTCCCGCGGGTGATGGTCTGGTTCGTCCCCCGATGGCCGTTCACCCCCCTCATATGGGTTGAATACTGTGCAAACTGGTCGGCATAGGTGCTGTTGACCATGGCCTTGAAGTAGGGCGTGATCAGGCTGCCGGTCGTTTTGGCGACGTTGCGCCCCCAAATGACGGCCACCACTCGCACCGACGCGAGCACCGGCCCCCCGTAATAAAGCATGGTGGACCCGGTCGCCGGCGACGCGGCGGGCGCCGCCGGCAATCCCGGACGATAGAGGTGGTAGGCCGTGCCGTCGGGCGCGGCGGCGGCGGCGGGGAGCGCCAAGCTGAGAGATCCGGCCAGGGCGGTGAGCATGGCCGCGGAACTGCATCGCATTTTAGGGTTTCCTTACGTCTGATTATCGTGGGGCGCGCCAGATAAATTGGGCGTTGGGAAAGGGGGCGGAAAAGCGGCCGGAGTCAATAGGGCGGCGCCAATCCTCCAGGGCGTTCGGGTGGACCGCCAATTCAACCACGAACTTCACGAACGGCACGAACAAAGCAAGGCACTTTGCGCAAGGCGAGGTATCTCTCCGTAAAACGGCGCGAGTTCGTGGAGTTCGTGTGGTTCGTGGCTAATTTATTGAACCTATGACTCTATCAGGAAGGGGGGACGACCACCCGAACAGTTCATCGTGCCGCTCGCGGATCCTCGGCCACAGGCCGGCGGCGGCGGGTTCGTCCAGGCCGAACCGGGTCGCCAGCACGTCGGTCAACTCGCCGGCCGATTCCAGGCGCCGCTCCGAGGTCTCGCTCCGCGCCGTTGTCCGCAACACCCTGCCGAGCAATTGCGCGAATCCATCGGCGGTGGGCCGCTGGCAGACCAGGTTCTGAACGAACATCGACCCCGGATCGGTCTGCAACGTCACGCACCGACTGGCCAGCAGCGCCTCGTCGATGTGATCGGGGTGAAAATCGAAATCGGGCGGGTTGGCGCCGGGACGATTGCGCAGCCGCCACCAGCCGTCCTCGATCGCCTCCAGCCGGTAGTCATGCCCGCCGGCGGTGAACACGCCGGCCTCGATGGCAAAGGGGTGGATCGGCCCATCGCCCAGGCCGACATCGGCGAGCATGGCCCCCTCCGGCAGATCGACGCGCATGACCAGGTGGTTGCCGAGCGCCGCCGCGCCCATCGCCGAGCGCATTACCCCCGCTGGCTAGGCGGGTCACCGAAAACCCCATCGCCGCCAGCGCCCAGCCGAACAGGCCGTTCATCTCATAGCACCAGCCGCCGCGCCGCCGCCTCACCAGCTTGTCGAACGCGGCGGCCGGATCGAGAGTCACCGGCCGGCCAAGCTGGACGTCGAGGTTCTCGTACGGGATGGTCAGGAGGTGCAGGCGGTGCAGCCGCTCCAGCGTCGGCCGGTTGGCGGCCGGATCGCCGTCGAATCCGATCCGGTCCAAATAGGCGCGCACGTCCACGGCCCGAGCGCGCCCCGGCGCCCGCGCCTCAGCCGCCGTAAAAGAAGCGCTCTTCCGCGATCTTGCCGTCCTTGAGGGTGTAGAGGGCGGTCTCGGCCATGGTGTGACGGGCGCCCGTTTCCTTGACGGTCATGTCCATCTTGAAGCCGACCACGAACTGGTCGCCGTTGACGTAGGGACCCTCGACCTCGACGCCGTGGATCTCGTGGCTGTTCATGAACCCCTCGCCCTTGGCCTTTGCGGCGGCCTTGCCGCGCACCTCGCGATTGTCGCCCATGGGCTCGACACTGAGGACGTCGTCGGCCCAGTATTTCTCCCCGGCCGCGGCGAACTGGCCCTGCTTGCACAGCGCCACCAGATCGCCGGCGATCTCTTGCGTGGTCATCTTGCATCGTCTCCTTCTTTGCAACGCCCAACCGGGTCGTCTTTTCTGACGCCTTTTTGACGCCGTTCTAACGCCCGCCTCGCGCTTGGGTTCACGGGGCGGGGCGCATGGGTCTCCTCGTCGATCCCGACAACAACCAGACAACCAACCTAACGGAGACTTCCAATGTCGTTCAAATCCACCCTCACCGTCCTGACGGCCGTCTCGGCCCTGGGATTCGCCCTTGCCGCGCAACACGCCACGGCCCAAAGCGCCGAGACCGTCTCGATCAAGGTGTCCTACGGCGATCTGAACCTTTCCACCGAAGCCGGTGCGAAGGTCCTGCTGCAACGCCTCCGCAACGCCGCCAAGACGATCTGTGGCCCGGCGCTGAGCGATCCCATGGACGCCATGTATGCCTACCGGCCCTGCGTGAACGCCATCACCGATCGCGCGGTCGCCAGGTTCGGCAACTCGATCGTCACCGCGCTCAACGGCGGCAAGAGCGCCCCTGCTTCCACGGCCCTGGCCAGCAACCGCTAGCCCGTCCCGTGCGCGCCGACCCGCCCGGCCCGAGCCCTTCCCCCGGGGGCTCGGACCGGGCGCAAGGCCGCCGTCAAACGCCTCACCGCAATCCCCCCAACACATCCCTCACAAACCCCGCCGCGTCGAACGGCGGTTTGCCGGCGGCGTCGAAGCCTCGGCGGACGATGACGGCGCCGCGCGCCGGGACGATGAAGACGTATTGGCCGCGGTTGCCCTCCATGGCGTAGGTCCCGGCCGGCAGGCCCTGGCGCGGGCCGTAGAGCCAGAAGAAGGCGCCGTAGCCCGGCCCGCCGCTCGCCGCGCCCTCCGGCTGGGCGGGGGCGGGCGTGGCGACGAAGCGGGGCCAGCCGGTGGGCAGCAGGCGCTCGCCGTTCCACATCCCGTCGTTCAGATAGAGAAGGCCCAGGCGCGCCAGGTCGCGGGCGGTGGTCCACACCTGGCTGGAGAGGATGAAGTTTCCTTGCCAGTCCGTCTCGGGCGTGGTGCGGGTCATGCCGATCCGCCACAAGAGTTCCTTGAACGGAAAGGCCAGGGCGCGCTGGCCGTCGCCCAGACGCGCGCGCAGGGCGCGAGCGGTCAGCAGGGCGTCGTTGTTGGCGTAGCAGAACCGCGTCCCGGGCGCCGCTTCCAGAGGCATGGCGGTGGCCGTCTGGGTGACCGCCGCTCCGCCCAGATAGACCTCGTCGGTGCGGGCGCCCGGTCCATCGGTGAGGAGGCCGCTGGCCATGTGCATGAAATCGGTGAGCGTGATCGCGGCGCGCGGATCGCCGGGGGTGCGCCATTCGGGGATGTCGGCCGGCGCCTCGACCTTCAGAAGGCCCAGTTGCACGGCCCGGCCCACCAGGGTCGCGGTGAGGCTCTTGGCCACCGACCAGGTCCGCTGCGGTCGATGGGCGTCAAACCCGGCCCGGTAGCGTTCGGCGACAATGCGCCCGTGGACGACCACGAGCGCCGCCGTGGTCTCGGTCCCCGCGCCATAGGTGGCGCGGTCGAAAGCCCGGGCGAGGGTCGCGTCCAGCGCCGCCGTCTTCGCGCCCGGCGGGACGCGCGCGTCCCGGTCGCCGGCCGGCCAGGGGAGGGCATCCATGTTCGCCGGCGCCCTGGCCTCGAGCCGGGGAAGGAGGGCGGTCGTCCGCGGGTCCGCGCCGATGGGAAGCTGGGCGCAGCCCAGCGACGGGCGCCAGGCGGCGACGCGCGGCGGCAGGCGCTCGTCGAAGGCGACGCTCACCGTCCTGGCGCGGCGGTCCACCTTGGCGGTCAGGGCGCGGATCGCCGCCTGATATTGCGGATAGATGCCTTCCAGATCGTCGGCGGCGATCTGGCCTTCTGGCTCATCGGCGTCGTAGAGGCCACTGCACAAAAAGGCCGCCTTGTAGCCGGCCGCGAGGGCCAGGGCGTGGGGCGAAAGCGCCGCGCCACTCGCCGCGGCGGCGCCGCTCGCGACCAGGGAAAGCACGGCGATGAGGGCCGAGCGACGCATGGCTGTTCGTCTTAGGCCCAAGTGTCCGGCGGTGGAAATCAGTGGGGCGACCTCCCTGAGTCCACCCGCGCCGGTCAGGGCGCCTTGGGCGCGGTCGCCGGGATCGGGGCGGCCCCGGCCGAAGGGCGGGCGCCGCCGCCGGCATGCAGCCACAGGGCGGCGATGAAAACCAGGACCGCGAGGGCGCCCAGGCCCGCCCAGATCAGCGGCATGACGCTCTCGCGGCGTTGGGCGCCGGCTTCGGTTTCCTGAGGACGAGTGTCGGTGGCCAGATCGGCGGCGTCGTCCTGGCGCCCTGGGTGCGGGTCCGAGCCGTCGGTCATCGATCCAACTTCTTGAGCCTGTCCGGCCAACGCGCCGCGCGCGCCGCCGTTCCGGGGAAACCCGCCGCCCAGGTCTTGATCCGGCGCGGCGCCGCACCCAAAGTGAGGCCTTCCCGGATCGAAGCGCCGGAAGGACCCGTCCGCCCATGCCGACGCGCGATGCCAACGAGTGGATGTGGGGCGACGCCCTGGATGTGCTGGCGCGGGCCGAGCGGTTGCATCGCCAGCTCTTCCAGCCGGCTCCCGGCCCGGCGCGGCAGGCGAGCTGGGAGCCGCCGGTGGACATCCTCGAGACCGACAGCCACGTTCTGATCGTCGCCGCCCTGCCGGGGGTGAACGAGGGGGCGATCCAGCTGGCCGTCGAGGGCCCGGTGCTGGTCATCGCCGGCGAGCGCACCGTGCCGACCGAACTGCGCACCGCGATCATCCACCGCCTCGAACTGCCGCAGGGCCGGTTCGAACGCCGCGTCCCCCTGCCGGCCGGCCGCTACGACCAGATTCACCGCCAGAGCGTGAACGGCTGCCTGGTCGTCACCCTGCGCAAGGTCGCCTGAGGCTTAAGGGAACGATGACCGCCGACGCCGCCGCCCCGCAAGCCCCTCCCGAAGCTCGGGCCCTCGAGGTTCAGGCCGCCGACGCTCCCGCCCCGGAGGCCCCGGCTCAGGCCGCGCCCGTCCAGGCCGCCCCGGCCTCGCCGCCGGCCGACGCCTTCATCGTCGTTCCCATTCGCGGCATGGTGCTGTTTCCGCAGATCGTGCTGCCGATCGTCATCGCCGGGGCCGCCGGCGTCGCCGCCGCCCAGCAGGCGGTGCGCGAACAGCGCCAGATCGTCGTCGTCCTGCAGCGCGATCCGGAAAAGGCCGATCCCGGCGCCGCCGACATGCACACCCTGGGCGTCGTCGCCAATATCCTGCGCTACATCACCACCCCCACCGGCGAGCACCACATCATCTGCCAGGGGGTGCAGCGATTCAGGGTCACCGAATTCGCCCAGGGATGGCCGTTCCTGGTGGCGCGCGGCGAGGCCCTGATCGAACCGGCCGGGGCGGACGACGAGGTGGAGGCGCGATTTCTCAACCTGCGCGCCCAGGCGCTGGAAATCCTCGACCTCATCCCCCAGGCGCCGGCGGATCTGAGGGCGACGGTGGCCTCCATCGCCGCCCCCGGCGCCCTGGCCGACCTCGCCGCCGCCTATATGGACTCCAAGCCGGAGGAAAAGCAGGACGTCCTGGAGACGCTGGACCTCAAGGCGCGCCTGGACAAGGTCTCGGCCATCCTCGGCCAGCGGCTGCACGTCCTGCGCCTGTCGGCGGAAATCGGCCGCCAGACCAACGCCGCGCTCACCGAGCGCCAGCGCCAGGGCCTGTTGCGCGAACAGCTCGCCGCCATCCAGAAGGAGCTGGGGGAAGGGGACACGGCGGCGGCCGACGTCGAGGAGATCGGCGCCGCCATCGACAAGGCTCAGATGCCCGAGGAGGTCGAGGCCCAGGCGCGCAAGGAACTGGGGCGCCTGCGCCGCACCCCCGACGCGGCGGCGGAATACGGCATGATCCGCGCCTATCTCGACTGGCTGGTGGAACTGCCGTGGGCGGCGCCGACCCCCGCCCCCATAGACATCGCCGAGGCCCGCCGCATTCTCGACGAGGACCACTATGGCCTGGAGAAGATCAAGACCCGGATCGTCGAATATCTGGCGGTGCGCAAGCTCGCCCCGGAGGGCAAGGCGCCGATCCTCTGCTTCGTGGGGCCGCCGGGGGTGGGCAAGACCTCGCTCGGCCAATCCATCGCCCGCGCCATGGGCCGCAAGTTCGTCCGCATCAGCCTGGGCGGCGTCCACGACGAGGCGGAAATCCGCGGCCACCGGCGCACCTATGTCGGGGCCCTGCCGGGCAACATCATCCAGGCCATCCGCCGGGCTGGTTCGCGCGACTGTGTGATGATGCTCGACGAGATCGACAAGCTGGGATCGGGCGTCCACGGCGATCCGTCCTCGGCCATGCTCGAGGTCCTCGATCCGGAGCAGAACGCCACCTTCCGCGACAATTACCTGGCCGTGCCCTTCGACCTCTCGCGGGTGGTGTTCATCACCACCGCCAACATGCTCGACACCATTCCCGGCCCGGTGCGCGACCGGATGGAGATCATCAGCCTGCCCGGCTACACGCCCGGCGAGAAGCTGCAGATCGCCAAACGCTACCTGGTCCGCCGCCAGATGGAGGCCAACGGCCTGAAGCCGGGGCAGGCGGAGATCGACGACGCCGCCCTCGCCGCCATCATCGGCGCCTATACCCGCGAGGCGGGGGTTCGCAATCTGGAGCGGGAGATCGGCCGCGCCCTGCGCCATGTCGCGGTGAAGATCGCCGAGGGCGCCGCCGCCCACGTGACCATCACGCCGGCCGAACTGCATGACATTCTGGGACCGCCCCGGTTCGAGAGCGAAGTGGCCATGCGCACCAGCGTGCCGGGGGTTGCGACGGGCTTGGCCTGGACGCCGGTCGGCGGCGACATCCTGTTCATCGAGGCGGCCAGAATGCCGGGCCGCGGCAAGCTGATCCTCACCGGCCAACTCGGCGATGTCATGCGCGAGAGCGCCCAGGCGGCCCTCAGCCTGGTGAAGACCGGGGCCGAGGCGCTGGGCATCCGCGCCGCCGTGTTCGAAAAGAGCGACATCCACGTCCACGTCCCCGCCGGCGCGACGCCCAAGGATGGGCCGAGCGCCGGGGTGGCCATGTTCATCGCCCTGGCCTCGCTGCTCACCGGCCGCACGGTGCGCAGCGACACCGCCATGACCGGCGAGATCAGCCTGCGCGGCCTGGTGCTTCCGGTCGGTGGGATCAAGGAAAAGGTGGTCGCCGCCGCCGCCGCCGGCCTCGCCCGCGTCATGCTCCCGGCCCGCAACCGACCCGACTACGACGAAATCCCGCGAGAGGCGCGCGACAAGCTGGAGTTCGTGTGGCTGGAGCGGGTCGAGGACGCGGTGGCGGCGGCGCTCGACGTCGCCCCTAAAGCCGCGCCCCGTGGCTCCACTCCTCGAACATCTCCTTCTGAATCAGCCACTCCTTCTTGATTCCCTGGATGATGTTTTCCAGCAGGTTGTCGGGGCAACGGTCCAGTTCGCGCAGGCGGGCCTCGAAGGCGGCCTGCTGGTCCCGGTAGAACTCGAGCTGACCGGCCGCCTTGATCTTCTGGGCGTCGTCGCCGACCGCCAGCATCCGCTCGGCGTCGTGCACATGCTCCTTGGCCTGGGCCAGGAACCGCGCCACCTCGAATTTGATCGCGGCCAGAGACATCGCTATCCGATCCTTGCCTAAAGACGTGCCTTCGCTCGTTATAGCCCAGACTCGGCCGGGGGCGATGCCTTCCTTGGCCCAACCGGCTGGAACCGACCTGGGGGCTGGTCGGTTCTAGGGGACCGGTCAACGCCGGTCGGCCGCCACTGGAGAGGTTTCGCCATGCATCGCGCGATGATCGCCTTGGGAATGATCATGGGAGCGGCGATCGGCTCGCCGGCCGCGTCGGCGGGGATCGCGCCGGGCGCCCAGGCCGGCCCCTCGCCGGTCGGTCCGGCGTTCGGCAACACCATCCTCTCGACCTACCCGGACGGTCGCACCGCCGAACTCTGGCTAACCCCCGACGGGAGCTACACCGGCGCGGGCCGCCGCCACGACCCGTCCAGCGGCCATTGGAAGGTGAAAGGCGGCAAGCTCTGCTTCAAGCAATCGCGGCCCATTCCCGTGCCGTTCAGCGATTGCTTTCCGCTACCGTCCGGCGGTTTCGACAGGCCCTGGGCAGGCAAGGCCCCCACCGGCGAGACCACCCGTATCGAGATCAAGCGCGGGCATGTGGACGGCTGAGGCCGCGCCCTCGCGCTCCGGCGGTCCACAGACGCTCTGCCGCCTGCGCCGAAGACCCGCCCCGCCTCTGCCGAACACCAGCAGGCGTGTGCCGGCGTAGTTGATCAGATAGGCGCAGATGGATCCGGCCACGAGGGCCACATAGGGATTGGCGATCACCCGCCAATGGCTGGAGACCAAAGTGAGGAATATCCAGTAATTGCACAGATTGCCAAGTCCGTTGGCGATCATATAGGCGGCCCATTGCCCGGCCAGCTTCTTCGCCGTCAGGCAGTGGAACACCAGGGTCCCGTTGATGGCGAAGGTCACCTGCATGGCGAAAAAAAGCGAGACGGCGCGGGCGACCGCCGCCGGCAGGCCGACCGCCATCCCGGCCCGCAACAGGGCGGCGTCGATCGCCAAGCCGATCAGGCCGACACCGGCGAACCGCAACGCCGTCCTCGCTTCCCAACCGGTCGATGGGCCGCCGGACATCGCCTCTTCAATCCTTCATGGTGGCGCGCGAGGCAAGGTCGCGCGCCGGGTGAACAAAACCGGGTCGGCTACGTTCTTCTCCCACCCAGTTCATGGAGAGTCCAGATGGCCGAACTCGACGCCAAGGCCCGCGGCAAGCTTCCGAAAAAGGCGTTCGCTGAGCCGAAAAAGCGCGCCTATCCGATCGAGGACAAGGCGCACGCCCGCAACGCCAAGGCCCGCGCCGGCCAAGCCGTCAAGGCCGGCCGGATGGGCAAGGCCGAGGCGGCCAGGATCGACAAGAAGGCGGACGCCGTCCTGACCAAGCGTTAGGGCGCCCGCCGGCAGGCCTACCACGGGCGCTTGAAGCTGTTCTCGTGCAGCGAGTGAATCTTGCTTGCCACGTCGTCGAGCCTTGCTTCCAGATCGGCGGTCTGATTGTCGGTGAGCTGGCCGTCGTGATGGTCGCGCATGGCCTCCTCGGCGTCATGGATGTGGCCGAGCTCATCCTTGACCCGGTCGTACACATGGCTATTGACCGAGCCTTCGTCCCGGGCCTTGTCCAGATGGCTATGCAGCCAGTCCTCGCGCTCCTTGAGCGTCCAGTTGCCATGTTCGGCGCCGACGGCGGACGGTTCGTCCTGGGCCTGGACAGCGGCCAGGGGGGTCAAGGCGAACAAGGCCGCCGCGCCGCCGGCCAACAGGGAAACGGCAAAAGTTCTCATGGTCAAACTCCTTGGGTCTTCGCCGCCTTGAGCGCCGATAACGCGCCGCCGACCGATCGGATGCCGGCCATCGGATCAAAAAATGCGCGGCGGGAGGGGTCCGGGTGAGGATCGGCGCGGCGATCGCGGTGGCCGGCTGGGCGGTCTGCGCCCTGGCCTCTTCGGCCTTAGCCCAAAGCGTCACCGATTCCACCGCGCCGGCCGCGGCCCCACCGGCCGCCGGGGACGGCAAGTCCCCTTCGGCCTTCACCTTCACCGGCGCCTATGTGGTCGATCTCCTGGGCGACCTCGACGGCGGCAAGGCGAGGGGCGCGCGCTACCTCGATTTCGTCAAGCTCTCCGCCGCTTACGACGGCGCGGCGGCCGGGCGCCAGGGCCTGACCGCCCTGGTCAGTATCGAGCACGTCAACGGCGCCGACATCAGCAACGAACTGATCGGGGTCTCGCAGGCGGTCACCAATATCGAGGCCACGCCGGAGGCGTTCAGGTTCTACGAGGCGTGGGTTCAGAAGGAAATCGGCGGCGGCGCCGGCGCCGTCAAGGCCGGCCTGATCGATCTCAACGCCAATTTCGACGTGCAGGAAACCGCCGCCCTGTTCCTCAACAGCTCCGATGGCATCGGCCCCGACTTTTCCGACTCGGGTTTGAACGGCCCCTCCATCTTTCCCACCCCGGCCCTGGCCGTGACCGCCTTCTGGCGGCCGGCGGCGGGCTGGACGGCCCAGGCCGGCGTGTTCGACGGCGTCGCCGGCGATCCCAATGATCGCGGCCGGTTTGTCGCCGTCCAGATATCGCCGCGCGACGGCGCTCTGATCGTCGCCCAGGTGGAACGGCGCTTCGGCGACGCGGCGCGCCTCGAGGCGGGGGCCTGGACCTATACCGCGTCGTTCGCCGCCCTCGACCAGTTCGACGCCGCCGGCGCGCCGCGCCGGATCGGCGGCAACGGCGGCCTCTATGGGCTGGTCGAGGGCCGGCTGGCGCGCAAACCCAAATCCGGGGAAGGCGGTCTGAGCGGCTGGCTGCGATTGGGCGTGGCCAACGGCGACATCAACCGCGTCGCCGACTATCTGGGCGCGGGCTTGGTCTACATCGGGCTCTTTCCCGGCCGCGACAAGGATCAGGCGGGTGTCGCCATCTCCAGAGCCGGCTTTGGCGACGGCGCCCACGCGGCGGCGGCGCGCGGCGGGGTATCGCTGGCGGACGCCGAGAACATTTTCGAGGCCACCTACCGCTACGGCGTCACCGATTGGCTCAACATCCAGCCGGACCTGCAGTACGTCGTCCACCCCGGCGGCAATCCTGGCTTGGGCAATGCGGTCGTGGCCGGCGTGCGGCTGGCCTTCACCGCTTCGCGTTAGGGAGGGGCGGCGATCAGGACTTGACCGTCCGGCCGACGAACCCCACCGGCGTTCCCTTCGCCACCGACCGGCCGAGCAGGGCCGCGTCCCAGTTGGTCAGGCGCACGCAACCGTGCGAGGCGGTCTTTCCGACCTTGAGCGGATCGGGCGCGCCGTGAATGCCATAGGTCGGGACGGTCAGGGCGATCCAGGTCGAGCCGACCGGATTGTTCGGCCCAGGGGCGATCCGCAGGGCGCCTTTCGACGCGTCGCCGAAGGTCAGCCGCTTGGGATCGTAGGAATAGTCGGGGTCGTGGACGACCGTCTTGACCGCCCATTCGCCGCTGGGGGCCGGACGCTCGGTGCTGCCCACCGTGGCGGGAAAGGCGGCCAGCACCTTTCCGCCGCCATCCAGCGCCCGCACCTGATTGGCGGTCTTGTCCACTTCGATTCTCGCCACGCGCCCGTCCAGATCGCCCGTTCCGGGGCGAACCGCGACGATCGGGGTTCCGGCCACGGAGAAATCGGCCTTCGGATTGAGGGCGCGAAGCAGGGCCTGGCTCATGTGGAACTTTTCCGCCAGAGCCTCCAGCGGCGTGGCGTAGCCGACATATTTGAGCTTGGCCAAGGCTTCGAAGCCGCTCGGGACCACGGCCAGGAAGGGTCCTTTTTCATCCTGGGCGGTGATGACGTAATCCTGGGTCACCGGTCCGGGGTCGGCGCTCGCCAGCGCCTGCAGGACCGTCTCGTCCACTTTCCCGTCAGCCGGCAGGCCCTTGGCGGTCTCGAACCCCGAGATGGCGTTGCGAAGATTTTCGCCGTTCCGCCCGTCGATGGGGCCGGGCGAAAAATGCGCGCGGTCGAGAAGCACTTCGAGCTTCACCAGGAGGGGCTGGGAGGGCGCGGCGCGCCGCCCCGCCGTCAGGTCGCTCGTCTCGATCGCCTTGGCGCGCGGATCGACGGAAGCGGCCACCGCCGTCGTGGGCGCATTCGCATCGGCGGCGGCGACGGGCGAGGATTGCGAATTCGCACTCGCATCGGGGACGCTCGCACCCTGAGGGCTTGCGACCGGGGCGCCGGCCAAGGTCGTTCGGGGCGCGGGGAGCGGAGCGGGGGCGGGAGAGGCCGGGCGGGCGGCGCTCGCCGGGTGGCTGAAATCGTCGCAGCTCGCCAGGCTGACGCCGAGAGACGCGAGGAGGGTGAGGGCCAGGGCTTGACGCATGCGAACGAACGCTCCTTGTCTTTTGCCCATGAGCAAGTCGCGACAGGGCTTCGGGTTCCGAAACCGAAGCCGCCTCGTTGTCCTCGCCTTGAGTTTCACCGCCGCCGGTTGCGCTCGCGCCCAGGGCGACTGCATGGCCGGGCCGCCCGCGGCGGCGGCGGCCAACGCGGCGTCCCGGATCCAGATGGCCTGGGCGCCGTTCCATCGGCCGGAAATCGGCTGGCAAATCTATCAGGCCCTGGCGGCCCGGGAGATCGGCTCGGCCTGCCCCCCCGGTTCGCCCGCTTTTGCCGCGCGCGTGGCCTCCTGGCAGAGCGCCCACGGCTTGGCCGGGCGGGGTGTCATGAATGCGCCGACCCTCATCGCGATGAAGGCGCTGTGGCAATCGCGCCGCCCGTTCGTCGCGGCCAGTGGCCTGGACTGCCCGCCGCCCCCGCCGGCCGCGTCGCTGGCGCGGGCGGCTCCGGCCGAAAGCTACGGCGGAAAGGTCATTCTGCTTCGTCCCCGCGCCCTGGCCGCCTGGCGCGCCATGGTCGCGACCGCCAGGGCGGCCTCGCCGGCGATCGCCGCCGATCGGCGGCTGCTGACCATCTTCTCGGCCTTCCGCGATCCGGCCTATGACGATGCCCGCTGCGCCGCCCAGCACAACTGCCAGGGGATCACCCGCGCCGCCTGCTCGGCGCATCGAACCGGCTTGGCGGTGGATCTCTATCTGGGCGCCGCGCCGGGCTACCCGCCGGATTCGGCGGACGACGCCAACCGGCTCTTTCTTTCCCGCTCGCCGGCCTATCGGTGGCTGGTCCTCAACGCCGGGCGGTTCGGCTTCGTCAACTATCCGTTCGAACCGTGGCACTGGGAATGGACCGGCGAGCCGGTGGCGAGCGTGGGGACGCCGCGCCATGACGGCGGTGGACGACGCCTTGGGCGGCGCGGCTGAATCCTTCTCAAATCCCCTGTCGGCCGATGTCGCCGGGCGGTTTCGCGGCGACGGTTCCGGCCCAGCTTGGAACGTCTCCGCGTCTCGCGAATTGGCCTTGATCGTCATCGTTTCTTCCACCCGCAAAGAAAGACAAGATCATGGCCACATCGGCGATCACCAAGGCCCGCCGGGCGGCGGCCAGGAAAGCGGGTCCGCCCGGCGACGCCATCGCGCTCCTGAAGGCCGACCACGCCGAAGTGAAGGGCTGGTTCGAGGATTATGAGGATCTCGAGGACGACGCGGCCAAGGCGGCGCTTTCGGCCAAGATCTGCAAGGCCCTGAAGGTCCACGCCAAGATCGAGGAAGAGATTTTCTATCCCGCCGCCCGCGCCGCCACCGGCGACAAGCCCCTTCTCGACGAAGCCATGGTCGAACACGCCGCCGCCAAGGACCTGATCGCCCAGATCGAGGCCATGAAGGTGGGCGACGATCTCTACGACGCCAAGGTCAAGGTGCTGGGCGAGCAGATCGTCCACCACGTCAAGGAAGAAGAAGGCGAACTCTTTCCCGAGTCCCGCCACGCCAAGATGGACCTCGCCGCTCTGGGCGCGCGCTTGGCGGCGCGCAAGAAGGAATTGATGGCCGGCGCGGCCTGACTTGCCAGCGCCTCAATTCAAGCCTTCACCCCGCCCGGCCATCGGCGCGATCTGCTCGCATGTGCACTGGCCAGGAGCCTTGTCCGGGCGCCAGCGCAGAAACCGCGTCCCGTGGCGACAACGACCGCCCGAGACGTGATCGAAGCGCACCTCGGCCACCAGCTCCGGTTTCAGGGGCGTCCAGGCGGCCGAGCGGGCCGAACTCCAGCGGCTGGGCCCGCCGGGGGCGTCGCCGGTGAATCCAGGCCCTCCGGCCAGGGATTCGAGGCGTTTGGTGAGAGTGGCCCGATCGGCGTCGGCGATCGTCGAGGTGAAGCCGACATGATCGAGCCTCCCCCCCTCGTCGTAGAGGCCGAGCAGCAGGGATCCCACCAGCGGGGCCGCCGCCAGATAGCGGAACCCGCCCACCACGCATTCGGCGGTTCGCAGCCGTTTGACCTTGAGCATGGCCCGCTCTCCGGCCAGATAGGGCCCGTCCAGGCGTTTGCACACCACGCCGTCGAGATTGGCCTTCAGATGGTTGAGCCACCCCTGGGCCACGGTCCGTTCGCGCGTGAAGGGCGTGAGCTCCACCGCCGGGCCCGGGCCGATGTCCCGGTGGAATGCCTCCAAGGCCGCGCGGCGGCGGGTCAGAGGCGCGTCGATCAGGCTCCCGCCGCGTTCATCGAGCAGGCAATCGAAGGCCATGAAGGTGGCCGGGCTTTCTGCGGCCAGGCGGCGCACCCGGCTCTCGGCCGGATGCAGGCGCATCTGCAGGGCTTCGAAGGAGAAGGCGCCGCCGATGGCGATGGTGAGCTCGCCGTCGATGACGAAGGGGTCGCGTTTCAGCGACGCCAGGCGCGCCGCCACATCGGGGAAATAGCGGACCAGGCTCTTGCCCGACTTGGCCCGCAGATCCAACGCCGCTCCGGCGCGGAAGGCCAGGCAACGGAAGCCGTCCCACTTGGGTTCGAACTGCCAGCCGGAATCGGCCGGCAGGGCCGGCGCCGAACGCGCCTCCATCGGCGCCGTGCCGGGCGGAACCGCCAGGCCGTCCGACCCGTCGATCGCCCGCGCCACGCGCCGCGACTTACATCGCGCCGTCCATCTGCTTGGCCATGGCCAGATGGGACTGGATGGTCGGCAGAACCTTGGTGGCGAAAGCCTTCAGCGCGTCGTTGTCGCCGCCGCCGGCATAGCCCTGGAAGGCGGCTACCGCCTCGGTGTGAGCGGCCACCTGCTGGTCCATGTAGGCCTTGTCGAAACCGCCGGCCGGCGCCTGGTCGAGAGCAGCGATCATGCCGTTATGGCGGTCGTCCATGGCGGCGGGCGGCGTGGCGGCGACCCCGCCGCCGGCCAGCACCTTCTTCAGTTCCGCCGTGCTCGCCCCGTGATCGTGGATCATCTTGGCGGCCAACGCCTTGACCGCCGGCGTTTTCGACTTCTGCTGGGCGATCTTGGCGGCCGCGATTTCGTACATGTCGCTGGTCGCCGCGGCCGTCACGAACCCTTGCGCCGTGGTGGCGGCGGCCGGCATCGCGGCCGGGGTGGCCGGGGGCGGCGTGGCGACCGCGGTCGCGGCGTTGGCGTCGGTCGCCGCGTTGTTGGCGTCGGGTCTGTTGCAGCCGGCCAGGGCGATGACCGCGGCCAGGGCGGTGGTGACAAAGAGTGGGTCGATGCGCATGGGGTGACTCCTCGCTGATGTGCTTCTCACAAAACCGTGACCGCGTTCGTTGGTTCCCGCCCGGGCGAGCGCCGAATCGGAAAAGTGCGTTACCCTCGCCGCGAGGCGAGACTCGCGGGAGGCCGCATGGCCGGGAACATCGAAACCGCCGACCCGGAACTCGATCCCGAGCGCGATCGGCCGGACGACGTCAAGCTGCCGGAAAAGCCCAAGCTGCTCGCCATCCTGGGGCCGGGGCTGATCACCGGGGCAGCCGACGACGACCCCAGCGGCATCGCCACCTATTCGCAAGCCGGCGCCCAGTTCGGCTACGACCTGGGCTGGACCCTGCTCTTCAGTTGGCCGCTGATGTGCGCCATCCAGGAGATCAGCGCCCGGGTGGGCCGGGTGACCGGCCGCGGCGTCGCCGGCAATCTCAAGGCCCATTATCCGCATCCCATCGTCTACGGCCTGGTCGGCCTGCTGGTGGTGGCCAACACCATCAATCTGGGGGCCGACATGGGGGCCATGGGCGCGGCCCTGAACCTGGTCGTCGGCGGACCGACCCTCCTCTACGTGGTGCTGTTCGGCGCCCTCTCGATCCTGCTGGAAGTGTTCGTCCGCTACGCCCGTTACGTCTCGGTGCTGAAGTGGCTCACCCTGTCGCTGTTCGCCTATGTGGGCGTCGCCCTGGTCGTCCACCTTCCCTGGCCGACCGTCGCCTATCACCTGGTCGTGCCGAGTATTTCCCTCAGCCCCGGCTACCTCACCGTGATCGTCGCCATCCTCGGCACCACCATCAGCCCCTATCTCTTTTTCTGGCAGGCCGAGGAGGAGGTGGAGGAGGTCAGGGAGCGCGACGACGCCAAGCCGCTGGAGCGCGATCCGCACGCCGCCCCGGTCGAATTCCACCGCATCCGCTGGGACACCTACATCGGCATGGGCTTTTCGGCCCTGATCGCCATGTTCATCCTGTGGACCACCGCCGCCACCCTCAACGCCCACGGCGTTACCAATATCCAGACCTCCGCCGACGCGGCCAAGGCCCTCAAGCCCATCGCCGGCCAGTTCGCCTCGGTGATCTTCGCGCTCGGCATCGTCGGCACCGGCCTTCTGGCCCTGCCGATCCTGGCCGGCTCGGCGGCCTTCGCCATGGGCGAGGCGTTCGGCTGGCACGTGGGCCTGGCCCGCAAGCTGAACCGCGCCAAGGCCTTCTATGGCGCCATCGCGACCGCGATGATCATCGGCGGCGCTCTCAACTTCTTCCACTTCATCGACCCGATCAAGGCCCTGTTCTGGAGCGCCGTGATCAATGGCGTGGCCTCGGTGCCGATCATGGCCATGATCATGCATCTGGCCGGCCACAAGGCGGCCATGGGTGAGTTCAAGCTCCACACTGGCCTCAAAACGGTCGGCTGGCTCGCCACCGCCGTCATGGCCGCCGCCGCCGTCGGCATGTTCGCCACCATGAGTTGGTGAAGGGGCGGTCGATACTTGGGAACAGCCCGGTCCGCCGCCCGTTGTGGCAAGGCATGAAACCCCGGACGATTATCGTCATCGGCGCATCGGCGGGCGGCGTCGAGGCCCTGGCGGGCATAGCCGCCGAATTGCCGGCCGGCTTTCCGGCCTCGCTGTTCATCGTGCTGCACATCGGCGCCCACAAGAGCGAACTTCCGTGGCTCCTGAACCAGCGCGGCCCTATCCGGGCGGCCCATCCCGCCGATGGCGACGCCATTGCCGCCGGCCGAATCTACGTCGCGCCGCCCGATCACCACATGACCGTGGAAGCCAGTCATGTGCGCCTGACCAAGGGGCCGCGCGAGAACCTGGCCCGGCCGGCCATCGATCCGCTGTTCCGCAGCGCCGCCGAGGACTATGGCCCCGACGTGATCGGGGTCATTCTGACCGGCGGCCTGAACGACGGGACGGCGGGGCTTTTCGAGGTCAAGCAGCATGGCGGCCTCGCCATCGTCCAGGATCCGGCCGGGGCGGAAAATCCCAGCATGCCGCTCAGCGCCCTGGCCCACGTCGCGGTCGATCATTGCCTGCCGCTGGCGGCGATCGCGCCGCTCCTGGTGAAGCTCGTTATGGCCCGCGCCGCGGCCACCCGTCCAACCCCTCAACCCGCAGCAACGATACAGGTCCCGGAGATGACCGCGGAATTTACCTTGAACCATCCCGTCGCCGTCACCTGCCCCGACTGCGGCGGCGCCCTGCGTCGCAAGGAACTGGGCTCGCTGACCCAGTTCCAGTGCCATATCGGCCACCGCTATACCGCCGAGGTGATGCTGGCGGCGCAGCTCCTGGCCATGGAGCGGTTCATCGAATCGGCCATGCGCTCGATGAACGAGCGGGCCGAACTCTGTCGTGAAATGGCCGAAAAGGCCGGCGCCGATCACGGGAAGGAACCGTGGTTGGCGGCCATGGGCGAAGCCAGGGACCAGACGGCGCCGCTGCGCGCCCTGCTCGAGCGCGAGTGGATTTTGCCGACGCCCGAGGGGCTGGACCACCCACCGACCGAAACGCCGTTGGGCGATGAATTGAAGCGAGCTTAAGGGGTACGAGTCTCCCCAGGCGGTAGGCGGTCTTAGTTCCCGTAAGGGGCGCCGCCCCGGCTCGCCCCGTCCTCGATCCTAAGCTGCGGATTGGTCGAGAGGCTCGCCTTGATGGAGCACGGCGTCGTGCCCGGGAAGCCGATATCGGTGAACAGAATCCGGCCGTGCGGGTTGAGCCGGGCATTGATGTCGGCCGGGCCGCACGTCGCGCCGTGGACGAATTGGAGGGCGAAGCCGTGGATGGTGATGTGGTGAAAGCCGACGCCGCCTTCGTCGATCGTCACCCGCCAGGGCAGCCAGGTTGGAACCATCGTGGTGCATTGATTGCCGGTGAACGACACGGAGGTGATGCTCGCGTCCTTATGGGCGATCGCGAGGTGAAGCTGGGCGAGGCATGTCACCGACCGTCGCGCGGTCAGAGCCACCGAGCCTTCGGCGGTGAGCATGGACCTTTTCGGCGTGAAGCTCGCGGCGCCGGCGGTCGAGGCGAGGCCAAGGGCCGTGACGGCGAGCAGGATGGACAGGGTATGGCGCATTTTCCCCCCCGGGAAATGTTGAGATTTTCGAAGCGCCGATCGTATCACGTCTTCGAAATCGAGGCCAGGAAATTGTCTAGGCCATTCGGCTATTTCGGCTTGGCGCCCGGAATCGAGGGCCCCTCAATTTCCCCGCGCCCGTTTCGCCGGCGGCTTCTTCCCCGCCGTCTTCCCCCGCCCCGCCAGGCTGGCGCGCAGGGCGGCCATCAGGTCGATGACGTTGGTGTCCTCGGGCTCGGCGACGGTGACCGGCTTATGGCCCTTTTCCTTGGCCGCGATCATTTTGCGCAGGGCCTCCTCGTAGCGGTCGGTGAAGGTCTCGGGGTCGAACGGGCCTTCCTGCTGTTCGATGATCTTGCCGGCGATGGCCAGCATGGCCGGATCGATCTTGGCGGCCGGGATGCCGGCGAAGGCTTCCTCCGGGTCGCGCACCTCGTCGTGGCTCCTCAAGGTATAGGCGACGATCCCCCGGTCGCGCGGCTCCAGGGCGACCAGCCGCTCGCGGGTCGACATCACCACCCGGCCAAGGGCGATCCGCCCCGACGCCTTCATCGCCTCGCGGATGACGGCGAAGGATTCCACCGCCAGCTTGCCGTCGGGAACCAGGAAATAGGGGTCGTTCCAGTAGAGGCGGTCGATCTTGTCGGCCGGCACGAAGCGCTCGATGTCGATGGTCTTGGTG
>JBBRPN010000034.1:0-26546 GCA_038227925.1 Caulobacterales bacterium | reverse complement strand
GCGCCGCGCAGCGCTCCCTGCAGCAGGCGATCCTTCACCGGCCGGCCGTTGACGAACAAATACTGATGGCCGGCGTTGCCGCGGTTGTAGGTGGGAAGCCCGGCGTATCCGGTCAGGCGCATCCCCTCCCGCTCCAGATCGATGGCCAGGGCGTTGTCGGAAAACGGCCGGCCCAGGATCGCCGCCAGCCGCGCCTTGCGGCCTTCCGGTCCGCTCGCCTCGGCCGGCAGGCGCAAAACCTTGCGCCCATCGAGATCGAGGGAAAAGGCCACCGCCTCCCGCGCCATGGCCGCCCGCTTGACCGCCTCGACGATGGCCATGTCCTCGCTCTTCGCCGATTTCACGAATTTCAGCCGGGCCGGAGTGGCGTAGAACAGGTCGCGCACCTCCACCCGCGCCCCGTTCGCCTCGGCGAAGGCGCACGGCGAAACGGCGGCCATCGCGCCGCCGCGCACCGCGATGACATAGGCCTCCCGCTCGCCCCTGGCCCGCGAGGCGATGGAAAGGCGGGCCACGGCGCCGATGGAGGGCAGGGCCTCGCCGCGAAAGCCCAGGGTGGCGATGCGCAGAAGGTCGTAGTCGCCGCCGGGGCCGGCGGTAAGCTTTGAGGTGGCGTGGCGCTCGACGGCCAGGGACAGCTGGCCAGGGGCCATGCCCGCCCCGTCGTCGGCGACCAGAATGCGGGTGAGTCCGCCCCCCTCGGCCTGGACCTCGATCCGGCGCGCCCCCGCGTCGATAGCGTTTTCGATCAGCTCCTTCACCGCGCTGGCCGGGCGCTCGACCACCTCGCCGGCGGCGATGCGGTTGACGATCTCGGGCGGCAGGCGGTGGATCGGCATGGCCGGCACTATAGGCGCGATTCCGCCCAAGACGCTTCAGCGGAGTCGGCAGATGGCGATGAGTTCGGGCGACGCGCGGTTCCGTGACGGTTGGGGCTTGGCTAGATGAATCGCCAACGCCGCCAGCGTACAGAGGACCCCGGCGACGCGCGCCGGTGGTCCGCATTCCGCGTCGGCGAGGATGTTGCGCACCGTGGCGGCGGCGTTCAGGACCGCGTTGAGGCGGGGCGGCGAGGCGAATTGGCAGATGAGGCCGGCTTTGGCCGCCAGCCCCTCGAGGCCGCTTCGGCTGAAAATCTCCCGGTGGCGGGGAAAGTCGATATCCCGCGCCCAGGGTCCGGCGGCCGTGAAAAGAAAGCTGTCGGCGTTGGGGGTGGCGATCCACAGGCCGCCGCCGGGCGCGAGGGCGGCGGCCAGGCGGGCAAGAACGGCCGACGGATCGGCGAGATGTTCGAGGACATGGCCGAGCGTGATCCAGTCGAACGGGGCGGCGGCGGATATGTCGTCTCCTTCCAGCCAGGCGAAGGCGGCTGTGCGATCCTTCGGCGCCAAGGGATCGGTCCCGAAACACGCGCGACCCGCGAACCGCGCCAGATAGTCGCCCGCGCCACAGCCGTAGTCGAGAATCCGCCCCGCCCGCGCCGGCGTCCCCCGATCGAGATAGGTGCACCGCGTCCGGTTCGCGAAGCGCCTCAGCCACCCGCGCCAGGCGCCGCGCCGCCTCGCCGCCGTGTAATAGTCGTCATAAGCCGCCCGCGCCGCCTCGCCGGCGGGAATCTCATCGGGCCAGAACGCGCCGCACGCCTCGCAGCGGTTCATCCGGCCCCGCGCCGCCGTGGCCGCGAAATTGAAGTCGCGAACGGCGAACAGGGTCCGCGCCGCCGCTGGCTGCCCGCAGCTACAGGCGTTTTTGACCCACGCCAGGGCGACCTCCCACCGTTGTCGCGGCCAGTTCCACCCCCGACTTGACGAGCCAGGCCAGCGTAAGGCCGCTCGCGCCCATGCGGCGGACGAGAACGAAGAACACCACGGCGGAAAAGATGGCGCAAAGGCCGACGATCACGCTCGCCCGCCGCGCCGCGCCTCGTCCCTGAAGCTCGGCGATACGAAGCTGGGTCAAGGCGCCGATCGCCACGGCGGCGGCGAACGCCACCGGGAAGGGCCCGAACGATGCACCGGCGAGGCGGGTCAACCGTTCCGGCGCGGCGAGCCAGAGGCCCGCCACGGCGGCGACGAACACCGCCCCCGCCCAGGCCGTTCCCATCCAGGCCCGCCGAATGAACACCCTGCTTTCCTGGCCGGCGGCCAGCCGCGCGAAGAGGATCGGCGTGAGCAGATAGGGCAGGAGCCAGAACCGGCTGAAGAGCTCATAGATGAGATAATAGCTGGCGTAGGTGGCGGCCGGCAGGTAGCGCAGGGCCAGGACGCGGTCGGTTGAACCGCTGGCCGCCGCGATGACCGAGGCGGCGGCCAACTCCATCCAGCGGACATCGCCCAGCAGCGACTTCATCCGCCCGAGGCTGGCGGGCGCCGCGCCTTTCGGTAGGGAAACGACCGCCCAGACGGTCAGGCCCAGCCGTCCCGCCGTCGAGACGCCGATGGCCCAGAACAGCGGGACGCCGGCGCCGATCAGGACGGCGAGCACCGCCAAGCCCCCCGCCAGGCTGCCCTGCTTGAGCCAGATGGCCGCCGCGTGACGGCCCTCGATGTCGAAGAGAACCCGCATATCGGTGGCTGCGAACCCGGCCAGGGCGACCGCCGGAAGCCAGAGGAGATCGGCGAGGGGAATGCGAGGATCGGCGAAACGCCACAGGATGGCCAGGAAGGGCGACGCGGCCAGGGCCTTGACGGTGCCGGCGAGAAGATAGACCGGCGCGCCCGCCTCCGCGATCGACTCGCGCGGCCCGCCCCGCAGCAGGGCGGCCTTGACCGTGGCCGGTTCGAGCCCGGCGGCGATGGCGGCGATGAAGAAGAAACCGAGCGCGCTTTGCAGGGCGGCCGGCGAGATCGCCCGGCGCAGCAACAGGATCGCCACCACGGCCACCAGGGCAGTGACCAGATAGGCGCCCACGGCCATGGCCGCGCGAACCCCGATTTTGAAAGGCAAGCCCCCGCCCCTCGCGCCGTTCTTGTCCACCCCCGCCTACCATCGAAGGTCAGGCTAGGCGATAGTCTTTGACGCGGACCTATCGCGGCATTCTAGGGAACTTAGCGCTTCCGCCATCGTTTCGCCAACCAGTCTCAAAGGCGAGGGATTCATGCACGGACGATATTACTCGGTTGGTTTGTTGGTCATGGGCCTCATGGGCGCGACGACCGGCTCGGCGAGAGCCGGCGGTTGGATCGTCACCGTGGGCGGTCGCTTCGCGGCCTATCCGCCCTATGAGGGCGCCGGTCACGATACCTACGCGCCCTTGCCCAAGCTGAGCATCAGGCGGGCCGACAGCCCCGATCGGTTCGAGCCGCCGGACAACGGCAGTTCCCTGGCCCTGATCTCCAACCGCTACATCGTGGCCGGCCCCTTGGTCCGCTTTCGCCTGAGCCGCGGAGACACCGGCAAGCTGACCGGCCTCGACAAGATCGACTTCGCGGCGGAGCCGGGCGTCTTCGTGGAAATGTGGCCGACCAACTGGCTGCGCGGCCGGGTCGAGGGCCGGCACGGCGTTTTCGGCCACGACGGGCTGGTGGGCGACGCGGCTCTGGATCTGGTTCACACCGGCAAGGTCTGGAGCGCCTCGATCGGGCCGCGCATCGGCTATGGCGACGCCACCTATTTCGACACCTATTTCGGCGTGACGCCGGCCGAGGCGGCGCGCAGCCCGTTCATCAACACCGTCTATGAGCCCGGCGGGGGCCGCCGCTACGCCGGCGTGGAGGTGGCCGTCGGCCGACGCTTCGGCAAGCGCTGGCAGGCCATCGCCGATGTCGGCTATCACCACCTGGCCTCGGCCGCGGCCAACAGCCCGGTGGTCCAGGTCGCCGGCTCGCCCGACGACATCTCGGCGGGCGTGAGCCTCACCTACAGCTTCACGTTGTTCAAGTAGAGAACGAAGCCGCCTCCAGCCACGCCGGCGAGCGCATTTCGGCCAGACGGGAGGCGGCACGCTGGAATTCGAAGGCCTGATCGCCGGCGGGATAAAGGGTTTCCGGTTCGCCGGCGGCCAGGACCACCAGGCGGGCGCGGGCTTCGTAGAGGGTGTCGATGAGGGTGGCCAGGCGCTTCGCCTCATCGCGCTGTTCCGCCGTGAGCTGGGGAATCGCTTCGATAAAGATCGTGTGGAATCGCCCGGCGATGGCGAGGTAGTCGGCCGGTCCCAGGGCGTGGACGCACAGGCTGTTGAAGTGGGCGCGCAGCAGGCCGCCGACGGCGCGCGGCCAGTGTTCGGTGCGGCCGAGGACTTCGAGCGTGGCGCCGATCTCTTCGTCGGCGCCGAGCATGTCGCTCCATAGGGTGTCGAAGGCGCGCTCGGCCGCCGGAGCGAGGGGCGAGAACCAGGTTCCGGCGGCGCGCAGGCGGCCCAGGCGATAGTCGTGGCCCCCGTCCACCGCGACGACCTCCATCCGGTCTTTCAGCATGGCGATGAAGGGCAGGAAGAGCTGGCGGTTGAGGCCGTCGCGGTAGAGATCGTCGGGCGGCCGGTTGGAGGTCGCCACCAGGGTGACGCCGCAGGCGAACAGGGCCTGAAAGAGGCGGCCCAGGATCATGGCGTCGGCGATGTCGGTGACCTGCAGTTCGTCGAAACAAAGGAGGCGCGCCTCGCGGGCGATCAGGCGCGCCACGGGCGGGATCGGATCGTCGCCCTTCGCATGGCGGAATTGGGCGTGGCGGGCGGCGGCGTCGCCGGTTCGCCAGGCGTTCACCAGGGCGTGGACCCGCGCCATTAAGACGTGGAAGTGGACGCGGCGCTTGGCCTCGGCCGGGGCGACCGCGAAAAACAGATCCATGAGCATGGACTTGCCCCGGCCCACCGGCCCCCACAGATAGACGCCGGCGACGGACTCGGCCTTGCGGAACAGGCCGGGCGGCTTGGCGACGGCGAGCCCCGCCGCGACTCGTTCGAGCGCCTCGAGCGCGACCGCCTGGGCCGGGTCGGCGACCAGGGTTCCGGCGGCTACTCCTCGATCGTAGGCTTCGCGCAAGGAGCCGGGCATGGGGCGCGGTTAGCGCGGGGCGGCTGTCGTGACAACGGCGCCGCGCCCGCCAAGGCGAGGGGCGACCCCTACGCTCCCAACTCCCTCTCGACGTTCCCGTAGCTCTGGGCGTTCACGCAGGCGCAGCCGTGCATCACGCCGGCCTTGGTCCACCAGATCAGGAAGGGATAGTCGAAATTGATGCCGTTGGCCTTGAACAGGGGGCGGAGATCCTCCGCCGCCTTGCGGCCGGTCTCGACGACGGCGGTGCGGGCGGCGTCGCCGTCGGCGGGCGGGAGGCCGGGGGCGGTCCAGGCGTCGGGCGGGGTGACCGCGAGCCAGCGCTGGAGCAGGCCCCAGTCGCGGTTCAGCCACAGCGCGGCGACGGTGGCGCGCTCGGGCGCGGTGGAACGAGTCAGCCCATTGGTGTCTGCCCGCGCGATGACGACAACGCGGGTATCGACGCCGGCGGCCTGAAGTTTGGGAAAAGCCTCCTTCTCGAAGGCGATGCACGCCGGGCAGCTTCGATAAGAGACCATGTAGAGTTTGGGACCCGGCAGATGCGGCGACACCCAACCCGCGCCATCCAGAATCCTGGCGATCTGAACCTGATCCTTTTTGATGGTGTGGGGGCGCCAGCGCAGATCGAAATTCCACCACAGCCACAGGCCGCCGCCGATGACCACCAGGATCGCGACGAAGGTGAACCATTGACGGAAGCGTTGCATGGTGGGCCTCTCGAAGGTGCGGCGCCGATGCATCGCCCCGCCGGCCGGCGCGGTCAAGCCTCGCCGCGTGGCCGCTTGCTCCAGGACGCCCGGCGCGGGCATGCTCATCGCATGGCCTACCAAATCGCCGCTCCAACCCTGATTCGCGCCGAGGCGCGAGGCGATCACATCATCGACCGCCTGATCGCCGAGCGCGCGCCGAAGCTGGCGGCCGGCCCGGCCTGGCCGCTGGTCAAACCGATTCTTTACGCCCTGTTGGACTATGGAAGGGCGCGGCGGCTGGCTGACGCCATCGCGCCAATGGGCGGGCGGGACGCGCTAGCCTTTGTCTCGGAGCTCATGGCCGTCCAGGTGGAGACTCGCGGCCTGGAGCAGGTTCCCCGCGTCGGACGGGCGATCGCGGTCGTCAATCATCCCACCGGCATCGCCGACGCGGTGGCGGTTTGCGACGCGCTGAAGGCGGTTCGCCCCGATCTGATCTTCTACGCCAATTCCGACGCCCACCGGGTGGCGAGGGGGTTTGACGAGGTGGCGATCCCGGTGGAATGGCGACAGGAGCGGCGCACCCGCCAGGGCGCCCGCCTCGCGCTGATCGCGACCCGCGCCGCCATGGAGGCTGAGCAGCTGTTGGTGGTGTTTCCGGCTGGACGGCTGTCGCGGCGCCGGGGCGGCGTCCTGGGCGATCTCGCCTGGGCGCCCAGCGCGTTTTCCGTGGCCCGCAAATGCCAGGCGGCCATCCTGCCGATGCACTTGGCCGGCCCAAGGTCGGCGCTGTTCCACTTTTTCGACGGCTTCTCCGCCGAACTGCGCGACATCACCCTGTTCCATGAGCTTTTGAACAAGCGCGGCAAGGCCTTCCGCCTGACCGTCGGACCCGCCGTCCCGCCGGCGCGCCTGCCGGCCGACGCCAGCGAGGCGGCGGCGGCAATGAAGGCCTATGTGGAAAACGTGCTGCCGGGCGATCCGGCGAGGCCGTTTTCATGATCGTGCCGGCGGAAGGCGAGTTTCGCCTCGACACCGAGGCGATGACCGCTCGCCTGGGCGCCTCCCTGGCGGCCGCCCTCGGGCCCCACGAAGCGATCTGCCTGAGCGGGCCGCTGGGAGCGGGCAAGTCGGTGCTGGCGCGGGGGCTGATCCGCGCCCTGTCGCCAACCGAACGCGACGTGCCCAGCCCCACCTTCACCCTGGTCCAGTTCTACCGGGGACCGCGCTTTGCCATCGCCCATTTCGATCTCTATCGGCTGACCTCGGCCGGGGAAGCCTATGAGATCGGCCTGGACGAGGCGTTGCGGGACGGGGCGGCAGTGATCGAATGGGCGGAGCGGCTGGGTCATCATCTCCCCCCTGACCGGCTGGACGTGACGCTGGCCATCGATGGCGACGCGCGGCGGGCCAGGCTCGCGCCGCACGGGACCTGGGAGGGCCGTCCGATCCATGTCTGACCGCGAAGACGAGCGCGTGGCCTTTCTCTCCGCCGCCGGCCTGGGCGCGGCGCGCCGGCAGGCCTTGCCGGGGGACGCCTCCACCCGCCGCTACGAGCGTGTTTTCCCCCCCTCCGGCCCCAGCCTGATCCTCATGGATCAGCCGCCGGCGGCGGAAAGCCGCCCCTGCCCTCCCTTGGCCACGGACGAGGAGCGGGCGGCGCTCGGCTACAACGCCCTGGCGCGCCTGGCGGCCGGCCGCGTCGAGGCCTTCGTGGCCTGCGCCGGCTGGCTGCGGAGCCTGGGGCTATCGGCGCCGGAGATCATCGCCAGCGACTCCTCGGTCGGCCTGGCGGTTCTGGAGGACCTGGGCGACGATCTCTATGCGCCCCTGATCGAGGCGGGCATGGACGAGACGACCCTCTATGACGGCGCGGTGGAGGCGCTGGCCGTTCTGCAAGCCGCGCCCCCACCGACGATTCTGCAATCGGACGGCGTGTCCTGGCCGCTGCTGACCTACGACGAACTGGCGCTGAAGACGGCCGGCGATCTTTTCCTCGAGTGGCTTCCCCGGCTTCGCCCTGAGCTCACCTTCGGTGCGACGGTGGCCAGCGAGTGGGAGGCGATCTGGACGCCCGTGCGCGCGCGTGGCGTCGCCGGGGCGAGCGTTTTCTGTCATCGCGACTATCACGCCGAAAACCTCATCTGGTTGCCGGCGCGAACTGGGGCGGCGCGGGTCGGCCTGCTGGATTTCCAGGACGCCCTCATCACCCACCCGGCGTGGGATCTTTCCATGCTGCTCCACGACGCCCGGCGCGATGTGTCGGCCGATCTGGAGCGGGCTTGTTTGGCGAGATATCTGGCGGCCCGGCCCGGCGTGGACCCGGACGCCTTCCTGGCTGACTTCCACGCCCTGGGCGCGCTCAATATCGTCCGCATCCTGGGTCTCTTCGCGCGCCTGGTGGCGCGCGACGGCAAGCCGCGCTATCGGGCCTTCATGCCGAGGCTCTGGGGCTATCTCGACCGTTGCCTGAAAGACCCGGCGCCCGCCGGCCTCGCCGCCTGGCTGGATCGCCACGTTCCACCGGCTGCGCGGGCTTGACCGGGCCGACCACCGCCATGGTGCTGGCCGCCGGCCTGGGCACACGTATGCGCCCCCTGACCGACGATCGGCCCAAGGCCCTGGTGGAGGTGGGGGGCAAGGCGCTCATCGACCACATGCTGGACAGGCTGATCGAGGTGGGCGTGACGCGCGCGGTGGTCAATGTCCACGCCTTTGCCGACCAGCTCGAGACCCACCTGAAAAAGCGAACCGATATCGAGATCCTGATTTCCGACGAGCGCGCCGCCCTGCTGGAGACCGGCGGCGGGGTGAAAAAGGCGCGCGCCTTGCTGGGCGAGGCGCCGATCTGGGTCGCTAACTGCGACTACGTCTGGCGCGAAAGCGGGCCGCCCGCCCTGGGCCGGCTGGCGGACGCCTGGAACCCCGAGATCATGGACGCCTGCCTGATCGTCGTCCCCAAGGCGCGAACCCTGGGCTTCGAGACGCGGGGCGATTTCTTCATGGGCGCGGACGGGGCCTTGACCCACCGCGGAACGGAAGCGGTCGCGCCGCTGGATTGCTTCGGCATCGAAATCCTCGATCCGCGACGCGTCTATGAGCAGCCGCAAGCGGCCTTCTCGCTGTTTCAGGTATGGATGGCCCTGGCCAAGGAAGGCCGGCTGCGCGGGTTCACGCCTCGAGGTTGCTGGATGCAGATCGGCGATCCTTTCGCCCTGGCGGTCGCCCAGGCCCGCCTGACGGGTCCGCCATGAACAGCTTCCTCGACGCCCCCTCGCCGCGCTGGTTCACCATCGGCGCGCATCGGCCGTTCCTGGCAGACCTAGCGACGGGGGTGTGGAAGGCTCTCGGGCCGGCGGAACCGGAGGCGCTGGCCGAGGCGACGATCCTGATCCCCACCCGCCGGGCGGCGCGATCGATGGCCGAGGCGTTCCTAAAGGCGGCGGGAACCAAGGCGGTGCTGCTGCCACAAATCCGCGCCCTAGGCGATCTGGATGAGGGCGAGCCGCCCTTCGAGGCGGGGGACGTCGCCCTAGACCTCGCCCCCGCCATCTCGCCGATGCGCCGCCGCTTCGAACTGGCGCGTCTGGTGGTCGAGAACGAGGGCTTCTTGGAGCGCCAACTCGACGCCGGCGCGGCCCTGGAACTGGCCGACGCCCTGGCCGCCTTCCTCGATGGCTGCCAGATCGAGGAAACCGGCGATCCGGCGGCGGTGGAGGCCCTCGTCGAGGGTGAGCTGGCCCGCCACTGGCAGCTGTCGGCCCGTTTCCTCAACCTCGCCCTGGAGGCCTGGCCCAGGCGCCTCGACGCTCTGGGACTCATGGACGTCGCCGAGCGCCGGGTGAAGCTGCTGCGGGCGCTGGCGACGCGCTGGCGGGACCGTCCACCCGCGGACGTCCTGATCGCGGCGGGCTCGACCGGCGCCGCCCCGGCGGCGGCCGACCTGCTGGCCGCGATCGCCGCCGCCCCCAGGGGCTGTGTGGTGTTGCCGGGCCTGGACAGATCCCTCGCCGATACGGCGTGGGCCGAGGTGGGCGAAGCCCACCCGCAAGGCGCCTTGAAACGTCTGCTCGAACGGTCGGGGCTCACCCGGGCGCAGGTGCGCGAATGGGATCCCGCCAGGGAGGCCGACGCGCGCGGGCGCTGGCGGCGCCGCGTGATCAATGAAGCGCTTCGCCCGCCCGAGGCCACCGCCGACTGGCTGGATCAGATCGCCGCCCTGCGCGCCGAGAGCACGGCGGACGGCGTCGATCCGATCGCCGAAGGATTGACCGGCCTCGTCTCGCTGACCGCCAAAAGCGAGGAGGAGGCGGCCACGGTGGCGGCGCTGCTGTTGCGCGAATCCCTGGAGACCCCCGGCGACACCGCCGCCCTGATCACCCCCGATGCCGCCCTGGCGCGAAGGGTGAGCGCCCGGCTCAGGCGCTGGAACATCACCGCCGACTCCTCGGCCGGCCAACCGCTCGCCGCCGCGCCGCTCGCGGTGCTGGCCAGCCTCGTCGCCCGCGCCGTCGCCGATCCTGTCGATCCGGTTACCCTGCTGGGAATCGTCAAGCATCCGCTCACCCGCCTGGGTCTGGACGAAGCGGCCCTGAAAGGCGGCCGGCGGGCGCTGGAGCGCCATGGCCTGAGAGGGCCCCGGCCCGCCGGCTGGGAGGCGCTGACCGATCGCCTGCGGGCCGCCGTCGGCGAGAGCCCCGAGCGCGACGACGCCTGCAGGGCGCGGGGCGTGGCCATCGCCCAGGCTATCGACTTGGCCGAACGCCTGCGCGCCGCCCTGAGCGCGGCCGAAACGCCTTTTATCGACGAGACAACGCCGGCGGCGGACGCGGCGCGGGGCGTGGCCTCGGCGCTAGAGAGCCTCGCGGCGGGGCCGGAAGGGGGGTTGGGCGACCTGTGGGCCGGTCAGGCGGGTGAGGCGGCCGTGGGCCTCTTCGCCGCCCTCCTGAACGAAAGCGGCGGATTGCCGCCGGTCACCCGCGCCGGCTTTTCGCAACTCATTGACCATCTGATGGCCGGCGAACTGGTGCGGCCCGGCGGGGCCAGCCATCCGCGCCTGCGCATCCTGGGAGTATTGGAAGCGCGCCTGATCCGCGCCGACCGCCTGATCCTGGCCGGCCTCGAGGAAGGGGTATGGCCACGGGCCGCGCCCATCGATCCCTTCCTGTCGCGGCCAATGCGCGCCAAGCTGGGCCTGCCGCCGCCCGAGCGGCGGATCGGCCTTTCCGCCCACGACTTCGCCCAGGCCGCCGCCGCTCCCGAGGTGATCCTGATCAATTCCGAGCGCCGCGCCGGCGCGCCGGCGACCGCCTCGCGCTGGCTGTGGCGACTGCGCACCCTGGCCAAGGGAGCGGGCGTCGATCTGCCCGGCCGGCCGGAAATCCTGGAGTGGGCGCGCGCCCTGGACGCCCCGATTTCCCCGCCGCCGCCGGCCTTGAGGACGGCGACCCGCCCCCGCCCCGTCCCGCCGCTGGCCGCTCGGCCCAGGAAGATGTCGGTGACCGCGGTCGAGCGCTGGGTGCGCGACCCCTACGCCATCTATGCCCGCGATATTCTACGCCTTCGCCCGCTCGACCCGCCGGACGCGGCCATCGAGGCCATGGCTCGAGGTTCGGCCATCCATGCCGCCCTCGAACGCTTCGCCCGCGAGCATCCCGATGCCCTGCCCGACGACGCCGAGGCGCGCTTCGCCGCCCTGGTCATCGAGGCGTTGGCCCGCGCCGGCATGCCGGTCCCCAAGATGGCCCGCGAGCACGCCCTGGCGGCCAATGTCGCTCCCTGGGTGGTGGCGTTCGAACGCCGGCGGCGGCCGGGGGCGCGGCTGATCGTCGAGAGCCGGGGCGAGCATGGGTTCGACGCGCCGGGCGGCCCCTTCACCGTGACCGCTCGCGCCGACCGCATCGAGGTGCGCGGCGAGGCGGCCGACATCCTCGATTTCAAGACCGGCGCGGCGCCCACCGCCAAGCAGATGAGGGCCGGGTTTTCGCCTCAGCTCACCTTGACCGGCGCCATTCTGGCGCGCGGCGGCTTCGCCGATCTCGGCGCCGCCCGACCGGGCGAGTTGCTCTATGTGCGGGTCAGCGGCGGCCGGACGCCGGGCCGCGAGGAGCGTCGCGGCGTCGCCGGCGAGAGCGAGGCGCTGGCCGAAGCGGCGTGGGAGGGCCTCCAACGCCGCGTGGCTCTGTTCGACCAGGCCGACACGCCCTACCCCTCCTGGGCCGCGCCGCAGTTCATTGGCGCCCAGGGTGGCGACTACGATCATCTGGCCCGGGTGTGGGAGTGGCATGTGATCGGCGAGGGCGAGGGCGAGGACGGCGAATGAAAACCATCGCCGATCCCCAGGTTCTGGCTTCCGATCCCCGCGCCTCCACCTTCGTGGCCGCCAACGCCGGCTCGGGCAAGACCTCGACCCTGGTCAAGCGGGTGGCGCGCCTTCTGCTGGCCGGCGCGCGGGCCGAGGCGATCCTGTGCGTCACCTACACCAAGGCCGGGGCGGCGGAGATGCAGCGGCGGCTGTTCGAGACCCTGGGGGAATGGGCGGTGATGTCGGACGCCGCGCTCACCCAGGCCCTGGCGAAGATAGACGAGCACCGGCGCGACCTCTCGGCGGCCCGCACCCTGTTCGCCCGCGCCCTGGAAACCCCCGGCGGCCTGAAGATCCAGACCCTGCACGCCTTCTGCGAAAAGCTGCTGCGGCGGTTTCCCCTGGAGGCGGGGGTGTCGCCGGGATTCACGGTGCTGGAGGATCAGGCGGCGGCGGAGGTGTCGGCCAGGGCGCGCGAGGACGTGGCGTTGGCCGCCATGGCAAAGTCGGACGGCCCGGTGGGAGAAGCCTACGCCCACCTCTCGGTGGAACTCGATTTCGAGGCGTTCAACCGCATGTTCGCCGGCTTCGAGGCGAACCGCGCCGCCATAGGCGCCTATGTGGACCGCTGCGATGCACGGGACGGCTTCGGGTCCGACATCTGGCGCCGTTGCGGCTTTCCCGCCCCCACTTCGCGCGCGGCGATCGAGGGCGACGCCATGGCGCGCATCCGCTGGGGGCAGTGGACGCGAGCGGCGCGGGCCCTCCTGAAGGGCACCGCGGCGACCGACCGCCCCCTCGGCGAGGCGATGAAGGCGATCGACGCCGCCTCGTCCTTCGCCGAGGTCTGGCGGGTGTTTTCCACCCAAGCCGGGACGCCGAGGTCCAGAATCGGCACCCAGGCGGTCGATCCGGCCGCGCGCGCGTGGCTAGTGGAGGAGAAGGGTAGGCATGTGAAAACCCACTCCCTGCTGATCGCCGCCGCGGTGGCCGAGGACACCGTCCACGCCCTCACACTGGCCGTCGCCTACGCCGGCCTCTACGAGGGCGCCAAGACCGCCCAGGGCGGCCTCGATTTTGGCGACCTGATCGGCCACACCCATCGCCTGCTCACGGTCAAGGCCGACGCCGCCTGGGTGCTCTACAAGCTGGACGGGGGCTTGGAGCATGTGCTGCTCGACGAGGGTCAGGACACCGCGCCGGAGCAGTGGGACATCCTGCGCGCCCTGACCGCCGAGTTCTTCACCGGGACCGGGGCCGGGCCGGCCGGCCGGACCCTGTTCGCGGTCGCCGACGAGAAGCAGTCGATCTTCTCCTTCCAGGGCGCAACGCCCGAACGCTTCGCGATGGAAAAACAGGCGTTCGGGACCATGGTCACGGAGGCCGGGGAACGCTTTTCGCCCGTCTCCCTGCTGGAAAGCTGGCGCTCGGCGCCGGAGATTCTGGCTTTCGTCGATACGGTGTTCACAGCCCCGGAGGCCCTCGCGGGACTTCGTCCGTCCGCGGAAGAAGGGCTGCTGGCCTTTCCGATCGTGCACAAGCCGACGCGGGCGCCCGGCGGCTGCGTCGAGCTTTGGCCGCTGGAAGCGACCGATCCGGCCGAGGAGGACGATCCTTGGGCGCCGGTGAACATCGAACCTCGGGAGAGCGCGGGCCGCAAGCTCGCCCGCCGCATCGCCCAGGCGGTGCGCGCCATGGTCGAGCACGGCGACGGGGTGGGCGAGCGCGGAACCGACCGCATGCGGCCCTGCGCCTTTGGCGACGTGCTGATCCTGGTCCGCCGCCGCAACGCCCTCTTCCACGAGATCATCCGCGCCCTGAAGCGCGAAGGCGTTCCCGTGGGCGGGGCCGACCGGCTGAAACTGTCGGACCATGGTGTCTTCGAGGATCTGATGGCCCTGGCGCGATTCGCCCGTTTTCCGAGCGACGACCTCACCCTGGCCTGCCTGCTACGTGGTCCGTTCTGCGAGGTGGACGAGGAGAGCCTGTTCGATCTGGCTCATGGCCGCCACGGCTCGCTATGGAGCGCGCTGGGCGCGCGGGCGTCCGAGCGGGCCGCGTGGGGCGCGGCGGCGGCCTTCCTCGGCTGGGCGCGCGAGGAAGCCGAGCGCGCCGCCCCCTTCGACTTCTTCAGCCGCTCGCTCAGCCGCTTGGACGGCGAGGGCCGCTCCATGCGCCAGCGCCTGCTGACCCGGATGGGCGCCGAGGGCGAGGACGCCCTGGACGCCTTCCTGGCCCAGGCCCTGGCGGCGGAAGACCGCGACGTGCGCGATCTGGAGAGCTTCATCGCCACGATGTCGAGGAGCGAGCTGGAGGTTAAGCGCGAACAGGAGGACGCGGGTGGACGCCCCGGCGGCGAGGTTCGGGTGATGACCGTCCACGGCGCCAAGGGCCTGGAAGCGCCCATCGTCATCCTGCCCGACACTACCACGAGAGCCACCGACCGCGGCGGCCCGCTGATGGAGGGGCCGGATGGCGGATTTCTGTGGGCGCCGCGCAAGGCCGACGACTGCGCCGCCTCGACCGAGGCGCGCGAGCGGCGGGCCAGGGCGGCCGAGGGTGAGTCTTCGCGCTTGCTCTATGTGGCTTTGACCCGGGCCCGCGACCGGCTGATCGTCTGTGGGGTCGAGAGCCGGCCGCACCTCTATGAACGGAGTTGGTACGACTATGCCCGGCGCGCCTTCGACGACCTGCCGATCCGGGCCTTCGCCATGGAGGATGGGGCCGAGGGCTGGCGCTATGGCGCCGATCCCACGCCGGCGACGGCCGCCGGGGGTGGGGCGAGCGGCGTCGCCGGCCTTCCGCCCTGGACGCGCGGCCTCGCGCCGAGCGAACCGGCCCTGGCCCGCTACGCCTCCCCCTCTACCTTGAGCGAGGACAGTCAGGGGGCGGCGCCCTCGCCGCTCGGCGCCGTGGGCGGCCTGGGGCGCTATCGGCGCGGCGATCTGATTCACCGGCTGCTGCAGCTTCTGCCCGATATCGCCCCGGACGACCGCGAGGCGGCGGCGCGGCGGCTCATGGCGCGCGAGGCCGATCTCACCGACGACCAGCGCGCCGAAATTGCCGCCGCCGCTTTGGCGGTTCTGACCAACCCCCAGTTCGCCGCCGCGTTCGGCCCCGGCTCCAGGGCCGAGGTGGCCCTGGCCGGCGCCGCGGCCCGCCTGCCGCCGGGCCTGGCCATTTCCGGCCGCGTCGATCGCCTGGTGGTGGAAGCCGATCGGGTCCTGGTCATCGACTTCAAGACCAACCGCCCAGCCCCGGCCCGCGTCGAAGACGCCGACGGCGCCTACATCCTCCAGATGGCCATCTACGCCGCCGTCCTTGCCGAAGTCTTCCCCGACCGAACGATCGAGGCGGCGCTGGTGTGGACGGATGGGCCCAAGCTAATGGCCGTGCCGGAGGGGGTTATGCGGGAGGCGTTGGGAAAATTGGCCAACGAGACCAAGGCCGACCCTTCGCTCGAACAAGACGCTTGCGTTCGCCGTCCCGCGCCGGTCTAGCCGCACAATGTTCGACGACAGCCAGGGCTTTCTGACCCGCGCCTTTCTTCAGCGCGAATGGGCGCTCGACTACAAGGCGTGGCAGGGATCGGACGAGGAGGCGCGGCTTCTGGCGCGCCTGAACGCCTGGGTGGCGCGGCCGGCGTTGAAGGAGCGGGCTTCCGAGGGGGCGTTCGTCCAGACCTTCTTCGTCGAAACCTGGGGCTATCGGCTGGGCGGGCGCGACGGGGAGGCCGGGTTTACGGCGTGGCCCGGCTATCCGGTCGCGGCGGCCGGGGCCGGCGGCGCCACCGGCGAGGCGGACCTGGCGCTCGGCTGGTTCGGCGAGGGCGTCGCCGCCACGCCGCAGGTGCTGTGCGAATTCAAGGACGTGCGCTCGGGCCTGAACGCGCCGCAACAGCGAAAGGGCAACACCCGCTCGCCCGTCAAACAGTGCATCGACTATGTCGCCGGCGCCCGGCGCGGCCTGTTTGGCAACGAGGCGGTGCTTCCCTGGTGGGGCCTGGTCTCCGACATGAACGAGTTTCGCCTCTATTGGTGGGACCGCGCCCCAAAATCCTATCTGCGCTTCGTCATAAGCTCGGCCCATCCCCTGCTGGAGCCAGACCTGACCGCCGAGACCGAAGAGGCGCGCTTCGATCGGTTCGTGTTCGCGCGCCTGTTCGCGCCAGACCAGTTGTTGTCCCGGGGCGGACAGCCGGCGCTGCTGAGATTGATCCAAAAGCAGGGCGCCGGCGAAAAGGCGCTGGAGGGAGAGTTCTACGCCGACTACCGCACGGCGCGCGAGCGGCTGTTCAACATTCTGCGCACCCACAATCCCGCCTATCCCGGCACGCCCGGTCAACTGCTTCGCCTCGCCCAGAAAATCCTCGATCGCTTCATTTTCGCTTTCTACTGCGAGGACATGGGCGAGCGTATGCTGTTTCCGCCCCAGTTCATCGCCGATCTCCTGAAAAGGCGCAGTCGGGAGGAACTCTATGACGAGGGCGGCGACGAGATCTGGCGCACCCTTCGCCGGCTGTTCCAGGTCATGGATAGCGGCGGCCGCATGGGCCAAGTCGATTTGCGCGCCTTCAACGGCGGCCTGTTCCGGCCCGACCCGGAAATCGACGCCCTGGACATCCCCAATCACTTCTTCTGCGCCGCCGGCCAGGGGGTGAACGACGCGACCATCGCGGCGCGGCGCGATACCTTGCTGCACCTGTGCGCCAGCTACAACTACGCGGCGCGGGGCGACGCGCGGGAGAGCATCTCGCTCTACACCTTGGGGCGCATCTTCGAGCAGTCGATCACCGAACTGGAAATTCAGGAAGCCAGGCTGGAAGGCCGTCTCAGCCTGGCCGAGGTCTCCAAACGCAAGCTGCCCAAGCGCAAGCGCGACGGCGTCTATTACACGCCCGAATGGGTGGTGGAAAAGGTGGTCGAATTTACGCTCGGAGGCTGGTTCGCCGAGCAGAGGGCGGCGGTGGGCTGGAGGGGCGAGACGCCCGACGATCTGGCTCAACTGACCGGCTACGAGGCGCGGGTGGCGGCGGCGCGAATCGTCGATCCGGCCTGCGGCTCGGGAGCCTTCCTGATCGGCGCCTTTCGGCGACTGCTCGATGAACGCAAGGAAATCCATGGATTCCGCCAGACCCTGACGCCGGGCGCGCCGACGGCCTTCGACGAGCGCGCGGCCACCGCCGCGATTCTGGACGGCAATCTATATGGCGTCGATATCAATCCGGCGGCGGTGGAGATCGCCAAGCTGGCCCTGTGGCTGCATTCGGCGCGCGCCGACGCGCCGCTGTCGTCCCTGGACGGGGCGATCGCCTGCGGCAACAGCCTGGTGGGGCCGGACTATTACGCCTGGACCCAGGTCACGGCCTTCACACCGGCGGCGCGCGAACAGGTGAACGCCTTCGACTGGCGCGCCGCCTTTCCGGCCGCCTTCGCGGCCGGCGGCTTCGACGTGGTGGTCGGCAATCCGCCCTATGTGAAGCTGCAGAACCTGCGCCAGGTCGACCCGGACGTGGCCGACTATCTGCTGGCGGCGCGGGAGGACAATTTCTACGCCAGCACCCAGAGCGGCAATTTCGACCTCTATCTGCCGTTCATCGAAAAGGGCCTCGCCCTGCTGCGGCCGGGCGGGCGGATGGGCTATATCGCCCCCAGCATCTGGACGGTCGCCGAATACGGGGCGGGCCTGCGCAATCTGATCCGGCGCGAGCGGGCGCTTTGCCGCTGGGTCGATTTCAAGTCGCATCAGGTGTTCAAGGAGGCGACCACCTACACCGCCCTGCAGATCTTCGCCAAGTCGCCGGGCGAGGCGATCCAGGTCGCGCCGGCGCCGAGGGGCGAAGCGGATCTGGCCGGGGTGCGGTGGGACGATCCCGACCTGGCCCTTTCCTGGGATCGCCTGGCGCCCGGCCGGCCGTGGCTGATGGCCACCGGCGAGGAGCGGGCCCTGATCGACCGGCTGGCCCAGACCTGCCCGAGGCTCGACGATCCGGCGCTGACCACAAACATCTTTCAGGGATTGGTTACGAGCGCGGACGCCATCTATCACCTCGAACGGCTCGGCGTCGGCGGCTATCGGTGCAAGCCCGCCAATGCTTCGGCATACGTTGTCGAGATCGAGGACGGGGTAATGCGGCCCCTGATCTCCGGTTCCGAAGCCAAGCGATACGAAGAACCCCGGACCGACACCTGGTTGCTGTTTCCATACGAACCCGACGACGCCGGCCGAATGCGCCTGATCGGCCAAGCCGATTTGGAAGCCCGGTTTCCCAAGGCCTGGGCATATCTGCGGTCGTGGGAAAGCCAGCTGCGGGCGCGCGAAAACGGGAAGATGAACGGGCCTGGTTGGTGGGGATACGTTTATCCCAAGAGCTTGGATAAACACGACCGGGCGAAGTTGATCGTCGCCCAGACCGTGCCCGCCATGCGGGTCTGCATGGATACGGTCGGCGACAAATATCTCAACAATGTGCGGGTGAACGGCATCCTGACACCAACCGACGAGGGACTGCCGTTCTTGCTGGGCGTGTTGAACGGGCCGGTCGCCGACTACGTCTTTCGGCGTATCGGCAAGCCGAAAGACGCGGGCTGGTTCGAGGCCAACAGGCAGTTCATCGCCCCCTTGCCCGTCCCGCGCGCCTCGGCGGAGGAACAGGCGGAGGTCGGCCGTCGCGCCCTGAAGCTGCAACGAGAAATCACGCGCCGCCGCGACCTCGCGACAGCCGCCGGCGAGCGGCTGGCCGTCCTCGCGCGCGCCCGGCATGGCGAGGCCTGGCTGTGGCCCGATCTGCCCGACGCCGAGGCGCTGGAGGGCGAGGCCCCCGCCAGGCTCAGGCTGGCCCGCGACCGCCGCGCCTGGGCCGAGGAGCGGCTGGCCGAGGCGATCGAGGCGCGCCACGCCGCCCTCCAGGCCCATCTCGACCGCGCCGCGCCCTTGGAGGCGAGTTTCGCCGACGGGGAATTGCGCCTGCTGGCCGGCGGGGCCGTCGCCTTGCGCGGCGTCTTTCTCGATCCCGAGGATGGGAGGCTGACCCGCGCCTGGTGGCGCTGGCTTCTGCTGGGGGCCCGGCCGACCGACGCGGCCGCCTTCGCCGCCGACCTTCGCCGTCCGCCCACCGGCCCCGCCGCTCCCGCCGCCCGCCAGTTCGTGGAAAAGATCGCCGAACTGGAGGCCGCGACCGCCGCCATCGCCGCCCAGGAAACGGCGATGAACGATCTGCTCTTCGACCTCTACGGCCTGACCGAAGAGGAGCGCGAGCTGGTGAGGCGCGGCTGACCTCGCGAGGGCGGCGAATCAGGTCAGGATGAAAGAATGACAAGCGGAATGTCGCCGGAAAAGCAGTTGGACATGTTCGGCGCGCCGCCGCCGCAACCCCGACCGGTCTTCACGCCGCCGGAGTTCGCCCCCTATCCCGACTCTCTGCTGCGCCGTCTAACCGCCACCCTGCGCATGGTCCAGGCCGCCGACTACCTGCCCTGGCCGCCTGACCAGGCGCGGCGCGAGGCGGCGATCTTCGTCGGCGCCGCCCGGCGCCTGCCGCCCGATCGCCGGGGCGATCTGGTCGAGGCGTTCGAGGCGGCGATGGCGCGCCTGAAACGGCCGTAGGGCGCGACGGCTCATCCCCTTTGGAAAAACTCACGGCCGCGCGGGCGCTCCGCTCGGCTTCTTCCCGTTGAACTCGCGGCCAAATCGCCTAACTCTCGCTCACCAATCCCAAGGAGCCCACCCATGAACACCGTCGCGGTCACCGACGCCTCTTTCGATGCCGATGTCCTCAAATCGGCCACGCCGGTGCTGGTGGATTTCTGGGCGGAGTGGTGCGGGCCGTGCAAACAGATCGGGCCGGCCCTCGAGCAGATCGCCGAGGAGCTGGGCGCGGCGCTGACCGTCGCCAAGCTCAACATCGAGGAGAGCCCGACCACGCCCTCGCGCTACGGGGTGCGCGGCATTCCGACCATGATGCTGTTCAAGGACGGCCAGATGACCTCGATGAAGGTCGGGGCCATGCCCAAGCAGAAAATCCTCGACTGGCTGGCCGAGACCGGGGTGAAGAAGGCCGCCTGACGGCGGCGCGCTCTTCCTTATATCGGCCAGGTCTCCGGACTCATGGCCAGAATATCGCCGACGAAATGCAGCGAGCCACAGATGAGGATGCGCTGGGCGGGGCCGCCTTCGTCGAGCGCGCGGGTCAGGGCGGCCAGGACCCCATCGACGGGTTCGGCGGCCATCCCCACCGCCCGCGCCGCCGCCGCCAGATCGTCCGCCGGCATGGCGCTTTCGGAATCAAAAACGGTAGTGAAGACCCTGGGGGCGAGGCTCGCGAACGGCTGAAGAAAACCCGTTGCGTCCTTGCGGTCCAGCATGCCGACGATCAGCGTCAGGGGCCGGCCGTCGCGGATCGCCAGACCTGCGCAAGTGACGGCCAGGGCGCGGCCGGCATGCGGATTGTGACCGCCATCCAGCCATAGCTCGGCCCCGCGAGCCGCCGCGGCCGGCCCCAGGGGACCTCCCGTCAGCCGTTGGAAGCGCCCCGGCCACACCGCCGACGATATGCCCGCCACAATAGCCGCCTCGTCGATGCGTGGATCGTCCAGCGCCAGGATCGCGGCGGCGGCCACGCCGGCGTTGGCGAATTGATGTTCGCCGATGAGGCTGGGGGCGGGCAGATCGAGCCGGCGGTCACCGAGCTGGAGCCCGAGGCGGCCGTGTTCCTCGAACGCCTCGAAATCTCGGCCCATCAGAGTGAGGGGTGCGTCCAGCCGCGCCGCCTCGGCCTCGATCACCGCCCGGGCCTCCGGCGATTGCCGGGCGACGACCACGGGGCGCCCGGCCTTGATAACGCCCGCCTTCTCCCAGGCTATTTTCCCTAGGTCCGGCCCGAGCATTTCCAGATGATCGTAGTCCACCGGCGTGATGACGCTGACCGCCGAGGTGGCGAAGACATTGGTGGCGTCGAACCGACCGCCCAGCCCGACCTCGACCACGGTCACGTCCGCCGGAGCCTGGGCGAAGGCGTGAAAGGCCAGGGCGGTGGCGATTTCGAAGAAGCTGATCGGCTGGCCCTGGTTGGCGCTCTCCACCTCGTCGATCCGCCGGGAAAGCTCGTCGTCGCCGATCAGGCGGCCGCCGATGCGGATGCGTTCGGCGAAGCGCACCAGATGAGGCGAGGTCAGGACATTGACGGTGAGGCCCGCCGCCTCGGCGATGGCGCGCAGGAAGGCGACGGTCGATCCCTTGCCGTTGGTGCCGGCGACGTGGATCACCCGCTCCAGGCGGTCCTGCGGCCGGCCCAGCGCCGCCAGCAACCGCTCGATGCGGCCGGTGGAAAGATCGATCAGGGTCGGATGAAGGGCCCGCAGGCGCCCGATCGCCCCGTCGGAGGCGCGGATGGGGTCGTGATCGTGACCGGCGACCTGGGTCAGGCCGCCACGCGGCGGGCGCGGCCCATCATCAGGGTGCGCAGGATCGAGCCGAGGACGGCGGGAAGCTCGCGGCGGGAGACGACCCGATCGACCATGCCGCGCTCGACCTGGAACTCGGCGGTCTGGAAGCCGGGCGGCAGGGTCTCGCGAATGGTCTCCTCGATCACCCGGCGGCCGGCGAAGCCGATCAGGGCCGCCGGCTCGGCCAGATGGATATCGCCCAACATGGCGTAGGAGGCGGTGACGCCGCCGGTGGTCGGGTCGGTGAGGACGACGACATAGGGCAGGTGGGCGCGGCGCAGGCGCTGAATGGCGGCGGTGGTGCGGGCGAGCTGCATGAGCGAGAGGGTCCCCTCCTGCATCCGCGCCCCGCCCGAGGCGGTGAAGACCACGAAGGGCGCCTGGCGCTTCACCGCCTCATCGACGCCGGTGAGGAAGGCCTCGCCGGCCGCCGCGCCCAGCGAGCCGCCCATGAAGGCGAAATCCTGGACCAGAACCACGGTCGGCGTCCCGCCGATGTCGCCGACGGCCAGGGACATGGCGTCGGTCTCGCCGGTCGCCTTGCGCGCGGCGGCCAGGCTGTCGGCGTAGGGCTTGCCGTAGGTGAAGCCCAGGGGGTCGTCCAGCGTTCTGGGTAGGGAAAGCGTCTTATGGCGCCCGCCGTCGAAGGTGTAGGCGAAGCGCAAGGCCGGGCGAATGCGCATGTGCCGGCCCGCCGGCGTTACCCAAAGGGCCGCCTCCAGGTCCGAACGGTAGATCATCTCGCCGGTGTCGGGGCACTTGACCCATAGATTTTCGGGGGTCTCGCGGCGGGAGACCAGCTTGCGCACCCCCGGCGCGATCTTGGCCAGCCACCCCCCGCGCTCGCGGGCGGGCGGCGCCGCGGGATCGCGCAGAGGCTTGTTCTTCTTATCGTCGGTGAGTGCCATGGGCAGACTGTTCTACGACCGGTCGAGGCGCGCCGAACGCACAGCCTTAGCCAGCTCGGCGGCGGTAGCCAGAAGTTTCGAAACCGGATCACGGTTCTGTGCGATGGCCTCATCGACGCAGTCCACCAGGGCCGAGCCGACCACCACCGCTTCGGCCACCCGCGCCACCGCCGCGGCCCGCTCCGGCGTGCGGATGCCGAAACCGACAGCGACGGGAAGGCCGCAGGCGGCGCGCGCCCGCGCCACGGCGGGGGCGACGGCCTCGGCGTCGGCTTCCTCGGCTCCCGTCACCCCGGCCACCGAGACATAGTAGAGAAAGCCACGCGTGCGGCGCGCCACGACGGCCAGGCGCGCTTCGTCGGTGGTCGGCGTGGCCAGGCGAATCAGAGCCATATCCTGGGCCTCCAGGGCGTCGGCCAGAGGTCCGGCTTCCTCGGGTGGACAGTCGATCACGATCAGCCCATCGACGCCGGCGGCGGCGGCGGCTCGCGCGAAGGCGTCGAAGCCTTGGCTGAGGATCGGATTGAGATAGCCCATCAGAACGATGGGCGTCGTCGTGTCGATTTCCCGAAAGCGCGCGGCGAGGTTCAGCACCCCCGCCGTGGTCATGTCGCCGGCCAAGGCGCGCCGGGCGGCGCGCTGGATGGGCGGCCCGTCGGCCATGGGATCGGAGAAAGGCATGCCCAGTTCGACGAGGTCGGCGCCGGCGGCGGGCAGGCCCTCGAGGATGGCGAAGGACGTCTCGGCGTCCGGATCGCCGGCCATGACATAGGCCACAAAGGCCGCGCGGCCTTCGTGTCGCAGGGCGGCGAAGCGCGCGTCTATCCGCGCCACCGTCAAATCGTCCGTCCCAAATGGGCGGCGACCGCGGCGAGATCCTTGTCGCCGCGGCCCGACAGGCCCAGGACGACAATCCCGTCCTGGCCGACCTCGGCGACCACCTTGGGCAGGTGAGCCAGGGCGTGGGCGGATTCGAGGGCCGGCACGATGCCTTCCAGGCGGGCGCAGAGCTGGAAGGCCTCCAGCGCCTCCTCGTCGGTGGCAGTGAGATACTCGGCACGGCCGACGTCGCGCAGCCAGGCGTGCTCGGGCCCGACGCCGGGATAGTCGAGGCCAGCGGAAATGGAGTGGGCCTCGGCGACCTGACCGTCGGCATCCTGGAGTAGATAGCTCAGGGCCCCGTGCAGGACACCTGGACGGCCGCCGTTCAGGGCCGCGGCGTGGCGACCGCTTGTCATGCCCTCGCCGGCCGCTTCGACGCCGATCAACCGCACCCCTTCGTCGGCCAGAAACGGATGGAAAAGGCCGATCGCGTTGGAGCCGCCACCCACGCAGGCGACGAGGGCGTCCGGTACGCGGCCCTCGGCTTTCAGAATCTGGGCGCGCGTCTCCACGCCGATCACCGACTGAAAATCGCGCACCATGGCCGGATAGGGGTGCGGCCCGGCGGCCGAGCCGATCAGGTAATAGGTGTCCTCGACATTGGTCACCCAGTCGCGCAGGGCTTCGTTCATGGCGTCCTTCAGGGTCGCGGCGCCGGCGGTCACCGGGCGAACCTCCGCCCCCAGGAGGTTCATGCGCAGGACGTTTGGGGCCTGCCGCTCCACATCCACCGCGCCCATGTAGACGATGCAGGGCAGGCCGAAGAGGGCGCACACGGTGGCCGTGGCCACGCCGTGCTGGCCAGCCCCGGTCTCGGCGACCATGCGTGTCCGGCCCATCCGCCGGGCGAGCAGGATCTGGCCCATGCAGTTGTTGATCTTATGCGAGCCGGTGTGATTGAGCTCCTCGCGCTTCAGATAGATTTTCGCTCCGCCGAAGTGGCCAGTAAGCCGGCGGGCGAAATAGAGGGGGCTCGGCCGGCCGACATAGGTTTCGAGATAGCCGGCGAGCTCGGCCTGGAACCCTTCATCGGCCTTGGCGGCGGCATAGGATTTCTCCAGCGCCAGGACGAGGGGCATCAGGGTCTCGGGCACATACCGGCCGCCATAGGCGCCGAACCGGCCCAGGGCGTCGGGAAAGGCGGCGTAGTCGTTGGGGAGCGGAGCGGGAGGGGTCACGGGCGCGGCGGCAAGGTCTTTGGGGACGCGGGGCCTTTTCAGGCGCGGCGAACCGCCTCCAGAAAGGCTTCAATCAGAGCGGGGTCCTTTAGGCCCGGCCCGCGCTCCACGCCAGAGGAAACGTCGACCATGGGCGCGCCGGAGCGGCCGATCGCATCGGCCACGTTCCATGGATCGAGGCCGCCGGCCAGGAACCACGGACGGGCGAACGGCCGGCCGGCCAGGATGGCGGCGTCGAAAGCCTCGCCGGTCCCGCCCGGCCGGGTCGAAGCCGCCGGCGCTGCGGCGTCGAACATCAGGTGCGCGGCTACCGTCTCATAGTCGCGCGCCGCCGCCAGATCGGCGGCCGTCGAGACGGCCAACGCCTTGATGACATCCACACCGGCGCGCGCCGCGATCTCCCGCGCCCGGGCTGGGCTCTCGCGCCCGTGAAGTTGGATCAGATCGGGCGCCAGGGTCTCCCTCAACCGGTCGATCAGGGCATCGTCCGGATCGACGGTGACGGCGACGATTCTCGCTTTGCCGAGAGCGGGTCCCGCCAGACGCGCCGCCGCCTCCGGCGCGACATCGCGGGGGCTGGCGGCGAAGAATACAAAGCCCAGATAGGCCGCTCCTCCGGCGAGCGCGGCGGCGACGGCGTCAGGCGTCGAGAGCCCGCAGATCTTAGCGAGCGTCACCTTGTCCCTAGAGTCTGTCCCGATCGGGCCCTATCAGCCCGATCGGGATAAACAGGCTCTACCTTAAACACTTGAGCGCTTTCTGATCGCAAAACCAGTTCCCACTTTTGCGGAAAGCGCTCTAGTCCGCGTTCAGCCGCGCCCGCAGTTCCTTGCCGCTCTTGAAGAAGGGCACATGCTTGGCGGGCACGTCCACCGCCTCGCCGGTTCGGGGATTGCGGCCGGCCCGGGCCGGCCGGGCGCGAACCGAAAAGGCGCCGAAGCCGCGCAACTCCACCCGGCCGCCGCTTTCGAGGGCGGCGATCATGCGCTCGAAGACGACACCCACCACCCGTTCGACGTCGCGCTGGGTGAGATGCGGATTTTCCGCCGCCAGCGCCGCGATGAGTTCCGACTTCAACATATCAGCCCCGTCTTTGTTTCGTAACCTTTGCCCAGCTGTGGTTGCGGATCAAGGGGTTACGATAGGAGCGCGCGCCTATTCCTTGGTGGCCGCCTTCTCGCGCAGGGCCGCGCCGAGAATGTCGCCCAGGGAGGCGCCGCTGTCGGAGGAGCCGAACTTCTCGACCGCCTGTTTGTCCTCCGCCACCTCCAGCGCCTTTACCGACAGGGAGACCCGGCGGGCCGCCTTGTCGATGTTGGTGATCTGGGCGTCCAGGCGGTCGCCGGCGGCGAAGCGCTCGGGCCGCTGTTCGGAGCGGTCACGCGACAGGTCGGACTTGCGGATGAAGGCGGTCATAGGGGCCGCCTCGTCGCCGAACTTCACCTCCACCCCGCCGCTGGTGATTTCGACGACGGTGGCGGTGACCGTCTGGCCCTTGCGGAACGAATCGCCGACCATCGGATCGCCGGCCAGTTGCTTGATGCCCAGGCTGATGCGTTCCTTTTCGACATCGACATCGAGCACCTTGGCCTTGACCGTTTCGCCCTTCTTGTAGCGGCTCATGGCCTCTTCGCCCGAGGCGTTCCAGTCGATGTCGGAGAGGTGGACCATGCCGTCGATATCGCCGTCGAGGCCGATGAAGAGGCCAAATTCGGTGGCGTTCTTGACCTCGCCCTCGACGGTGGATCCCACCGGATGCTGCTCGACGAACTGATCCCACGGGTTGGCCATGGCCTGCTTGAGGCCCAAGCTCACCCGGCGCTTGGAGGCATCGACGTCCAGCACCACCACTTCCACTTCCTGGGAGGTGGAGACGATCTTGCCGGGATGGACGTTCTTCTTGGTCCAGCTCATCTCCGAAACGTGGACCAGGCCCTCGACGCCCGGCTCCAGTTCCACGAAGGCGCCGTAGTCGGTGATGTTGGTGATCCGGCCGGTGAATTTGGCGCCGGCCGGATACTTGGCCTCCACCCCATCCCACGGATCGGACTGAAGCTGTTTCATGCCCAGGCTGATGCGCTGGGTTTCCGGGTTGATCTTGACGATCTGCACCTTGACCGTATCGCCGACGGCCAGAACCTGGCTGGGATG
>JBBRPN010000033.1:0-26983 GCA_038227925.1 Caulobacterales bacterium | reverse complement strand
GCCACCCTGCTCATGCGTTTTCCTTTTCTTCCGCCAAGTCTCGATTCAAACCGCTTCCACGCACATAGCGACGCCCATGCCGCCGCCGACGCACAGGGTGGCCAGGCCCTTCTTGGCCCCCGAGCGCTTCATCTCGTGCAATAAGGTGGTGAGGATGCGCGCCCCCGAGGCGCCGATGGGATGGCCGATGGCGATCGCCCCGCCGTTGACGTTGACCTTGGCCGGGTCCAGCCCCAGTTCGCGCACCACCGACAGCGATTGCGCCGCGAAGGCCTCGTTGGATTCGATGAGGTCGAGGTCGCCGACCTTCCAGCCGGCCTTTTCCAACGCCTTTTTGGTGGCCGGGATGGGGCCGGTCCCCATGATTTCAGGCTCGACGCCGGCGTGGGCCCAGGAGGCGATGCGGGCCAGGGGTTTCAGGCCGCGTTTCTTCGCTTCGTCGGCGCTCATCAGCACCACGGCGGCGGCCCCGTCGTTTAGGCCCGAGGCGTTGGCGGCGGTCACCGACCCCTCTTTGCTGAAAGCCGGTCGCAGGCCGGATATGCCTTCGTAGGTCACCCCGTGGCGGATGAATTCGTCCTGATCGATCACCGTGTCGCCCTTGCGCCCCTTGACCGTCACTGGGACGATTTCGCCGGCGAACCGGCCGGCCTTCTGAGCCGCCTCGGCCTTGTTCTGCGAGGCGACGGCGAAGCGGTCCTGGTCCTCGCGGGTGATCTGCCAGCGGGCGGCGATGTTCTCGGCCGTCTGGCCCATGTGATAGCCGTGGAAGGCGTCCCACAGGCCGTCCTTGATCATGGTGTCGACCAATCCGAGGTCGCCCATCTTCTGGCCGTTGCGAAGGTTGGTGGCGTGCGGCGACTGGCTCATGCTCTCCTGGCCGCCGGCCACCACGATCTGGGCGTCCCCCGCCGCGATCTGCTGCGCCCCCAAGGCGACGGCGCGCAGGCCCGAGCCGCAGAGCTGATTGACGCTCCAGGCCGGGCTTTCCACCGGCACCCCGGCGTTCACCGACGCCTGGCGGGCCGGGCCTTGGCCGGCCCCCGCCTGCAGCACCTGGCCCATGATGACCTCATCGACATCGGCCGCCTCGATGCCGGCCTGGGCGATGGCCGCCTGAATGGCCACCTTGCCGAGCTCGTGGGCCGGCAGGGAGGCCAGGGCGCCGTTGAAGGAACCCACCGCCGTGCGGGCGGCGGAAACGATGACGATGTCGCTCATGGCGGGTCGGCTCCGAAAGGCGGGCGAAGGTTCGGGTTTCACCATGCCCAATTGCGCGACCTTCGTCACGCGTCGTATTAGAGGCGCCGACAATCGCCGGCGCGGCGGATTAGGAAACCGACATGGCCGACGAGACCAAAGGCGCGGCGCGGCCATCGAGCGGCGAGCGGGTGATCATCCAGAAATATGCCAACCGGCGCCTCTACAACAAGGCCGCCAGCAGCTACATCACCCTCGACGACTTGGCGGCCATGGTCCGGGAGGGCGTCGATTTCGTGGTCTACGACGCCAAGGGCGGCGAGGACATCACTCGCAAGGTGCTGACCCAGATCATCTTCGAGGAGGAGGGGCGGGGCCAGAACCTGCTGCCCATCCAGTTCCTGCGCCAGCTCATCGGCTTCTACGGCGATCGGATGCAGGCCTTCCTGCCCAGCTTCCTGGAGCTGTCCCTCGACAGCTTCATTCGCCAGCAGGCGCGGCTGCGCGATCAGCTTTCAGCGGTGGCCCCGCCGGGCCTGGGCGCCTTCGACGAACAGATCCGCCAGAACATGGCCCTGTTCGACAAGGCGATGAAGATGTTCACCCCCTTCGCCTATCGGGGCGAGGAGACACCGCCTCCCGCCAAAACGCCCGAACCGGCGCGCCAGGACGATTCCCTGGCCGACATCAAGCGCCAGATGGCCGCCATGCAGGCCCAACTGGCGGCCCTGGCGGCGAAGAAGTAGGGGCGTCATCTCACCCGACCGCCGCCCCGACGATCGCCAGCACCGCCTCGCCATAGCGCTCGAGCTTGCCCTGGCCGACGCCGTCGATGGCCAGCAGGGCGGGACGGGCGGCGGGCTTGCGGCGGGCAATGTCGGCCAGGGTCTTGTCGTGGAAGATGACATAGGGCGGCACCCGCTGGCGGGCCGCCTCGTCGCGGCGCCAGGCGCGCAGGGTCTCGAACAGGGCGCCGTCGGCGCCGACGGGCGCGGAGCCGGCGAGGCCGCGGCGTTTGCGCGGGCGCTCCGAGGCGCCGGTCGCCCTGGGCGCTTGGCGCACGCTCAGCGACCGCTCGCCGCGATAGACCGCGCGGACCGCCTTGGCCTCCCCCAGCCCGATCAGGGGCCGCCCGTCGTTGGGATGCTCGATCAGCAGACCTTCGAACAGAAGCTGGTCGATCAGGTCGCGCCAGCCGGCGGCGGGCAATTCGCCGCCGACCCCGAAGGTGGACAGGGCGGCCTCGGCGGCGCCGACATCGCGGGTCTTGCCGAGCAGATGGTCCACCAGCCGCCCGCGCCCGAACCGGCCGCCCAGCCGATGCACCGCCGATAGCGCCTTCTGGGCCGCCAAGGTGGCGTCCGCGCCCTGGGGCGGGTCGAGGCACAGGTCGCACTGGCCGCACGCCTGCGCCTCCGCTTCGCCGAAGTAGCGCCGCACCGCGGCGGCACGGCAGGCGGTTCCGTCCAGCATGGCGTAGAGCTGGCGCACCTTGCGGCTCTGGACCTGGGCCACCGCCTCGGGGAGGTCGCGGCGGCGGATGCGCTCCAGCGCCCAGGCCATGTCCGAGGGGCTGTAGAGGGTGATCCCCTCGGCCGGCGCCCCGTCGCGGCCGGCCCGGCCGATCTCCTGCCAATAGGCCTCGATGGCCGCCGGCGGATCGGCGTGGATCACGAAGCGGACGTCGGGCTTGTCGATCCCCATGCCAAAGGCGATGGTCGCCACCATCACCGCTCCATCCGCGGCCAGGAACCAGCTTAGACGGTCACGCCTCACCGTCTTGTCCAGGCCGGCGTGATAGGCCCGCGCCGCCACCCCATCGGCCGTCAGGGCCGCCGCCAATCGCTCGGCGCCGTCGCGCGTCCCGCTGTAGACGATCCCCGATCGCCCCGGACGTTCCTTGACCAGGGCCGCCACCCGCCCGCCGGCCCCGCCGCGCTTGCGCTCGGCGGAAAGGCTCAGTTCAGGGCGCGCGAAGCTGGCCACGAATTCGGCGGCGTCGGACAGCCCCAGCTCATCGCGAATATCCGCCCGGGTGCGGGCGTCGGCGGTGGCGGTGAGGGCCAGGCGAGGCACGCCGGGAAACAGTTCGGCCAGCCGCCCGAGGGTGCGGTATTCCGGCCGGAAATCGTGGCCCCACTGGCTGACGCAGTGGGCCTCGTCCACCGCGATCACGGCCAGGGGAACGGCGGTCAGGCGCCGCAGGGCCGACGGCGCCATCAACCCTTCGGGCGAAAGATAGATCAGGTCGAGGTCTCCGGCGGCCAGCAGCCCCCAGGTCTCCTCGCGCTCGCTCTCGGAAAGGGCCGAATCCATGCGCGCCGCAGCCACGCCCAACTGTTTGAGCGCCTCGACCTGATCGCTCATCAAGGCGATGAGCGGCGAGACCACCAGGCCGACCCCCGGGCGCAACAGGGCGGGAATCTGATAGCAGACGCTCTTGCCGCCCCCGGTGGGAAGCACGGCGAGGGCGTTTCTCCCGGCCAGAATCTCGTCGATCACGCCCGCCTGCAGGCCGCGGAACTCGGCGTGGCCGAAGATGCGCCGCAGCACGTCGCGGGCCTGGTCGAGGGTGGGCGGCATCGCCGCCTTATGGCAGGGCGGCGCGGGGGGCGGAAGGGTGGCAGCCGCCGCCCCCTCCACCGCTTCGCGGTCCCCCTCCCCCGCTTCGCGGAGGAGGATTTAAGCTCGATGATCCTCCCCCATTCTTCATGGGGGAGGGGGACCCCGAAGGGGTAGAGGGGGCGGACGCGTCACGATCGTCGCGAGAGTCGAGCCCCGCCTTAAGCGTGCGTCAATCCTCTCGCGCGCTTGGTTCGGGTCGGCTAATAGGCCCTGGGCGGCTGAGCTGAGGAACCCCGCATGGCGAACCTTTACGGCGCCGGCCCCGCCGCCCCGCCGCCCAGACCCCGGCGCACACCGGCGGGCGCCTTCCTCTATTGGGCCCTGGTCCTTTCCGTCTGGGGGCTGATTTTCGGGGCCGGATTCCTGGCCGTCTTCGCCACCGGCCTGCCCGACACCTCCAAGCTCTACGACGTCAGCCGCCAGCCCTCGATCACCTATCTCGACCGCTCCGGCGCGGTGGTCGCGGTGCGCGGCAGCCAGTACGCGCCGCCGGCCGCCATCGACGCCCTGCCGCCTTACGTGCCGGCCGCCTTCGTGGCCATCGAGGACCACCAGTTCTACCACCACTTCGGCTTCAATCCCTGGGGCATGCTGACCTCGGGCGTCTACAATCTCACCCACCCCGGCGGCGCCCTTAGGGGCGGCTCGACGATCACCCAGCAGCTGGCCCGCAACCTCTTCCTGACCCCCGCCCAGACCTACCGCCGCAAGGCGCAGGAACTGGTTTTGGCGGTATGGCTGGAGATGCATTTCAGCAAGAAGCAGATCCTCGCCCTTTATCTGAATCGGGTGAACTTCGGCGGCGGCGCCTATGGCATCGAGGCCGCCTCGAAGCGCTATTTCAACAAGCCCGCGTCCGGCCTGACCCTGGGCGAGGCGGCGCTGCTGGCGGCGACCATGAAGGGGCCGTCGCGCTACAATCCGGCCGCCAACAGCGAGCGCGCCGCCCGCCGCGCCACCGTGGTCCTCGACGAGATGGCCAGGATCGGCGCCATCACCGACGCCGAGCGCGACGCGGCCTTTCGCCAGCCGGTCCATGTCTCGGCCACCCTGGCCGATCAGCGGGCGCAGTATTTCATCGACTGGCTGGACACCCAGGTGCGCGCGCAGGTCGGCGAGCCGACCCAGGATCTGGTGGTGGAGACCACCCTGGATCTGCCCATTCAGGCCGCCGCCGAGCAGGCCATCCGCGCCGGCGTGGCCGCCCACGCCAAGGAGGGGGTGGGGCAGGGCGCCCTGGTGGCCCTGGACGGCGAGGGCCGGGTGCGGGCCTATGTCGGCGGGGCGATCTACGCCGACAGCCAGTTCGACCGCGCCACCGCCGCCCGCCGCCAGGCCGGCTCGGCGTTCAAGCCCTTCGTCTATCTGACCGCCATGGAGGCCGGCCACACGCCCTCGGAACCGGTGGTCGATGAACCGTTGACCATCGGCAACTGGTCGCCACGCAACTACAACGGCCGCTATCTGGGGCCCATGACTCTTCAGACGGCCCTGGTCCAGTCGATCAACACCGTCGCCGCCCGCCTCGCCAACGAGGTCGGCACGGCGCGGGTGGCCGAGACGGCCCATCGCCTGGGTATCACCTCCAGGATCCAGACCGACCCCTCCATGGCCCTGGGGGCCGTGGAGGTCAGCCCGCTGGAGATGGCCCAGGCCTATGACGCCTTCGCCAACGGCGGCGAGCGGGTTCACGCCTATGGCATCGAGCGCATCCGCACCGCCGCCGGCAAGATGCTCTACGACCATGGCGTCGGCGCCCCGGCCCGCGAGCGGGTCATCGCCAATCCGGCCCTCGGCTACATGATCCAGATGATGCGCCAGGTCATCGTCGCCGGGACCGGGGCGCGGGCGCGGGTCGGCGGCTACGACCTGGCCGGCAAGACCGGCACCACCAGCGACTACAAGGACGCCTGGTTCGTCGGCTACACCGGCGGCTTCACCGCCGCGGTGTGGGTGGGCAAGGACAACGACACCCCCATGCGGCGGGTCACCGGCGGCGGCGCGCCGGCCGAGATCTGGCGCAACTTCATGGCCGCCGCCCTGCCCCGCCTGGCCGCCCAGCCCATTCCCGGCGGCGCCGCCCCCGAGCCGGCCGCGGGCGGCGACGCCATCGGCGACGTGCTGCAGGGCGGCGAACCCACGCCGCCCGACGGCGACGCCGAGGCCCCGCCGCCACCCGACGCCGAAGCGCCACCGCCTCTGCCCCCGCCGCCGTCCGACGCCGAGGCGCCGCCGCCCTATTGACCGTTGCGGCGGCCCCCTCCACCCCTTCGCGGTCCCCCTCCCCCACTGCGTGGGAGAGGAACAAGGTGCTCAAATCTTCCCCCGTTTACGGGGGAGGGGGACCGCGAAGGGGTGGAGGGGGCGGGGCCGCCGGCCGGCTCACCGGTAAGCGTGCAGCCGCGCCCCGTGTTCCCGCAGCCAGGCGCGATGGGGCCGCTCATCGCCCACCAGGCGGCGGACCACGGCCCAGAATCTCGGGCCATGGTTGGCCTCGATCAGATGGGCGCACTCGTGGGCGACCACATAGTCGGCCACCGCGAAGGGGGCGAGGGCCAGGCGCCAGGACAGGCGGATCGAGGCCGCGCGTCCGGGCCCGGCCGCCGTGCACGAGCCCCAGCGGGTCCTCGCGTCCATGATCGAGACCGGCGGGGCGCCGATGTTCAAGGTCCGGCAGTGGATCTCGGCGCGAGCCCGGAACACCGCGAGGGCCTGGGCCTTGACCGCCCGCGCCACCAGCTGGCCATCCACCGCGCCGGCCCCGCAGCCGGTCAGGCAAGGCGGCGCACCGTCCTCGGCGGCGATCAGGCGCGGGCGGCGGCCATCGGGGATCAGCCGCCAGGGCGCCCCGAACACCGCCAGCGGCTCGGCGGCGGCCAGGGCGCGGTCGGCCGGCAGGGCGGCCAGCCGCGCGCCGATCCAGGCCCGGCGCTCGCGCGCGAAGGCCGCCGCTTCGGCGAGCCGGCGGGGCGTCGGGGCGGTGGCGACGGCTTCGCGGCGGGCGCGGTCGATGCGCAGCGACACCCGGCGGGCGCGGGGGTTGACGGCCAGCCGCACCGAAAGACCGCCCAGGTCAAGCCGCTCGCCGTGCCGATAGGGGGTCTTCAGCAGGTTCACGGTCCACCGATAGGCGCGCATCGCGAGTCGGCAAAGCCGCGTCACGGCGGCCGATGAAGTCGCGCACCCTGGGGTAGATCTCGGCGGCGAAGCGCCGACCGTTGAACACCCCGTAGTGGCCGACCCCGCTCTGGACATAGAGCTCGCGCATCGCCGCGGGCACATTGACGCACAGGCCATGCGCGGCCTGGGTCTGGCCGACCCCGGAAATGTCGTCGTCCTCCCCCTCCACCGTCATCAGGGCGATATCGGTCATGGCCCCCGGATCGACCCGCCGCCCGCGGTGAGTCAGTTCGCCCGTGGCCAGCAGATGGCGCTGGAACACCACGTCGACGGTCTGCAGATAGAATTCCTCGCTCAAATCCAGGACCGACAGATATTCGTCGTAGAACTCCCGGTGCCGCTCGGCCGAATCGCCGTCGCCGCGCACCAGATTGCCGAAATAGCGCCGGTGCGCCGCCTGATGCGCGTCGGTGTTCATGGAGATGAAGCTGTAGATCTGCACGAAGCCCGGATAGACGCGGCGGAAAACCCCGGCGTAGGGGGCCGGGACGGTGTAGATCATGTTGGACTGGAACCAGGTGAAGGGCCGCGCCTCGGCCAGCTGGTTGGTGGTTGTCGGCGACAGCCGCGCGTCGATGGGCGATCCCATCAGGGTCAGGCTGGCGGGGCGGAGGGGATCGCCGTCCTCGGCCATCAGGGCCACCGCCGCCAGGGCCGGCGGCCCCGGCTGGCAGACGGCGACCACATGGGCCCGCCGCCCGATCGCCCGCAGCATGTCGCCGACCGCGTCGATGTAGTCGTGAAAGTCGAACCGGCCCTCGACGATCGGCACATCGCGGGCGTTGGACCAGTCGGTGACATAGACGTCGTGATCGGCCAGGAAGGCCCGCGCCGTGCCGCGCAGCAGGGTGGCGAAATGCCCCGACAGCGGCGCGATCAGTAGGACGGCGGGACTCTCGGCCGCCGCGCCGGCCGCTCGCAGATCGTCGGGATCGCGGGCGAAGCGCAGCAGCCGGACCCACGGCGAGCGCCAGACGACTTCGCGGGTGACGCGGACCGGACGGCCGTTCACCGTCACCGCGTCGAGATTCCAAGCCGGCTTGAAATAGCGCCGGGTCAGATTGGCGGTCAGATCGGCCGAGGCGTAGAGGGTGCGTCCCAGGCGCGAGGCGGCGGCGGGGTTGAACGGCGAGGCCCAGAAGTCCCTGGCCAGTTCCGCCGCCAGGCGCAGCGGCGCGGCCGAGCGATAGGCGGCCTCGTGGATGGCGTAGAGCATCGACCCCCTCTGGATGGCGCCCCCGGCGGGGTTGCGGCAACATGGACGGCCGCCCCCGACAAGTCCAGCGACGGGATCGGCTGAACGCTCTATTTCAACCACGAACTTCACGAACGTCACGAACAAGGCATCGGTCTTTGCGCGAAGCGCGGACGCTCCTTTGTAAAATCGCGCGTGTTCGTGGGGTTCGTGAAGTTCGTGGTCCAATTTAACGGCCTTCGGCGCCTCTCCCCCTTACCGCCCGTGCATGGCGTCCTCGATCTGGCGGGCGATATCGGCGGGCGGGCCCATGGCGATCGGCCGGCTGAAGCGCCCCTTGGGATCCATCAGATAGACGATCGAGGTGTGGTCCATGCTGTAGTTCGCCCCCGCCCCGGCCTTTTTGTAATAGACGCGGTAGGCCCGCGCGACGGCGGCGATCTGGGCCGGCGTGCCGGTCAGGCCGATCATTCCCTTGGGGAAGGCGGGGCTGGAAAGATAGGTGGCGAGCTGGGCCGCGGTGTCGCGTTCGGGATCGACGGTGATGAACACCATTTGGAAGCGCGCCGCGTCCGCTCCCAGGGCCGCGATGGCCTGGCCCAGGGCGGTCAGGGTGGTCGGGCAGACGTCGGGACAGAAGGTGTAGCCGAAATAGACCGCCGTCCATTTGCCGCGCAGGATATGCTCGTCGACGCGCGCGGCGGTCTGATCGGTCAGGTGGAACGGCCCGCCGATGTCCGACGGCGGGGGCGCGCGGTCGGCGTTCCCACAGGCCGCCAACAAGGCGGCCAAGACCCCAAGGCCGGCGACCAGGGTTCGCCGCCCGGCGTTCATCGGCGGGCGACTCGTAAACGAGGGCTCGCCTGACGCGGCGTTCCGCGCGATCCTTGCGGTCATGACGGCGGCCTGGATCCCTGGACTTAAAAAGGCGCGGGCGAAAGCGCGGGCGGGCGGCGCGGGCGAACCTCGCCCCGATACGCCGCCGCCCGGGCCCAATCAAGATGGGGGGCAAGTCTCGGGCCAAGACGCGGGGGCGGCGGTCAGGCGGCCGCGCAACCGCACCCTGATGCAGCTGCGCTGGCTAGCCATCGCCGGCCAGTCCGCCCTGCTGGCGGCCGTCGTCGTCTGGCTGAAGTTCCCGGTTCCCTGGCGGTCGTGCATGGCGGTCATCGCGGCCAGCGCCCTGTTGAATCTCGCCCTGACCCTGACCGGCGCCTGGCGGCGGGTGGCGCGGCCGTGGGAGGCGAGCGGCCAGCTGGCCTTCGACATTCTCCAGCTTTCCGGTCTGCTCTATTTCACCGGCGGCGTGGTCAATCCCTTCTGCCTGCTGCTGATCGCGCCGGTGACGGTGGCGGCGGCGACGCTGGGCCGAGGCCCCCTCCTGGCGCTGGGCGGCCTGGCCATTGGCCTCAGCATCGTCCTGGCCGCCGCCGCCCTGCCCATGCCGTGGGCGGTGGGGGTGAGCCTGGAGCTGCCCCTGGCCTATCGCGCCGCCTGCGTCCTGGCCCTGGTCGTCGGCATCGCCGTCACCGGCGGCTACGCCTTCTGGGCGGCCAGCGAGGCGGCGCGCATGGAGCTCGCCCTTCGGGTCACCGAGACGGTGCTGGGCCGCGAGCAGCGGCTCTCCGCCCTGGGGGCCCTGGCGGCGGCGGCGGCCCACGAGCTGGGGACCCCGCTTTCCACCATCGCCGTGGCGGCCAAGGAGCTGGCGCGCGAAGCGCCGGCCGGGCCCCTGCGCGAGGACGCCTGGCTGCTGGTCGATCAGGCCCAGCGCTGCCGCGACATTTTGCGGCGCCTGGCCAAGACCCCCGAGGCCGGCGACACCCTCCACGGGCGAATGAGCCTTTCCCAGCTCGTCCGCGAGGTCTCGGCCCCCTACGCCGGCAGGCCGGCGGTTCGGGTGGAGGCCGTGGTGACCGGGCCGCCCGGCCTCGCCGCGCCCGATCTGTGGCGCCGGCCCGAGGTTCTGCACGCCGTGGCCTCCTTCGTCGAGAACGCCTTCGATTTCGCCCGCGCGGAAATCCAGGTCACCGCCCAGTTCGACGCCGGAACGGTGGCCGTCGAGGTCCGCGACGACGGGCCGGGTTTTTCGCCCGATGTGTTCGCCCGCCTGGGCGAGCCCTATGTCACCAGCCGCCCGCGCGCCGAAGGCTCGCGCACCGGCCATGTCGGCATGGGGTTGGGTTTCTTCATCGCCAAGACCCTTCTGGAGCGCACCGGCGCGGTGGTGGAGTATCGAAACGGCGCGCGCGGCGGGGCCATCGTGACCACCCGCTGGCCGCGCGGGCGCGTGGAAGCGTCGCGGCCGGCGGGAAAGACTTGAGGTCTGGCCCGCGCCGGCGCCATGATGGGCCAGAGCGCTTTGTCGCAAAAGTGGGAACTGGTTTTGCGATCGGAAAGCGCTCAAGTGTTTAAGATAGACCGACGGAGCCGAGACGACGCGCGGCCGGAGTTGGCGATATGAGCGATATGGACGCGGCCGTCGCCGCCTTGCCGGACAAGAGCCTGCTGCTGCTCGACGACGACGCGGCCCTGCGCGCGCGGCTGGGGCGGGCTCTGGAGGCCCGCGGCTTCGCCGTGACCTTGGTGGAGAGCGTGGCCCAGGCGATCGAGGCGGTGCGCGCCCAGCCGCCCGCCTTCGCCGTCCTCGACATGCGCCTCGAGGACGGCTCGGGGTTGAAGGTGGTGGAGGCCCTGCGCGCCGCGCGGCGCACCGCCTGCATCGTCATGCTGACCGGCTACGGCAACATCGCCACCGCCGTGGCGGCGGTGAAGGCCGGCGCGATCGACTACCTCGCCAAGCCCGCCGACGCCGACGATGTGATGAACGCCCTGATGTCGGCCCACGCCGGCGTGACCCCGGCCCCGCCGGACAATCCGATGAGCGCCGACCGGGTGCGCTGGGAACATATCCAGCGGGTCTATCAGCTGTGCGACCGCAATGTCTCGGAGACCGCCCGGCGCCTGGCCATGCACCGCCGCACCCTGCAGCGCATCCTGGCCAAGCGGGCCCCGAAGTGATCGCGACGGCGGCGACGTGGCGGGGTGACGAGAGATCCTCTATCTAAAGGTGGACGCCGCCGCCCCCTCCACGCCTTCGCGGAGGAGGAAGCAAATCCTCCCCCGTTTAGGGGGGAGACCTTCCGGCGAAGCCGACGGAGGGGGCGTCGGTCGCGCGAGACGGGAACCCGATGATCGACGACCTCTATTCCGGCAAGATCCTCGCCCTGGCGGCCAACATGCCCAGGGCCGGGCGGCTGGCCGCGCCGGACGGCTCGGCCGAGAAGGTGGCCAAACTTTGCGGCAGCCGGGTCGTCGTCGATGTGGTCCTGGAGGGCGACCGGGTCGCGGACTTCGCCCAGGAGGTCAAGGCCTGCGCCCTGGGCCAGGCCGCCGCCGCCGTCCTGGGGGCCCACGTCGTCGGCGCCAGCCTCGGCGAAATCGAAATGGCGCGGGACGCGTTTCGTGCTATGTTGAAGACGGGCGGCCCCGCGCCCACGGGACGCTTCGGTGATCTTTCCATGCTCGAGCCGGTGAAAGACTATCCGCCCCGCCACGCCTCGACCCTGCTCGCCTTCGAGGCGACGGTGGAGGCGTGCCGCCAGGCTATGGCGGCGAGCGCGCCGCGAACTAGCCCCGCCGGCGTGGCTTGACCGGACACTTTTCCGCCTTCCCTGCCGGCATGAATCTCTACCAGGGCGCCGTCCGCCTGGGCCACCGCGCCTATAAGCTGACCGTGTCGCCTTGGATCGGGCGCCAGTGCCGTTTCCTGCCCACCTGTTCGGACTACGCAGCCCAGGCCCTGATCGACCACGGGCCCCTGCGCGGCGGCGCGCTCGCCGCCTGGCGTCTGCTCCGCTGTCACCCCTTCGGCGGATCGGGTTACGACCCGGTTCCCCCCAGAAAGCCTTAAGAGACCATGATCGACCTGACATTCCCCGACGGCCAGTCCCGCGCCTTTCCCGATGGCGTCACCGGCCGCGACGTCGCCGCCGCCATCTCCCCGTCCCTTGAAAAGAAGGCCCTGCTGGCCAAGCTGGACGGGCGCCTGCTCGATCTCGCCCGCCCGCTGCCCACCGGCGGGGCGATCGAGATCGTCACTCGCGACGCCCCCGAGGCCCTGGAGGTGATCCGCCACGACACCGCCCATGTCCTGGCCGAAGCGGTGCAGGAACTCTTTCCCGATACCCAGGTCGCCATCGGCCCCAACGTCGAGGACGGTTTCTACTACGACTTCGCCCGCGCCGAGCCCTTCTCCCTGGACGACTTCCCGGCCATCGAGGCGCGCATGCGCCAGATCGTCGGCCGCGACGAGGTCATCTCCCGCGAGGAATGGGACCGCAACGAGGCCATCGCCCACTTTGAGGCCATTGGTGAGGCCTACAAGGCCCAGATCATCCGCGATATCCCCGCCGACCAGCCGATCAGCGTCTATCGCCAGGGCGCGTGGAAGGACCTGTGCCGCGGCCCCCACCTGCCCTCCACGCGCCATGTCGGCAAGGCGTTCAAACTGACCAAGCTGGCCGGCGCCTATTGGCGCGGTGACCAGGCCAACGCCCAGCTTCAGCGCATCTACGGCACCGCCTGGGCCTCCGACGCCGACCTGGCCGCCTATCTGAAGCGCGTCGAGGAGGCGGAGAAGCGCGACCATCGCAAACTCGGCGCGGCCATGGACCTCTTCCACATCCAGGAGGAGGGGCGCGGGATGATCTTCTGGCACCCCAAGGGCTGGACCCTCTACCGCACCCTCCTGGCCTATGTCCGCCGCCGCATCGAGGCGGCCGGCTATGTCGAGGTCAAGACGCCGCAGATCCTCGACAAGTCGCTGTGGGAGCGGTCGGGCCACTGGGAGAAGTTCCGCGCCGACATGTTCGCCTGCGAGGACGAGGCCGGCGAGGTGATGGCGGTCAAGCCGATGAACTGCCCCGGCCACATCCAGATCTTCAATCACGGCCAGCGCTCCTACCGCGAGCTGCCGATCCGCATGGCCGAGTTCGACGGCCTGCACCGCAACGAAGGCTCCGGCTCGATGCTGGGCCTTTTGCGGGTGCGGCAGATGGCCCAGGACGACGGCCATATCTTCTGCGCCGAGGGCCAGATCGAGGCCGAGTCCGAGGCCTTCGTGGAGCTGCTCAAGACCGTCTATCGCGACGTGGAGGTGGAGCTGCACGCCGTCAAGCTCGCCCTGCGCCCCGACCAGCGCTTCGGCACGGACGCCGAATGGACGATCGCCGAGGACACCCTCGAGCGCGCCGCCCGCGCCGCCGGGGTGGAGGTCGAGCGGGTGGCCGGGGAGGGCGCCTTCTATGGCCCCAAGCTGGAGTTCCATCTGCGCGACGCCATCGGCCGCACCTGGCAGTGCGGCACCCTGCAGCTCGACTACGTTCTGCCGGCGCGGCTGGACGCGGTCTACATCGGCGAGGATGGCGGCAAGCATCGGCCGGTCATGCTGCACCGCGCCATCCTGGGCACTCTGGAGCGATTCATCGGGGTGCTGATCGAACACTATGCCGGCGCCTTTCCCCTCTGGCTTGCCCCGGTCCAGGTCGTCGTGGCCACCATCACCTCCGACGCCGATCCGTGGGCGGAGGAAGCGGCCGCCGCCCTGCGCCGCGCCGGCCTTAGGGTGGAGGTGGACCTGCGCAACGAAAAGGTCGGCTACAAGGTGCGCGAGCATTCCCTGGCCAAGGTCCCGGCGATCGCCGTGGTCGGCCGCCGCGAAGCCGAGGAAGGCAAGCTCGCCCTGCGCCGGCTGGGAGCCGACCGCCAGGAGGTGCTGGGCCTCGAGGACGCCATCGCGATGCTGGCCAAGGAGGCGACGCCGCCGGATCTGCGGGGCTGAACGGAGTTTCGCGGGCGGCCCGACGGATCGCGGCTCACCCCCCCCTCCACCGCTTCGGGGTCCCCCTCCCCCATGAAGAATGGGGGAGGATCATGCCGGGCCAATCCTCCTCCGCGAAGCGGGGGAGGGGGACCGCGAAGCGGTGGAGGGGGGGGAAAGAGCGCCGAGCGCCCGCCTAGGCCTCCTCCACCCTCACCACCACGATCGTCCCCTCGGCGATCCGCACCTCCGGCAGAGCCACCTTGGTGAACGGCGACCACCAGCTAGGACCGCCGTGGGCCGGCTCGATCTCCAGCAGGTCGCCGGCCCCGAAATTGTGGACCGATTTCACCCGGCCCAGCGCCGCGCCCTCGGGCGACACCGCCGCCAGACCGATCAGGTCCGCCAGATAGAACTCGTCTTCGTCCGTATCCGGCAGAATCGCCCGGTCGATGTAGAGTCCAAGTCCGCGCAGGGCCGCCGCCGCGTCGCGGGTTTCTACTCCGGCCGCTCGCGCGATCACCGCCCCCTTCACGACCCGGCCGGCGACGAGGGTCGGGGCGGCCGACCCGTCCTCGCGCTTCAACACCCCAAAGCCGAGCAAGGCGCCCGGATCGTCCGTATACGCCGCGATCCGCACCTCGCCCCTCACTCCGAACGCCCCGCTCACCCGCCCGACCAGGATCAGGCGGGAGGTCGAAGCGTGGGACGCCCCCTCCGTCACGCGACGCAAGGCGGCGCCGCGCGCCACCTCCCCCGTGAAGGGGCGCGGGGGAGGAAAGAGAGAGGGTAAGCTTTCCTCTTTCCTCCATCGCGAAGCGGGGGAGGTGGCGCGGCGCTCTTTCTCGCGCCGTGACGGAGGGGGCGCGGGGCCACAGGCCTACTGTTTGGCGGTGATGTCTTCTTCCGCCTCGGGTTTCGCATCCTCGTCGGCCGCGGCGGGTTCTTCGGCGACGGCCTCGACCTCGGCCGCCGGCTCCGGCGCGGCTTCGACTTCAACGACCGGCGCCGCCTCGGCTTCGGCGGCCGGTTCGGAGGTGGCCTCCTCCGCCGGGGCCGCCGCTTCGCTCGCCGGCTCGGCCGCGGCCTCGACCTCGGCCGCCGGCTCCGCCGTCGCTTCCGCTTCGGCCACCGGCTCGGAGGCCGCCTCTTCGGCGACCGGTTCCGCAACCTCGGCCTCGGCCGCCGGTTCGGAGGTGGTCTCCTCCGTCGGCTCCGCCGCTTCGCTCACCGGCTCGACCGCGGCCTCTTCGGCCTCCGGCGTCGCCGCCTCGCTCACCGCTTCGGCCGCCATCGGCTCCGCCGCCACCTCTTCGGCCACCGGCTCCGGCTCGGGCGCCGGCGGCGGGGCGGCGGCGCGATCTTCGCGCGCCTTCACCCGTTCCTTGGCCTTGGCGTGCGGTTCGCCCTTCTTGAGGTTGGTCCCGTGTTCCCACTTGGCCAGGCCCTGGGTGGAGAGGAACCGCGCCACCCGCTCGGTCGGCTGGGCGCCCTTGCCGAGCCATTCGGTAATCCGTTCGCCCTTCAGGACCAGGCGTTGGGCGTCATCCTTCTTCAGCAGGGGATTGTAGCTGCCGACCTTCTCGATGAAGCGGCCGTCGCGGGGCGAATGGCTGTCGGCGACGACGATGGAATAATACGGACGCTTCTTGGCGCCGCCGCGGGCGAGACGAATTTTCAACATTTGGGCTGGGTCCTTGGTCCGAGTGTTTCTAGAGTTTCTTGAACGGGTTGAAGCCGGGCGGCAGAGCGCCCAGGCCGGGAAGGGTGGGGGCGCCTCGAGCGGCGCCGAGGCCGCCGAGGTCGGGGCCGGGCAGGGCAGGGGGCGCGGCGGGCGCCCCGGCGCCGCCGCCCCTGGCCTTGAAGCGGTCGAGGCCGCCGCCGGCCCCCATCATCGCGCCCACCCGCGCGAACCCCTTTCCGCCGCCCTTGGCCATCATCTTGAAGGCGTCCTGCATCTGGCGGTGCTGTTTGAGGAGCCGGTTGAGTTCCGCCACCTCCACCCCCGCCCCGGCGGCGATGCGCCGCTTGCGCGAGGCCTGCAGGATGTCCGGCTTCTTGCGTTCCTTGGCCGTCATCGAGCCGATGATCGCCCGCTGGCGGCGGAAGGTGCTGTCGCTGACCCCCGATTGCGCGATCTGTTTCTTTACTTTCTGAACGCCCGGCAGCAGGCCCATCAGCCCGTCCATGCCGCCCATGCGCTCCATCTGGGCCAGCTGACCCGCCATGTCCTCCAGGTCGAACTGGCCCTTGGCGAGCTTGCGGGCCATGACCTCGGCCTTGGCCTGGTCGAAGTCGGCGGCGGCCTTTTCCACCAGGGCGACCACGTCGCCGCGCCCAAGAATCCGGCCGGCCACGCGGGCCGCGTCGAAGACATCCAGGGCGTCGATCTTCTCGCCGGTCCCCAGGAACTTGATCGGCAGGCCGGTCACCGCGCGCATGGAAAGCGCGGCCCCTCCGCGCGCGTCGCCGTCGGCTCTCGTCAAAACCAGGCCGGTGAGCGGCAGGCGCTCGTGGAAGGCCCTGGCGGTGCGCACCGCGTCCTGGCCGGTCAGGGCGTCGGCCACCAGCAGGGTCTCGGCCGGCATGGCGATGGCCGCGATCTGCGCCGCCTCGCTCATCATCGCCTCGTCCAGGGTGGTGCGCCCGGCGGTGTCCAGGATCAGCACGTCGAAGCCGCCCAGTTTGGCCGCCGACAGGGCGCGGCGGGCGATGTCGGCCGGGGCCTGTCCGGCCAGGATGGGCAGGGTGTCGGCGCCTGCTTCCTTGCCGAGAATCGCCAACTGCTCCATGGCTGCCGGCCGGCGCACGTCCAGGGAGGCCAGGATCACCCGCTTGCGCTCGGTCCTGATGAGCCGCAGCGCCAGCTTGGCGCTAAGGGTGGTCTTGCCCGAGCCCTGCAGGCCGGCCACCAGGATCACCGTCGGCGGGTTGAGGGCCAGGCGCAGGGGCTCGGCCTCGCCGGCCCCGCCCAGCATCTCCACCAGGCCGTCATGGACGATCTTGACCACCTGATCGGCCGGCTTGACCGAGCGGATCACCGCCTCGCCGGCCGCTTCCAGCCGCGCCTTGTCGATGAAGGCGCGGACCACCGGCAGGGCGACGTCGGCTTCCAGCAGGGCCACCCGCACCTCGCGCATGGCCTCGTCGATATCCTTGGGCGTGAGGACGCCGCGTCCCGACAGCCGGTCGAAGACGCCGGAAAGCCGCTCGGTCAGTCCATCGAACATTCAGGTCCTCTTTACGCCCAACGACCGACGCCCCCGTGCGCGATCACGCGGACGGGGGGTCCCCGCCGCCCTCGTCCCTCCGTTCTCAAAGGGGGTCGTGGCGGTGGAGGCGCGAGGCTGACGCTGCGCCGGAAGGCGCGGTGTATGGCCCGAATGGACAGGCGAGGTCAAGGCGGAGCAGGGTGGGTCGTGGGGCAATCGGGTGAACGAATTGTGGTCGAACGGCCTTGGCCGGAGGCCAACGGATTAGCCACGAACGGCACGAACCCCACGAACTCGCGCGATTTTATGCAAGGAGCGCCCGCGCTTCGCGCCAAGGCCGTTGCTTTGTTCGTGACGTTCATGACGTTCGTGGTTGAATAAGGCGTTCACCCGATCGACTGGGGAGCGAGGTTGTGGAACGACGTCTGCTCCAGATCGCCATCGCCCTGGCCGCCTGCGTGCCGGTGTTCGGCGGCCTGGAAGGCGCATGGCGGGGGGCGCGGGCCCTCGGCGCCTGGCCGGGCGCCGCCGCCGACAGCCACGTCCGCTATCTTTCGGGCCTGCTGCTGGCCATCGGCCTGGCCTTCTGGGCCTGCATTCCCTCCGTCGAGCATCGAGGCGGCCTCATCCGCGCCCTGACCGCCATCGTCGTGGTCGGCGGCCTGGGCCGCCTCGCCGGCGTCTTCCTCGCCGGCGACCCCGGCCCCATGCGCTGGGCCCTGGTCATGGAACTGGCCGTGGCGCCGGCCCTGTGCCTGTGGCAGGGGCGCGTGGCGAAGCATCTCGACGGGCGCCGCCTTCAGGTCTAGCCTCCCCAAGGGAACCACTTCGGGGGAAACGAAAATGCGCATCCTGCTCGCCGGTGTTTTCGGCGGTATCGCCATGTTCATCTGGGCCAGCATCGCCCATGTGGCGACGCCGCTGGCCAGCATCGGCCTGGCGCCCATGCCCAACGAGACGGCAGCCGTCGCCGCCCTGCATCAAAGCCTTGGCGACAAGCCTGGCCTCTATTTCTTCCCGTTCATGCGGGGCTCGGCGGGCGACGCCAAGGCCATGGCCGCCCAGACCCAGGCGCTGCGCACTTCGCCCCACGGCCTGCTGGCCTACACGCCGCCGGGCGCGACCCAGATCGATCCGCGCCAGCTGGCGGTCGAGTTCGTCCTCGAGGTGATCGAATCGGTGCTGGCGGCCGTCCTCCTGGCCGCGGCGGCCACCGGTTTCTCCCGCCGCCTGGGTCTCGCCGCCGTGATCGGCACCATCGCCGCCATGGCCACCAACTTCTCCTACTGGAACTGGTACGGCTTTTCCCTCGACTACACCCTGGCCAACGCCTTCACCGAACTGATGAAGTTCGTGTTCGCCGGGGCGGCCATCGCCGCAGTGCTGGGCTGGAAGTGGGGGAGGGCGACTCCATAGCCTCCCGCATGGACGCGCCGCGCCCGCGCCGCTAAACGCCCCCCATGGCGATCGGCGTATTTGATTCCGGCATCGGCGGCCTGAGCGTCCATCACGCCCTGGTCGCGCGCCTGCCGGCCGCCGACTTCGTCTACCTGGCCGACCAGGCCAACACCCCCTACGGCGGGCGCGGCGGCGAGGAGATCGTCGCCCTCACCCGCGCCGGCTGCGAGGCCCTGTTCGCCGCCGGCTGCGACCTCGTGATCCTCGCCTGCAACACCGCCGCCGCCGTCGCCCTGCGCCGCCTGCAGCAGACCTGGCTGCCGGACCATCGCCGCGCCCTGGGGCGGCCGGTCAATGTGCTCGGCATCATCGTTCCCACCATCGAGGCGGCCACCGGCCGGCCGTGGGAGCACGAGGCCGAGCGGCGCGGCGACAAGATCGAGCGGCTGGACGTGCTGGGCGTCTTCTCCACCCCCGCCACCGCCGCCAGCCGGGTCTACGAGATCGAGATCGACAAGCGCAGCGGCGACGTCGCCGTCTTCTCCGAAGCCTGCCCGACCCTGGCCCGCGACATCGAGGCCGGCGCCCCCGAGGCCGATCTCGCCGCCGCCATCGAGGCCCATGTGGCCGCCCTGGCGCGGCGCATCGGCCGCCCGCCCGACCGCGCCATCCTCGGCTGCACCCACTACGAGATCGTCGCCGATCTGTTCCGCGCCGCCCTGCCGCCCGCCACGCCCCTGATCCATCAGCCGGACGCCACCGCCGGGGCCATCGAGGCCTATCTGGCCCGCCATCCCGAATACCACCCCGGCGCCGGCGGCGCCCGCCGGTTCCTGACCACCGGCCGTCCCGGCCTCCAGAACGGCCTCATCGAGCGCTTCTGGGGATCGCCGCTTTCCTTCGACGCCGCCTGACCCCCATGCTGCCCACCCTGCGCCAGCTCCAGTACCTCAAGCTCCTGGCCGAACACGGCTCGTTCAGCCGCGCCGCCCTGGCGGCTCACGTCACCCAGCCCACCCTGTCGGCCGGCATTCAGGAGCTGGAGAAGATCCTGGGCGCCGCCATGGTCGATCGCAACCGCTCCGGGGTCATCCTCACCGCCGCCGGGGCCGAGGCGGTGGCCCGGGGCGGGGCCATCCTCGCCCAGGCCGAGGAACTGGCGCAGGTGAGCCGGGCGGCCGGCCAGCCCCTCGCCGGCCGCTTTCGCCTGGGCGTCATCCCCACCGTCGCCCCCTTCCTGCTGCCCGCCGCCCTGCCGGCCCTGCGCGCCCGCTATCCGGCCCTGCGGCTTTTCCTGCGCGAGGACCTGACCCACCGCCTGATCGCCGATCTCAAGGCCGGCGCCCTGGACGCCGCCGTGATCGCCCGCCCCTACGACATGGCCGGCCTGGAATGGGCCCATGTCGGCGACGACGAACTGCTGGCCGCCTTCCCCGCCGGCCATCCCCTGGCCGCCGCCGGGCCCATCGCCCCCGAGCGGATGGACGGCGAGGACCTGATCCTGCTGGAAGACGGCCACTGCCTGCGCGACCACGCTCTGGCCGCCTGCGGCCGGGGTATCCGCCGTCAGAGCCCCGAGGGCGGGTTCGCCGCCACTTCGCTCGCCACCCTGGTGCAGATGGTCGGCGCGGGCTTGGGTGTCTCCTTCCTGCCGGCCATGGCGGTGGAGGCGGGTCGGGCTGACGCCGTCCAGGTCGCCGTTCGCCCCCTCGCGCCGACCATCCCAGCCGCGAAATCGTCGTCGCCTGGCGCGCCGCCTCCACCCGCGCTCCGGAAGGCCGGCTGCTGGCGGAGGTGTTCGCGGCGGTGTGAGGGGGCCGGATCAAGGCAAGGATTCGCGACCCTTCCCCCCAATGACCTAGCCCCGGTCATTCATCGAGGGGCATATAATTTCAACCCCTCTCCTCCGCCCCGCTCTCCACATGACACTCCAGGATGTCGCTGATCCGCGACTGCCAACCCGGCCCGCTCCGGCGAAAATAGTCGAGCACGCGCGGGGAGAGCCTCAGGGATACCGGCTTGCGGCGGGACGAAGCCTCGAGCGGCGGACGCCCACGACGAGCCAGGGTGTCGGTGGCGGCCCGCACCAGCCTCCCGCCGTCCCGGATCTCGGCGTTGTCGAAAAAGTGGTCGTCGAGCTCGGGCGCGTCATCCGGATCGACCCAATCTGGGCCCGTATTTTGCTTCTTCTCGCTCATTGGCCTTCCTCATTGAATTGACCCGGCGCGCGTCGCCGCGCTCCGACCAGACCACCACCACCATCCGTCCGCGCATCAGGCCGGCGGTGATCCGGCGAGTCTCCCCGTAGTCGGTGCGGTCATCGACCATGGTGAAGTGGGACCCTCGAACACGGCGGTCGCGTCCGAAAAATCCAGCCCCCTTGTTCGCAGGGTCGCGGCGCGCTTGCCTGGGTCGAACTCTATCTTCACGAGATATATGTATATACAAGAAGTGGCAAGTCGATTCATCCCTTCGCTTGGCCCGCAGGGAAAGCGCGCTTCTTTATGGCAATCGCCGCGCCGCCTCCACGCTGCGCGGCGCGGCCAGGCCGCCGAAGCGCTGGTCGATCCGGGTCAGCAGGGCGCGCGCCTCGCCCCGCCGGCCCTGGGCGAGCAGGGCGTCCACCTGCCGGAACTTCGCCGCCAGGGCCGCTTTCAGGCCGGCGCGGCAGGCGGCGAGCCGGGCGGGATCGGGCCGGGCGGGCGCGGCCAAGGCGTCCAGGGCCCGCCCCAGGCCCCCGGAATCCAGCACCCGGTGGCCGGCCAGGGCGCCGACCTGGGAGACCAGGTCGAACACGCACGATCGGCGCATCGCGCTCATGCTGGCGTCGTCTTCGGCCAGCGCCCCGCCGTCCCGCGCCCCCGTGGCGTAGATGAGGCGCGTGCGCGCCTGGAACGTCGCGAACAGATCCTTGGGCGGCAGGGGAACGCGCCCCTCGCCGATCGGATCGGCGCCGGCGTTCAGCACGGCGCCGCGGAACAGGTCCGGATAGCCGAGGGCCAGGCGCATCGCTACCCGCGAGCCGCCGGAGAAGCCGCCCACCCAGACGCGCGCCGGGTCCACCTTGTAGCGCGCCATGAGGTTGGCGGCGGCGATCAGGGCCAGGGGCTCGCGCCGGCTGAGCGGGCTGGCGTCGTTGCCCGAGCGCGCCGCGCTGACGAAGATGACGCCGGTGCGGTCGAGCACCCCGGCCCAGCCCGGCGGCAGGGCCGCCTCCTCCCACGGCGGCACGAAGACCAGCAGCCCATAGCCGGCGGCGGGCGCGCGAGCCGGGACATAGACGGCGAACCGCTCCCGCCGGGGATCGATCGGCTGCTCGGCCAGCGTCTTGCCCGAACGCGCCACCGCGCCGGGAATTGCCGCCCCCGCCAGCGGGCTGAGCATCCGCCGGACGATTTCGGCATTGCTGGAAAGCGGCGTCACCGCGTCGAAGGCGACATCGGGCCGTAGCGTCCCGACCGGCCCCGGCGCGGCGCGGGCGCCGGGGAGAAGCGCCACGAGCAAGGCGGCCAACGCCCACCGGACATGCGCAAACGCCGTCATGCCGGCTTCATAAACGATTTTTGTGGCGGGAAATGACAAGGCCGGCGAGTCGACGGCCATGCAACAGCAAAGGGCCAGAAAGGCCAGGGTCGCCAAAGCGCCGCCGACCGGTGGCCTGTTCGGCGTCAATTCCAGGATTTCGCCGAACGCCTCCTCGCCGGCCTTACCGCCCCACGGAAGCCGCTCGGGTTACCATAGTGCTCGGCGGCACGCCGTAATGGCAGGCGTGCAGGATCAGGCTGCGCTGGGCGTTGGGGCCGTCGTAGGCGCCCACCGCCCAGACATCGAGGCCGACCGGGGCGACGTCGGCCAGCAGGCTGTCGCCGGCGCGCGAGGGGCTGGGGGTTTGCGCGGCCAGCCACCGCCCGCCCGGATCGGCCCGTTCGAGCAAGGTGAATTGCCGCCCGCTGGCCGGGTCGAACCGCGCGCCCACCGCCCAGCTCGTCCCGTCCGGCGCCGCGCCCAGGCCATAGAAATGGTTGGCGCTCACGCCGACATGCTCCACCCGCTGCGCCTTCATCGGCTGGCCCTGCGCCCCCAGCTCGGCCAGGGCGAAGGTGTTTTCCGGGTCGTCCTCGGCCTCGCCGGCCGCGTGCAGCGCCCCCGAGGCGTCGGTCGCCGCTCCGTAGAGGCGGGTGGTGGCGTCACCGTCGGCGCCCGGCGGTTCGAGGACCGACCAGCGATCTCCGCGCAAGGCGAGAATGAGGGCCCGGTCGGGCGAAGTGTCGGACGTCCGCTCGCCGACCGCCCAGACGGCGCGCCCACGCGTCGTCACGCCATAAAGGATGTTGCCGGTCTCGCCGGGATCGGGGCTTGGCTCGATCGTCCAGCCGCGACCGTTGAAGTGCTCGATCAGGGTGTGGAAGCGATCGAGCGGCTGCTCGTATTCTCCCACCGCCCACACGTCGGACGCCGAATGGGCGGCGACCCCGAACAGCACTGCGGCCACGCCCGGATCGGCGGGGTGGGGCACGACCTGCCAGGCCGCCCCATCCCAGGCGAGAATCAGGGTGTGGGAGAGGAAGTCGGTGTCGTCGATCGCGTAGCCGACCGCCCACGCCTGCCCGGTCGCGGCGACGGCGACGTGATGCAGGGCGTTGGCCTGGCGCCCGACATTGGGGCTGGGGATCGCCGACCAGGCCTTGCCGTCATAGTGGGCGGCGAAGGTGCGGGTGACGTTCGGGCGCCCGTCCGGGATGTATTGGCCGACCGCCCAGACGTCGTCGGAGTTGCGTCCCGCCACCGAGGCGAAGGTGTTGTCGCCGGTCTGGCTGATGTCGGGGCTGGGGGTGACCGTCCAGGTGTCGCATGCGCCCCCCGCCCTGGCCGCGCCGGCCGCGATGAGGGCGACCAGCAGGGGGCCGGCCGCTTTGAGCATGGCGTCCCTCACTTTCCGGTCTCCAGCAGCGGCGTCATGGGAACCACGTTGGCGCTGTCGCAGGCGAAGCCGAGGCAGCCCACGCGGAAGGCCAGCTCGATGGTCTGAAGCAGCGAATAGTGGTTGTAGGGCGTGTTATCGATGAGCCCGCGCGGCCCATGGCTGGTGATAACGGCGGTGTAGACCTTGCCGGTGCCGGGAATCGCGTCGCAACACCCCGCCTTGCCGTTGCCCTCGTCGAAGGTGACGATGATGGCGTTGTTCCCCCGCGCCCAGAACGGCGCGGCGGTGATCGCGGCCACCAGCTGGCCGACATAGGCGTCGCCCCGGCTGACCAGCACATTGTCCAGCACCCCGCCCGGCCCGCCGGAATCGCCGCACCAAGGCGGCGAGCCGTGCATGTCGCCGCAGTGGTCGGGCACGATGTAGCCGAAGCGCGGAGGGTCGGAGGCCAGGTCGCCGGCCAGTTCGGTGATCGGGGCCATCTTGTTCCGCTCGGCCTTGGTCGCGATGTTGTGGCGGAAATAGACGATGCCGTTGTGCTTGGTGCCGTAGAGGGCGCTCACGTCCGGCACGCCCTCGCAGCGGCCCGGGAAGCAGACGCCCAGATAGCCGCGATGCGGCATCGACTGCAGATAGCCCTTCCAGGCGATGCCGGCGGCGTCGAGTTGTTCCATCAGATTGGGCTTGTCGAGCAGATGCAGATAGTAGGCGTTGTCGTCGGCGATGCCGAAGGAGTCGCCGGCGAGCATGGCGATGTAGTTGGGCTCGCTCGGGTCGGTGGTCGAGAAATAGCTCGTCGCCAGGCCGTACTGGCGGGCCAGGGCGTTCAGGTTCGGCGCGGCCGGATTGCCGATGATCTGATCGAGGCCGTGGTTCTCCTCGATGATCAGGAAAATGTGATCGTAGGCGGGAACGGGGCGCGTCCCCGCGACCGCGCCGCCCGCCGCCAACATCAGCGCCAAAGCCGCCAGCCAACTCGCCACGCGCATGGGGGCCATCCAACAAACCAAACTCTCGTGGGATGGACTAAGCCCGCCGCCGGCGCCGGTCAACCGAAAGGATGGTGCGGTCCGGCGATCCAACCCTGTTCGCGATGACCGCTCATCTTCAACGGGACCTGGGCGTTGCGCTTCAGGTGCGCGCCGCCTGATCGTCGTGCGTTTTCGGCCTCGTCTCTCGCTCCATGGGATCGCCGTGACCCTCGCTCTGACGGCCGGCCAAAGCGGCGCCATCGAGGATCATGCCGTCCCCATCGCCGCGCTCGGCGAGCCACAGTCCCTACGCCTTAAGCCGGTATCCGGTCCTGAACATCCACCCCACCGCCGCCAGGCACCCGGCCAGGAAGACTAGGGTCATGGCCAGGCTCACCCCCACCGCCACGTCGGCGACGCCGTAGAAGCTCCAGCGCAGGCCACTGATCAGATAGACCACCGGGTTGAACAGGGTGATCTGGCGCCACGGGGCCGGCAGCATGGCGATCGAGTAGAAGCTGCCGCCCAGGAAGGTCAGGGGGGTGACGATCAGGGCCGGCACGATCTGCAGCTTCTCGAAGCCGTCGGCCCAGATGCCCAGGGTGAAGCCGAACAGGCTGAAGGTCACCGAGGTCAGGGTGAGGAAGAGGGCGGTCATGAGCGGGTGGGCGATGTGGAACGGCACGAACAGGCGGGCGGTGATGAGGATGATCAGCCCAAGGACGATCGACTTGGTGGCCGAGGCGCCGACATAGCCGATCAGGATCTCGACGAAGGAGATCGGGGCCGACAGCACCTCGTAGATGGTGCCGGAGAACTTCGGCATGAAGATGCCGAACGAGCCGTTGGCGATGCTCTGGGTGAGCAGCGACAGCATCAGCAGCCCCGGCACGATGAAGGCGCCGTAGCTCACCCCGTCGACGGCGCTGATCCGCGAGCCGATCGCCGCCCCGAACACCACGAAATAGAGCGAGGTGGAGATCACCGGGGCCAGAATGCTCTGGCCCAGGGTGCGCAGGGTGCGGGCCATCTCGAAGCGGTAGATGGCCCAGATGGCGTGGCCGTTGAGCGCCGGGGCCCTCATGGCGCGGCCCTGACCAGGGAGACGAAGATATCCTCCAGGGAGCTTTCGCGGGTGTCGAGATCCTTGAAGGCGATTCCCAGATCGGCGAGGCGGGCCAGGAGGGCGGCCACCCCCGCCCCACCGCCCGCCCCGTCATAGGCGTAGACGAGTTCGCATCCGCCGGCCGACAGAGTGAGCGGCTCGCCGGCGAGGGCCTCGGGCAAACCCTCCAGCGGCTGCCGCAGCCTCAGGGTGAGCTGCTTCTTGCCCAGTGTCGCCATCAGCGCCGCCTTGTCCTCGACCAGGATGATCTCGCCGCGGTTCATCACCGCGATCCGGTCGGCCATCTCCTGCGCCTCCTCGATATAGTGGGTGGTGAGGATGATGGTGACGCCCGTCGATCGCAGGGAGCGGACCATCTCCCACATGTCGCGGCGCAGTTCGACGTCCACCCCGGCGGTCGGCTCGTCGAGAAAGAGGATGCGCGGCTGGTGCGACAGGGCCTTGGCGATCATCACCCGCCGCTTCATGCCGCCGGACAGGGTCATGATCTTCGCTGCCCGCTTGTCCCACAAGGAGAGGTCCTTCAGCAGCTTTTCCACGTAAGGGCGGTCGGGCGCCTTGCCGAACAGGCCGCGACTGAAATTCACCGTCGCCCACACGCTCTCGAAGGCGTCGGTGGAAAGCTCCTGCGGCACCAGGCCGATCAGCGAGCGGGCGGCGCGATAATCGCGCACCACGTCGTGGCCGCCGGCCGTCACCACCCCGCCGCTCGGATTGACGATGCCGCACACGATGCCGATCAGGGTGGTCCTGCCCGCCCCGTTGGGGCCCAGGAGGGCGAAGATCTCCCCCGCCTCGATGGCCAGATCGACCGACTTCAGCGCCTGAAACCCCGAGGCGTAGGTCTTGGAGAGGTTGGAGATCGAGACGATGGGGGGCATTTGAAATCCAGTCGATGGCGGCGGCCTAGACCCCCTCAATCCATCACCTTCCTGACCAGATAGGTGAACTCCAGAGCCGTCCGCTCGGCTTTTTCGGCGAGGTTAGCGGACGCCGCGTGGCCGCCGTTGGTGTTTTCGAAATAGAGGAAGGGCAGGCCCATCGCCTCCATCTTGGCCGCCATCTTGCGGGCGTGGACCGGGGTCACCCGGTCGTCCTTGGTGGAGGTGACGAAGAAGGGTTCGGGATAGGGGGCGCCGGCCGTCAGGTTCTGGTAGGGCGATATGGAGGCGAGGAAGGCCCGCTCTGCTGGGACGGCGACGCTGCCGTATTCGCCCACCCACGAGGCGCCGGCCCCGATCTGTTCGTAGCGCAGCATGTCCAGCAGGGGCACCTGGATCACCACCGCCCGCCACAGCTCCGGGTGCTGATTGAACTCCACCCCCATCAAG